>JAZNIH010000076.1:0-4017 GCA_045577395.1 Acutalibacteraceae bacterium | reverse complement strand
GAAAAAACATGAATCTGCCAAAGACGGGAAATAAAAACAGCAAGGTGTTTTATTGTTTGTTCCAAGGAAAGATTCTTATAACTGAAGTCACGCTCTTGCGAAATATCGTAATCAAGAGTCGCTCTTAAATCTGAAGCACCGCCATACATAACGGTATCACCGTCAAGAACCCATTCGGATTTGCTTATGTTATAATCTCTGATTTTTCCTGCGTGCTTGTAAACGCCTTCAAAAAGTCTTGCATGAATTGACATATACTGTGCAGGGGACATTACAAAGGACTTTTCTGAAATGAGCTGAGCGATACGCACTGAGACCTTGTCTGCTTCTTCCGTTCTGTCATTTCCTGTATGAGATATATTCTCTTTATAATAGCTGTGAATAAGGCGGTCGGCTTCTTCAAAAGTGATGTCACCTTCGATGTTTCTTTTTGCTGTATCTATCAGATAGTCACTTGTTTTAAGCCCGTCTACAGCCTGAAGACCAATCGCTGTATGCCAGGCGTAGCCTTTTTCTTTTTTCTGTGGCTCTTTTTCTCTCAGATACACTTCAAATATATCGTTCATTTTTTCCTCCGATATAATTTAATTCTCAATAATTATACCATACATTGCAAAATAAATCCATATTTTATAAGCAATTAGTTTGGCTGTTGTCGGTAGTTTATCTTGAGAACGGCAAATGCAGTAACATTTCAGCTTAACCTTTTATAAAAGTATCATACGCAAACCTTGCGCCCAATCTGAATCCTGATATAAAGCTGTCAGAATTGCTTATACTCGAAAACTCATTGTGAGCATTAACATAATTTGCAAACAGCTCTTTTTCCTTTTCGGGTAGCATAGCTGACAGCTCTTCCTCTTTCTTTGCAAGTGAACTCAGCTTCTTTTTCAGCTTGGGTGTAATTTCCGTCGTCAGTTCCTGTGGTTCAAGATTGCCGTAATACAATTCTTCAATAACATTCGACATGATATCACCTCTCAATCTTGTGCTTAAGAAGCTTCTTGTACCTTCTGTAATGATAGCCGAGCAGGTAGTCGATAACACTGTCTTTCGGTATGTAATACACATTCCTCAGCTTAAAGTGCTCAACTCTGTTTTCCTGCATCAACTTCAATGCTGTGCCTTCTCCTATGCCGCCGAGCATTTCACGGAACTGCTTTAGGTTTACTATGTCGGGATAGGTTGAAAATTGAACTTCATAATACTGTCTTTTTGTCATATAAATCAACTCCATTTTTTAGTCTGTCAGCAGCTGATTCATATTTTGCCCTCCAAATGCCCTCCGTTTGCCCTCCGATTTCCGGGATTTTTCCGGAGGGCAACAATGTTTGTAACGAGGGACTTTGGAGCCGTTTTTTTTATTATCAGGAGGCTCTGAGGCCTTGTGCGGTCTATGTTTCAGACGGCTTGCAGTGACCGCAAGGTTCAACGAAAAAGCTTAAAAATCCGAGAAGAATTCATCCCCTTAAAATCCCTCGGTGGCAACACCGTACCGGTTCAAGTCCGGTCACCGGCACCAAATGTACCAACCCCTGAATTCGAACCTGTCGTGTTCGATTAGGGGTTGTTTCTTTTTATGTTTACAAGTATTTTTATTTATTTTTTTATACTACACAAATTTTGAAACAGGTGAAAAAATGAACTGAAACAGTAAAAAACTCTCAATGTGAACCACCTATGTTCGATTGCATTTAGTCAGAATCCTTGATTTTACTGAAAAATTTGGCTTCAAAGGCATCCGGTGTTTTATATTTTAACATCGTATGCGGTCTGCTGCTGTTATAGAACGATATATAATTTTTAACCGCCACTTTGAACTCTTTTTCTGAAGAAAGTTCAAGGCGGTATAACTTTTCGGCTTTAAGAGATTTAAAGAATGCCTCAACTACTGAATTATCATAAGGTGTTCCTGCTTTTGAAAATGACTGGCGGACTCCAAATTGTTGTAGGTATGACATATAAGTATTAGAAGTATAATTTGCACCTCTGTCGCTATGAAAATTAGATCTGACGGGAGACGACTTTCATAAGCATATTTAAAAGTAGCTTTTGTTAATTGGGTGCTATTGGATTTTGATATTTTATAGCCGACTACCTTTCTGGCATAAAGATCTATGATTACACAAATATAATAATTGTGTCCGTTAAGTCTGAACTGTGTTACATCACCAACCCAAACTTCGTTAGGCCCGTTTACGGTAAATTGTTGATTAAGAAGATTTTGCTTCTTTTCTTGGTACATCAGGTATAATTTTTTTGAAGCTCCTCTTACGGAAAACCAACCGTTATCGTGCATAATATTAGCAACCGTCTTTTCTCCTACACAATAACCACGTTCTTTAAGCACGGCGTGTACTTTGTTAGCACCGTAAATTTGCTTGCTTTCGTTAAGTATTTCCTCGATTACGGGAGTGAGTTCAGCTCGTTTCTTTGCAGCTAAAGTATCCTCATTTCTATTTCTTAAAATATGATTAAAGTAACTGCCCTTGGCAACCTTTAAAGTTTTGCACAAAAGCGAAATGCTGTATTCATCTGATAAGTCACTTATTACCTTATATCTCTCTCGCAAAGGTGCGCTGACCGTACAAGGGGGATGCTGTAAAATTTCTATCATTTTCTCTTGCTGCTCGCATTTTTTCTTAAAGTCATAAAAATCTCGGACCTTGATTTGCTTTTCTTCTTTTATGCCGTTGTTATATTCTTCTAACCAATAATATAAAGTGCTTCGAGCAATACCGGTTTCTCTTGAAAGTTCGGTTATTGTTACACCGCACAAATGTCTCTTTATTATTTCTTGCTTCCGATCAGCTGTATATATCTTTTTCATGTGTTACCTCCGAAAATATAATGTAATAAATATAACATATTTTTCGGACTTTTGTTAAAAGTTACGCTCTATGTATCAGAACGAGCGTAGGATTGTTTTTTATCAAACATATTGACAACGGCACCAAATTGTAGTAATATTGTAAGTGAAAACGAACCACGGTACGCAATCCGGACAAAGAGAGGTGATAATTTGGCGAACATAAGAAATGAAGCTGAAACGAAAGAGTTGTACAGAAAGATTCTAACGGCAGCGACAGCTATGTTTATGCAGAAAGGATTTGAAAAAACTACCCTTATAGATATATCAAAGCTGTCGGGCGTAAGTAAAAGAGTGATCATTTATGAAATGAACAGCAAAGAGGAAATTCTCGGCCACCTTGTGACAAGATTCCTCGACGGTGTTACGGCGGCATCGAATGCTGTTTCAAAAAAGCTCACCGACGACCAAGTGCTTATCTTCATAGCCAATGAGGTTTTGCAGCTATATATGGCTGAAATGAATGAGGATATGCGAAATCTTTACCTTTCAGGCTATTCAATGCCTAAAACAAGCACCGAGGTGCTTAAACGAAGAGCAAATATGATGCATGAAGCCTTCAGGCACAGCTTTCCTGAACAGGAGCTGAAGGACTTCTACGAAACCGAAATCGCTTCAATGGGCATAATGAGAGCATATATGACAGTTCCCTGCGATATGTATTTTACTATTGAGGGAAAGGCAAAACGACTCGTAACAATGCTTCTGCGGATTTACAAGGTAGAAGAAGAAAAAATCACCGAGGCACTTGAGTTTATCGAAAAAATTGACTTTGAAGCCGTTGCAAAAAAGGCAGTGCAAAGTGTTTTCGATGAACTTGATATAAAAGCTAATAAATAAATTCCGAAAGGAGAAAAACTATGAAAAAATTCTTATCAGTCATGCTCGCAATTTTAATGATTGTGACAACAATGCCCTTTGCCTTTGCAGCAGATGAATGTACGGAACACAGCTATACATGGGCTTTAAACCCATATACTGACGGTACACTGGGAACCTGCAGTGTATGTTCAGAAAAAGCCGTTGTTATCAACCTTTCAAACTGGCAGGATCTGTACATTAATTCTAAGGGCTACCGACTCGGCAACGATGAAACAGTTCCTTTTGAAGGGCTGTATATTTTATCCGGAAATACAGGAGGAACAATA
>JAZNIH010000075.1:0-34899 GCA_045577395.1 Acutalibacteraceae bacterium | reverse complement strand
AACTCATATAAATCCTCCTTGGTTTTTGTTTTCTCGCAAACTACATTATACCATGGATTTATATGAGTTGCTTTTTTTGTTAAACTGTTGCACTTGATAGTATAATTCATCATTTCAGAAAAGGAAACGGATCATAAGATCCGTTTCCTTGCGTAACATAATATGTGCTTTGTATTTTTGTGTAAAAGCCTGATACTGAGATATTCAGATTTTATCAGTCAGGATATACAACTGTTCTGCCTGTAAAGAGCTCTACAACTGAATGCCAGATCTTCATGCAGATTTCCTGAGCCTTACCCTTGACTGCAAGCTCAAGTGCGATTCTCGTTGAATATTTGTCGCCGTTATCCGTTGCGGTCTTTATATATCCGAAATCAAAAATATCATAAAGACGTTCAACTCTTGTTTCATATTTTGAGGTATCCTTTTCATCGATCTCAACGACACGATAACCGTACTGAGTTGTGTAAGCAACGCCCTTATAGCGGGTCATAGGAGACGTATAAATATCGATGTTCTGATTTCTGACACCGAAGGCGTTTGTGTGGTCATGACCGGTAAACATTGCAAGAACATCACCTGTTTCAACCAGAGCATCAAACTGACCGTCGTTGTAATAACCCGGACAAGGCTTTTCATTAAGCTTGCCGTAATTTACCTGCTCAGGGTCAAACATATAATATTCGCCCTCATTGTAAATATGCGGAAGTGCATAAGGCTTCTTTGAATCCACCTTCTTAAGTACATCGTAAATTTCAGGTACAATTATATGCTGGAAAACAACAGAGTTGACGGTTTCTCCTCCGTTTTCTTCCTTGAGCTTAGCAGATGTTTCCTTATACCACTCTATCTGCTCAGTACGTACACGGTCATAGTGCCTGGGATCATCCTCATCGTAATCGCCTGAGTCAAACACCCAGAGATTGAACTTGGTTTTATCACTGTCAGAAGCAAGAACAGGAATGTTGAAGGTAGCACAGTTTTTAAAATCTGTTGTGTCATCGGCGGTTATTACACATGAGAAGGTCTTGTAATATTCCATTATATCTTTTCTTGTCATAGAGCCCTTCTCGGCGTCATGGTTACCGAAGGTTACAGCTACGGGAATCTTTCTCGATTCGAAAATATTCATAAGAGCATTAATAAGCTCCTTTGTTTTTTCAGGATCCTCATCAGGATGCGTATTATCACCCGTAAGAACAACAAGATCAGGCTTTTCAACATCGCAAGCCTCTGCAATTACCCATATCGATGCATCAAAATGCTTGTCATTATTAATATGCGGATCAGCAATATGTAATATCTTAAGCTTACCGTTTTCGTCGAATCTGATGGTTTTATCGGTTACATTTTCAGAATCGGCAGAGCTGAAATCAACTTTTGTGTTTGACGGATCAATTTCAAAATATATTATCGAGGCTATAAAAAATACAACCAATACTGCAAAAATAACAAGAATTACTTTCTTTGACATTTTAACATCTCCTTAAAACAATAAATGATCTGACAGCGCAGTTACGCCTTAACTGCAGGAGCAGACAGAATACCTACCTCTTTGAGTCTGTACTCATAAGTCCAGCTTTCATTTTCCGTACGCCAGGAAGCGGGTCCGTGCCAGCCAAGAGCTGAATCGGCGTTGTGAACTGAACCGAAGGAATTAAATCTGTGTGTGTAGAGCTTTATATCCAGCTTGTGCAACCCTTTTGCAAGTCCTTTTATGCGAAGGGTGTTGGGTGAAAAGACGATGTTACCCTTATCCTCACCGTCAACGTACACCTTAGTAAGTGCTCCTCTGTATTGCGGAATAACAACCTCAATTTCACCGTTTTCAGCAATTACATCCCCCATATGATAGGTAATGTTTCCGCCAAAGAAGGGAAGACCCTGATTGACTATATTGCCGAACCACAGCTTTTCAGGCAACGCTGTAAGAAGCACCTTTCTTCCCGTAACCTTAACTCCGAAATCGCCGAGAAGATAACACCATTCTGTGTTGGTACGATTACCGAGCGGAAGCTTCACGGTGATAATATTTGTGCCTGTAACAAGTGAGGGAAGAACTACAGTCTTGATGGATTTATCGACGTACCAACCCGTTACCGTATTCGTAACAGCACTTCCGTTAAGCGTTATTTCAGCCTTTTCAGCATCCTCAAGAGCAAGCACGGGGCTTTCTACATGAACAAGAGAATCTACGGTGAACCTTAACGTAATTGTATGCTCCGACTCTTCAGGCGGAATAACCCAAGGTTGTGCAACGGCACCGTTACGCTCCTTAAGTCCTGCAATTTTTCTTGCTATATTATCAGCCCTGAGAATCTCTTCTTCGGGCAAAAATTCGCCGTCATCAACGCTGAACTGACACATATCCAGAAGAAGAACATTCTTTTCATCAAGTGTATAGCTCACCTCTGAGGGCGTATTTATATATTGAAGCTCTTTTTCTTTTTCTTCTGAAGCAACTTCATTTTTACCGTACTCGATTTTGAGAAGCAGGCTGTCATAATCATACATTTTCTTTCTTATGACAGTATTTCCGCCTGCATAATCAACATCTGCAGGGTACGTTTCCCCCGTCAGTGTATCGTATATTGTGACTCTCTTTTCCCCTGCAAGCACAATCCTCAGATTTTCGTTGCGGAAAACATCCTTGTTGTAAGGCTCCCGGCAATGAGAAACAAAGAGCCATTCACAGTCTTTATCCTCACGAAGCTGATATATGAAACCGTCAGTAAGCCTGCCGTCAGCATAGCGTAAGGTTACTGTTCTGTTATTTTCAAGTGCCGAAAGCAGCCGTGCTCTGTCAAATGAAATGCAGACCGACTTTTCATAAAGTTTTCTGCCTCTGTCGGAAATTACTGCATTTTCATAAGAAGGGGCATTACCCATAAATATAAGCTTTCCGCCCTGCTCTCTGAATTTTTCAAGCCGTTCAAGAGTAGTTGAGCGCATAGTCTCACAGTCGGGTACAATCACGGCATCATATTCCATTCTGCCTACCTTAAGAGGATTGCTCCCCTCTTCACACAATGACGGAAGCAACGACTCGCAAATAAAATCAAAATCTATGCTGCCCTTTAAAAGCCATTCCGTTATTTCCTTGAATTTTTTATCCATAGTTTCACGGATCAGGTCGGATTTATCGTTAGGTCCCCAGTAAAGCCAATAGCTTTCTACGGGGTGAATAACACCGACCTTTACAACAGGCTTACCTCTCGTAAGAGCCGTGTTGACTCTTGCAAAATGGTTTTCAATGTAGGAATATTCCTTATACCAGGGTGACTGATAATGAATCGATGCCGGATAGTCACGCTTCGCCTCACCCGCCATTGACACCCACGAAAGATGGGGAACACGCACCGTTACACCAAGGGCCGCCTGCCAGTCACCCTGAAGCTTATGACCTCTGAAATCATAATCCCAGCCGGTAACACCGTAAAGCTCGGAAAGAACACCCTCGTAGCCAAACTGATGAGCTGCAGACTGTGCCTGCTTAGCCGTCGTAAATTCATATCGGTTACATAGCATATCAATACCGGGTATATCAAAGCCCCTGTATGATCTCATCGCTTCACCCAGAGCTGCTGTCTGACTTTTAAGCGAAGGCTCTTCCATCATATGACCCGTAAGAGCAATGCCGTTTTTTTTGCACCAGTCGCCTACTGTATCAGCAAACGCACAGGAAAAGCGCTCAGCTATATGGTCGTGATAGTGATAACGGTGTACGCTGACCCGTCCGTCCTTTAAATTCCAGAAAAGCTCAGGAAGAAAGTTCAGAATATCGTCACCGTACATATCTTTGTACGTTTCAGGAAAATCATCTGTCCAGGGAAGAGTTACATCTTCCTTATCAATAGAATTATTTAAGGTACGCTTACGCGAAAACTGCGGCTCATCGGTAAAGATCGCAGGTACAGCACCGCCGAAATCCTCTCCGACTGTTTCCTTGTATCTTTCATGAGTAATCTCAATAAATTTTTCAATTGCCTTTTTATTGAGAGTATCAACATAGGTCTGATTGTTATATCTGCTCCACGGTGAAGCGGTTTCCATATATGCGAACCATTTGTCTCCCTCAGCTGAGGCGCCCTTTCCTATGCGCTTATAGGATTTAAGAAAGCCCTCTGAGTCCAGAACAATGTCATATGCGGCTATAAACCTGCCGTTAAGGTTTCTTCCTCCCTCTGCACGCTCAAAATTACGTGCACAGGTGTCGCTGTTTTCCTCGTAGGATTTATTTGTAAAAAGCAGATACCTTGAACGGTATTCGGGATTTTCGGTTACGAGACCGCCTGCAAAGCCCGAGGGCCATCTGTCCTCATCATAAAGCCACGAGAGCATATTTTCTCCCTTTGCTTTTTCTACGCAGCACTTGACAATGTCCATATATTCATCTGACAGATAAGGTGTTACCAGACCTGTTCTTACGTGCATATGGAAGCCGCCAAGACCCATTTCCTTAAAAATATCTATCTGTCGGCAAAGCTCATCCTTATCAAGCTTACAGTTCCACGCCCAGAAGGGAGTGCCTCTATATTCACTTGTGGGGTTTCTGAAAAGAGCATCGTCCAGCTGACTTTCCGTGTTTTTCTTATAAAGCATCCGTATCCCCCGCTTTTTACTTAAGTATAAACTCAGCATCATTATCTGAAAAGCCTTTATTGTTTCCGACTGTGTCAAGAAGCATGCTTCTCAGATCAACCCTTACACCGTTATTACTTAGCTTAGGTTCAATTTTTTTAAGTACAAAGGAAGCCCTTGAAAGAATACCTGCAAGGAAATTATATCCCGGTGTACCTTCAATATAAGGTCCGTCACCCGCAAATATACTTACGCCGACTTCACCCGCAAAATCAGTAAATCTTTTCTTATCAAACGCTTTATCTCTTTTCACAAAAAGAAGACGCTTGACTGTGCCGACAGTAATTTTATCCAATCTATTTCTTGCAAAAGACTTCAGGTGTCCGACAATACCCTTTCCGCCGTTCAAGGCACCTCTGATTCTTGCAACAATAGCAGAAGAAAAGTGATTATCAAAATATTCCTGCGGCGTAAGACCGTCTAAATCCCAACCGAAATCAGGCGCGCTCAACGTCTCTACCTTAAGAGTGGAATTATCATCTACGGTGATTTTCCTGTATTTTCCCGGGCTACCTACAAGGCAGGCTGTACATATATCAATAAGCCTGTTGCCCTTTTCGGAATAAAACTCATTTATACTCTGAATGTGCATATGTCCTGTAAGAACAAGCTCAACGCCGTTATCGGCAAGGAAAGAAGCAACCTTTCTCCAATCCTTAATTTTTGCATCGCCGACCAGATCAAAAACAGGCACTGAAGGAATTATCGGATAATGGCATATCGCAAAAACCGAGCAGTCTTCCTCTTTCGCTTTATCAAGCTGCTCCTTAGTCCACGCCATAAGTCTGTCATCCATTGCACCCTTCGGCTGACCCTTACTGTCACAGTGAATGGCGAGCATTCTGATTCCGTCGGCAATTTCCGTCATATAAGAGTGAGAGTCTTCATCAAAGGCTATGGCGTCTCCATAGCCGAAATCACGGTACATTTCACAAAGCTCATTGTAATCCGTACCTTCTACAGGAACACGTCCCTCCCCCTTCAATACATATGCGTTATCATTATAATCGTGGCCTGCAGTTATCACGTAGACTTTTTTACCGCTATTCTTAAGCCTGTAAAGCTCCTTTATAAAGCTGTTATGGCTTTCTTTTTCACCGTTTTTTACTAGGTCACCGGGAATAATTACAATATCGGTAGCTTTATCATCTATAATTTTATCAAAGGTGGCACTTACAATATCATGACTTTCCTTTACAAAATACTGCTCGGTCACCATATTTCTTTCAAAAGCTTCTCCGCCGGCACCTAATTTGTTTTCAAAATAATGAGTATCAGTTACAAGATAAAAGCTTATAGGCTTCATATTATTACTCCTTAAATAATTGTTTTCTTTATCTGAAGCATTTCCCCCATGATAAAAAACCGACACAAGCACCGGATATCTGTCCCGGCACGGTCTGAGAATATTCTTTGACCAAAATGCTTATACGGCGGATTATACGTTGAGAAAATCCTTTCTGTAATCTACACCGAAAAATTCTGCGAGCTCTACCATTTCTTCATCCTTTATGGTGTTGACTCTCGGCAGATGTGCGGTGAGCATATAAATCTGTGCGGCCTTTTCAACTGTCTCAATAAGTCCGAAGGTCTCGTCCATAGTTTTTCCCGCGCCGTAAATTCCGTGCATTCCCCATACTACGAGTCGGAATTCTTCCATTTTCTTTGCAGTAGCCTCACCTATTTCGTTTGTACCGCAAAGCATCCATGGAAGCACACCTACACCGTCCGGGAAAACAACGATACATTCGGTGCACATTTCCCACAGAGTGTGGGTAAATTTCTTTTCATCCAGCTCGTGAACATAATTCATAGCAAGGGTGTTGGTCGGATGGGAGTGCATAACAACTCGGTTTTCAGGGTCAACCTTAAGCCTTGCCATATGACTCATAAGATGAGCGGGAAGCTCACTTGTAAACCGTCCCCCGTACTTATAGCCCCAGAGAAGCTCGGCTGTTGTGCCGTCCTTTGCAATGCGGATGATACCGAGGTTTGTCTCGGGGTCTGACTCAACGTTTTTGAAATACTTGCCCGTACCCGTAACAATGAAAATCTTACCGATAAGGTCGGTTGCATCAAAGCCCGTTGGGATTGTTCGGATAACGCTGTCAAGGTCGAGGTACTCACCCACCTCATTTTCATCGAGCATATAGCTTATATTTCCGCCGTTTCTTTCGTCCCAGCCGAGACGGTACATATTAGCGGTTGTTTTTTTCATTTCTTCAACAAAAGGAGCAGTCATTATGTCCTTCATATTCTTTTCACCAGAACTTCCTGTTCGTATTTTTTTACTTCTTCAAAATAATTTTTTGTCACGTTTTCTCTTTCGAGGTATTCATTCCACACATCACCGAAGGGTGCGGCTTTCATTTCCTCCTGAAGATACATTATCTCTGTGAAATTGCTTTCATCCTGAAGCTTCTTCATTTTATCATCAGGCTGTAAAAGTGCAAAAAGAAGAGCCTTCTGCACACTTCTTACACCTGTTACCCAGGCAGAAATACGGTTGATCGATGCATCAAAATAGTCAGTTGCGATGAACACTCTGTCAAGAGCTTCGTTTCTTACGATTTCCTTTGCAATTTCCTTTGTTTCGTCATCAAAAATAACCACGTGATCTGAGTCCCAGCGGACTGCTCTTGTTACGTGAAGGGCTATTTTTTCATTAAAAAGAAGAAGCGAGGAAATCTTGTCGCTGACCGTTTCCGTCGGATGATAATGACCGTTATCCATAAGGGGTGTTATGCCCTTGTAATCGGAATAGGAAAGGCAGAATTCAGCCGAGCCCACAGTATAGCTTTCAAGTCCGATGCCGAACACCTTTGATTCTAAGGTCACGTATACTTTTTCCTTATTGTAAGGTGTGTCAAGAATTTCGTCAAGACTTTTTTTGAATCTTAACCTTGGTGAAAGTCTGTCTGCAGGAATATCCTTATAGCCGTCGGGAATCCATATATTCATAACACAGGGAATACCTGTTTCTTCGGCAAAATATTCCGCAATTTTAAGGCAGGCCTTACCGTGATTGACCCAGTAAGCACGTACCTCCTCGTCGGGCGAAGAAAGAGTGAGATTATCCTTGACCATAGGGTTTGAAAAGAAGGTAGGGTTGAAGTCGATGCCCATGCCCCTTTCCTTTGCAAAGTCAACCCATTTTTTAAAGTGCTCAGGCAGAAGCATATCTCTTCCTGCTGCCTCGCCCTCTTCAAAAATTGCATAAGAGGCGTGAAGATTTAATTTCTTTTTTCCGGGCATAAGCGAAAACGCCTTATCATAGTCTGCCATAAGCTCCTCGGGTGTTCTTGCCTTGCCGGGGTAGTTACCCGTAGTCTGAATACCGCCTGAAAGAGCCTGTCTGCTGTCAAAACCGGTTACATCATCACCCTGCCAGCAATGAACGGAAATGCAGGTGTTTCTGAGCACCTCCAAGGCTTTTTCAGTATCTATGCCATAGCTTGAATATATTTCTTTAGCTTCGCTGTATCTGCTCATTTATATTACCTCCTTAATATCAAAGGTTAATTTTACTGTTTCTCTTGCTTCGGTGAGAGTTATTTTTTTATCACTCATAATCTGCGAAAGGATGTTGCCCGTTGCCGTAGCCTCCATAAGACCCGTATAAACCTTTTTTCCCGTATACTCTGCGGTAAGCTCGTTGAGATATTTATCCTTGCTGCCGCCTCCGACAATATGTATTGCCTTAATATCTTTTCCGCTGATCCTTTCGATTTCTTCGGTAGCCATTTTGTAGGACACGGCAAGGGAATGATAAACACTTGAAAGCACGTCGGCAAGGGATAAATCAGGTCTGCCGAGATAGTCTCTGACCGCTTCGAGCATATTTTCGGGAGCAACAAAGACGGAGGCATTAGGGTCAATCTTTTCGGTGAAGGTGCTTGTCTTCGCAAGATTCATCATTTCATCATAGGTAAGCTCCTTATTTATATTTCTGCGGATATTCTGAAGCAGCCACATACCCATAATGTTTTTAAGGAAACGGAAACGGTATTCAACACCGCCCTCGTTGGCGAAGTTAGCTTCGAGTGCTTTTTCATTAAGCACGGGAACAAGGTTTTCCGTACCGATAAGGCTCCACGTGCCGGATGAAATGTAAACACTTTCCGTGTCAACGGGACAAGCCGCAACGGCAGATGCAGTATCGTGTGAGGCACAGAGAACAACCATACTGTCAAAGCCGACCTCATTTTTAATCTGCTCTGTAAAGCTACCCACAGCCGTCCCCGGAAGCGACAGAGGAGAAAAAATCTCAGTCGGTATTCCGAGGGTATCAAGAATATATTTATCCCAGACCTTGCTATCAGCGTTGACGAGGTTTGTGGTGGTTGCATTTGTGTATTCGTTTCTGATTTTCCCCGTAAGCTTAAAGGAAAGATAATCGGGCATCATCAGGAAGTGTTTTGCATTTACCAGCTTTCCGCTTTTCCTATCACAGTAAAGCTGATAAATTGTATTGAAGCTCTGTTTCTGTATACCCGTCCGTGAATAAAGCTCTGTCTGTGAGATTATTTTATTTACCTCTTCTACCGCTTCGGCTGTTCTGCCGTCACGGTATGACACGGCAGGAAGAATCTCCTTTTTATTCTCATCAAGAAGCACGTAGTCGACACCCCAGGTATCAATAGCAACTGTTTTCGGAATTTTACCGATTTCCTTGCACCTTTTAATACCTGTCTTTATTTCAGCAAAGAGATTTTCAATATCCCAGACAAGAGCGCCGTTTTCATTTTTTATTCCGTTGTCAAATCGGTATATTTCTTCAAGACAGAGCTTTCCGCCATCAATATGACCCAGAATGTGTCTGCCTGAGGAAGCTCCGATGTCTATAGCTAAATAATACGTGTTCACCTGTCAGCCCTCCCGATTTCGAAACTAAAACGCTTCTGAAGCAATTCACCACAACAACATAATTCATAAGCGGTATTTAAGTTCACAAAATAATTTGTTTATGGAAAATACTATATCATATAAATCATAAAATTACAATTGCTCAAAGGCAATACTTTAATAATTATTCACCGTTACGGATTTGCAAGTAAAGGGTTCTGCTTATCAAAAACAAAACTGATTTTAGTTTCCTGTATAAAAGGAAACCCGCCGAGGATTTCTCCCCGGCGGTTTTAAGCTGATTAAAATTTAAACAGATTCTTTAACCAGTCAATAATCTTCTGGAAAAATGCTTTGATCTTGCCGAAGAAGCTGTTATCCTCTTCTTCGTATTCATTCCAATCGTGACCGCAGGTATCACAAATCTTGTTACCGTCTGCATCAGGATGTCCTGTAGCGGGAATTTCTCTCGTTTCGGTCTTTCCGCAGGAGCAGGAGCGTGCTTCAAGACCCTTTGCTACGCATGTGGGTGCAACCGTCTGCTGCCATGCACTCCAGGTTACGTGACCTGTTGCTGCAACAGGTCTTGTTTCAGCTGACTTACAAGCACTGCAGATACGTGTTTCAACGCCCTTGCCCTCGCAAGTGGGAGCAGTAGTCTGAGTCCATGAACCCCAAGTGTGATTCTTTTTGGCAATTACTGCACCGCCAACTGTATAGCCACATTCTCTGCATTCATAAATTGCTTCGTGTCCCTCAGCCTTACAGGTTGAATCTACTCTTGCTGACTTGAGAACGAGATTCTCAACGGCGTGGCTGTTATCACAGGCTGCAAAGAAGGGAAGAACACCTGCTTCTCTCACAAGATTGAGAGCTGCGGGAACAAGCTCAGCCTTGCGGGCATTGAGTGAATCCATATTGTTTGATGCAATTACTGCATCATTTTCAGCCGATGTAAAGTATTCCTGAACTGTTGTTTCTGTAAAGGAAACAGCACTGTAATCAGCAAGATTTACATAAAGCTCTGACTTGACTGTATCGGGGAAGAATGCATCAACAATATGCTCAGATGCCATAATGAGTGCTTCAGTTACGGAAACGTCAGCTGCAACATCTTCTGTCTTTTCCTTCGTTTCAAACAGTCTGAGGAAGCCGTCAAAATCACCTTCAAGGCCGTCGTCAAAAACGAAGCCCATTACCTTCCTGCCGTCAAAGGCGAAGCCGTTGCCTGCACAGTTTGAAGCAAGTGATCCGAGAGGAAGAACTGCATTTGCTACTGCAGAAATCTTATCTATAGTGTCTGTATACTCGTTATCACAAGCGATGATAATTCCGTCAGCGAGCTCGTAAACTCTGTTTATCAAAGCTGTGAGAGTATCCATCCATGTTGCGCCCTTTGTTACACCAAGCTCAAATGCTACTGTGGGCATTTCGATATCTGTCTCAGCCTCAAGTGTTGCAAGAGCATCGTTTGCTATATCATTAACGAGTGCAACGCCTTTAACCGCTGCCTCATAGATAACGTCAACAAGCTTTGTCATAATGATATCCTTACCCTTGCCGTCTGCAACTGTAGCTGCATCGGTCTTTGCGGGTACTGTAAGAGCGAAGTCAAAGCCTGCTTCTGCAACTGCATTATTAAGTGCGGGAACGCACTCGCCAAGTACAAAGTCTGCAAGAGCAACTGCCATTGCATCAAGGTTGGTAAGCTCACCGATAAGAGCGTGGATTTCTTCGATAGTCTCATTTTCACCGTTATCGATAAGGTCGAGTCCGATGGTAATAACAGTAACCCAAAGTGCTTCTACCGACGAGAAATCAAGTGCATAGAGAAGGTCAAGGTCAAAGTTGCCGAGAAGAGCCGACATATCAATACCTGCCTTGCCGAGGAGAGCTTCAACCTCGGGGTCTGTCATAATAGCTTCCGCTGAAGCCATCATATCGTTAGCTGTTGCACAGATTTTTTCGAGGTTTGCCGTAAAGTTATCGTTGTTGCCTTCTGTAAGAGCAAGCTTCTGCATACCTGCATCGCTTACGAGCATATCAACGAGGTCATAAAGCACGCGGTTAGCCTGACCAACAACACCGTTATATTCATCATAGTTAGCGGTGAAATCAAGAAGGCCCTGATCAATTACAAAATCAGTATCGAGGAATTCAAGAAGCTCCTTAGCACCTGAAGCATCAATACCCTTGCCGCCTGAAATACCGTCAACAACTACTGTTGCTACGGGATTATCGATAGTTGTACCGATTGCCGATGTAGCTGCGGAATCAACAGTACTCTGTACATACGAAGCCATTGTACCGCTGAGAGTCGCTTTAACTGAATCAATCTTAACCTGACAAATGAATTCGTCTTCTGTTGCCCAGCCGTTATAGGAAAGAACAACATCAATAGCATCAAGCTTTACATCAATTGCAAACGGCAGTGCTGACACAGCACTTTCAAGTGCCTCCTGAGCTATAGGAAGAGCCTGAGCTTCTGCAAACTCTTCGATTTCCTTAAAGGTTAAATTAAGCTCGGAGATAACTGTATCACCCTGCTTAACCTTGACGCCGAAGCCGTCTTCAAGTGCTTTTGCATTAGCATCTGTCATAAGTGCTGAAAATTCAGCGGGCACTTCTGTACCGTTGAAGGTGAGTGCATCACCGATAAGAGACTGATTCTTTGCAGTTGCGTAAGTGAGAATCTGAACTGCATCTGCTGATGTGGGATAGTAAACCTGAACTTCCTTATCGAAATCAGCACCGGTATAAATTGTTGCCGTGGGAAATTCAAAGTCAACAACCGTTTCCCATGTAAGAGCCTTAGCAGTTGCTTTGCCGTCAGCGATTGTTACCTGATAGTAATTTCCGCCGTCCTGATAGTAAACCTGACCGCCTGAAATTTCTTCAAGAAGAGAAAAATCAGTATAAACTGCTGCGAACGAAGCGGGAAGCTCTGTGTCTGCACCCACTACAGCCTTCTGACCGAGAGCTGTCTTAAGAAGTGTACGTACAACCGTATCAAGAAGGTAGTTATAATAGGTATCAATCTTAACCTCGTTGTCTTCTTCTGCAAGTGCTACAAAATTTTTAATAAGAGTATATATATCTGTTGTGCGAAGATCGTATGCTCTGAGTTCCGCAAGAGCTTCCTGTGAAAGGATACCCATATCTTCACAAACGCCTGAGAACCAAGCCATAATACCGTTATTAAGGGTATCGTCAAAGGTTTCACCCTCGGGAATTGCATAATTCATCTGGTCAGCAACCCATTTTGTGAACTTAGCCTGAATGTCGTTACCTACAAGATAGTCATTGTAGAAATCAATGATCGCCTTGTTTTCTTCAACAGTCGGGTCAAGCGAAAGAATGTATTCCCCTACCTTTCCATAGTCAAATACTTCATCATCCCAACGGAATACCTTGCCGAAGGTTTCGCTGTTTGCTGCCATAAACTCAAATACACCGTCGATAAAGCCGAGAGCTGAGCCGGCTTCTGCACGGGTTATAAGGGCTGTTGCATCAAGATTTGCGAAGTCACCGCCAAGCTCATTAAGATAGTCCTTATAAGCGATTATACCGTCAAGAGATGTGATTTCGGGAATCTGCTCTGCGATAATGTTACCCATTGCATCCTTACCGAGGATAGCTTCAAATTCCTCAAAGCCACCGTTTGCAATAACGCCTGCTGTAATATCCTCTTTGATGTCTGATGAGTAATTTGCGATTTTTCTGTCAACCCAATCAAGGATAACAGATGCAATTTGTTCAGCGCTTATACTCTCAATGTAAGCCTCATCATTTGCTGCAACCTTGCCCCTGTCATAAACAGGCTCAGCCGCAAACGTTGCAAAAGGCATTGCACCGATAAGCATAATAACCGAAAGAATGATTGCCAGTGTTTTCTTCATAGTAAAATCCTCCTTTTAATTTTAGCGGCCACCGGAGACCTCTTTCTTTAACATTTTATAACACCGAATTTGTTTTAACAAGAAACCAAACCCCCGAAACCGTCAAAAAATTGACAGATTCAGAGGTTTTGTCCCACAATTAATTAAAGTTAAGTTTATTATTTTTCCTCACGGAATAATACATCCCATATGTCAAAGGTTCTTATCATATCCCTATAAACCTTTTCGGAGTGGTAGTCAAACATATTAACTCGCATAGAAGCGATGTATCCAATTAAAAAAAGGTCAAACCCGGCTTTATGCTTCTTCACAAAATTTTCTCCGAATTTTTCTAATGCTCTTGTGTAAGCTTCCTTAAAAACAAAATCCACACGAGCTTCAGTAAAGCCCAAGTGATTTTCAAAAAAGAGCTTGAATATTTCAATATCAGACTCGCTTAAAATAAGATTACGCTTCCTGCATACCTCTCTGACATTTTCACGTCCTGCATCAAGAAAAACAAGAAGCTGATCAATATAAAGGGCCATTATATATCTTTCTGTCTCAAGTCTGAACTCGGCAAAATTCTTATAGTGCAGATAAAAGGCTGCCCTTGAAATATCCGCTTCTTCAACAAGATCACTTACGGTGATTTCATCGTCCTCTTTTTTCTGTCGAAGGATTACATAGGCTTTTCTCAATCGGCGATGAATTTTTAAATTTGCCGATTCACGGTCAAAAATGCTCATTGTGAAGGCCTCCTTCCATCAGCTTGAGTGAAAGCTCAACAGTTTCAAAATCTACCTTGCCTGTTTTATAAAAATTTGAAAGTATATATATTACATTTGCGCCAACAAAAAATTCCGCACAAAATCCTGCCCCTTCTTCGCTCATACCCATTCCTGTGAGCATATTGAAGCATATTTCTGAAACCTTCTTATGAATCATTTCAATAATTCTGATGTCATTTGTACCCACTGCGCGTGATACAAGAACAGCATCCTTGGCTCTAAAAAGCTCATTATCAGCACGAAGTCCTGCTTTTACGATTATTGAAAGTACCTCTTTGTGAGTTATATCCTTTGTTATAAAAAGACGCACAACAATATTAGCGCATCTTTCAAGAAATCCGCCGATGAGCTGCTCAAGTACATCATATTTATCCTTGTAATTGCGATAAAAGGTACTTTTACCTACACCCGCTTTTTCTGTGATATCGGAAACGGTTATTTCAGCGAATTTACCTTCGTCAATAAACGACACAACTGCAGCTTCGATTTTTTCGGTCGAAGTGAGTTCTTTTGATTTTCTGAGCAAATTATACACCTCTGCTTTCGTGCGAAGCACTTTCAATGCAATTATACTTAAAAAAACGTCTGTCAAGCCTGTATACTTTCGCATTCAGGTTTTTGTGATTAGAAATCATTTTTATAGTAATTCAAACACTATAGATATTTACTTCATAGGCACGAAGCTTATCCGAACGTGCAGAATAATTTGAAAGAACGCATTCACCCTCTGCTTTTTGCGGCCTTTCTGTTTCATTTTCAGTAAGATTCATTTCAATATAGAGCTTACCTTCGTCAGACACTCTGTAAAAACAATATGTTTCGTCATTTGTTTCAAGAGGTATGAAATCACCGTAAACGAGAGTCGCCTTTTTTTCCTTGCGCAATGCCACAAGCTTTTTATAATAATTAAAGGGACTCGTCTCATCATTAAGCTGTGCCTTTACATTGCATTCCTTATAGTCACCGTTGACACGAAGCCATGGCGTACCTGTTGTGAAGCCTGCATTTTCACTGTCATCCCAAGGGATGGGTGTTCTTGCGTTGTCTCTTCCGCCTGCAAGGATTTCTGCAAAGACCTCTTCGGGATTTCTGCCCATTTCAACATTTTCGTTATATCTGTTTATACCCTCAACATCACGGATTTCACTTATATCCTTGAAATCGCAGTTCATCATACCCAATTCTTCACCCTGGAAAATATAGGGCGTTCCTCTGCCCGTAAGAACCATCGTGCCGAGAAGCTTTGAAAGAGGCTTTCTGAATTTCGTGTCGGGATTTACCTTTGACACCATTCGGGGATTATCATGATTTTCAATAACAAATGAAGGCCATGATGAGCCGTTAAGAGAAAACTGATAATCTATAAAAGCTTCCTTTAAATATTTGAGGTTATATTTATAATCCTGATATTTGGATTTACCCGGATTTTCAATGTGGTCAAAAAGGAATGCCTGACGTACTTCTCCACGGGATTCATCGGAAATAAGCTTCACCATTTCAATACCCGTGCTGCAGGGCTCAGCGACACAGAAGGTGCCGGGAAATTTTTTGAAGCTCTTTTCGTTAAGCTCACTAAGATAATCGTGAAGCTTAGATCCCCACGAATAATGCTCTGTACCGCAGCTAAAAAGCTTGGCAACGGTCGGGTCACCGTCAGGAAGTCCGGGAGTTTTTGAAATAAGGGTAATAACATCCATTCTGAAGCCGTCAACGCCCTTTTCGAGCCACCATGAAACCATATCATAGACCTCTTGTCTCAGCTCAGGATTATCCCAGTTAAGATCCATCTGCTTCGACGAGAAAAGATGCAATGCCCACTCGTCAAGCCCGGGATAATAATTCCATGCAGAGCCTGAGAAGAAAGACGTCCAGTTATTAGGCGGTACTCCGTCGCCCTTACCCTTGCGGAAGAAATAGTAGTTTTTATACTTTTCATCACCTGCAAGAGCTTTTCTGAACCATTCGTGTTCATCGGAGGTATGATTTACAACAAGATCCATAATAAGCTTCATTCCGCGCTTATGGATTTCATCAAGCATCTTATCAAAATCATCCATTGTGCCGAATTCAGTCATAATTTTCTGATAATCACGGATGTCGTATCCCATGTCATCATTGGGAGAATCATAAATCGGGCTGAGCCAAAGCACATCAACGCCAAGCTCCTTAAGGTAGTCAAGTTTTGAGATGATTCCCTGAAGGTCGCCGATTCCGTCACCGTCTGAATCCATAAATGAACGAGGATAAATCTGATAGATAACAGCTTCCTTCCACCATTCAGGATCTGTTTCGCTTTTTGATATAATCTTTTCCGGATTTACATTGAGAATATCCAGAAGATATTTCATCGATTCATCCGAAACCTTATCAGAGAGAAGCTCACCTAATGTCTTTTTGCAGAAGCTATCATCATAAAGAATGTCGGAAGTTATGTTTTTACGATAAACTACCTTTTGTGCAACATCGTAGCCAACGGGATTGTCAAGCACATCGGAAAGTGTGCTTTCGGAAGTAAATTTCATAAATATATTCTCCTTAACAGTTTGCTTTATTTTTGCAAACAGGTTCGTTTGTCTGCTCATTTGTCAACATGCAACGAAACGAATTATACCATATATCCGCTGAAAGTGCAAATGAATCGTGAATAATTTATAATATGCAAGTAAAATGACGAGCTTCTGTCGCAATTCGTATTTTTAAAAATGCTTCTGAAAATCCGGAACGGTCGTAACCTTTCATGCTTTAAACACATCACACAAAACCTTATATAAAAATTCGTAAATTATGTTGTTTTTTCACATTTATAATGTTATTATTATAAAGAATATAGATAAAGGAATGATATGATGAAAAGTCTTATTTCAACTTCCATAGAAATATACGGCAGAAGCGCAGAAAACCGTGTACTTTTTCAGCCTATGGAGGGCTGTGACGGTAATACGGACGGTGGCATACATAAGCTCACAGTCCGCAGATATCTTCGTTTCGTTGAGGGCGCGCCGGGTATTATCTGGTTTGAAGCTACTGCCGTCTGTAACGAGGGCAGAGCTAATCCCCGTCAGCTTTATATAAATGACGATACTGTCGGCGGATTTAAAGCTACAGTCAGCGAAATTAAAAGAAAATCACGGGAGCTCCACGGCTTTGAACCCCTTATTATCGTTCAGCTTACCCATAGCGGCAGATATAGCAAACCAAAGGGTACTCCCGAGCCCATTGTTGCATACAGAAATGAGATCTGGGAGAAAGGCAAGGAGAATCAGCCCTTTGTAATAGCTTCCGATGAATATCTCGACAGCATCCCTGCTATGTATTCAAAGGCTGCAAAGCTCGCTCTTGAGGCCGGCTTTGACGGAATGGATGTAAAATGCTGTCACGGTTATCTTTTCAATGAATTACTCAGCGCATATAACCGTGAAGGAAAATACGGCGGAAGCCTTGAAAACAGAACAAGACTTTATTTTGACTGCATCGACGCCGTAAAAGAAGCCGTCGGAGACAAGGCTTTTGTTACCACAAGACTTAATGCCTGTGACTGCTTCCCTTACGGATACGGCTACGGTGTTAATGAAAGGGAAGAAATTGATCTTACTGAAACGAAGGTTATCATATCAAAGCTTCGGGAAAAAGGTATTGAGCTTGTAAATCTCACTATCGGCAATCCCTACCTTATCCCTCATACCAACAGGCCCTACGCAGTCAAAGCCCCCGAGGACGGAAATATCGGTATGAAGAGAGTTTACGACGTGACAAAAGAAATTACCTCTGCCTTTCCCGATATGAAATTTGTTGTTTCTGCTCTGACATTCGAGGGTGAGAACGCAGTTGATTATGCTGAAAAATTATTACAGGAAGGCATAGGTGATATAGCAGGCTTCGGCAGAATGACCTTCGCTTATCCCACGTTCTATAAGGAATACCTCCGAAACGGTGCACTCGACAAAAGCAAGGTATGCATCAAATGCAGTAAATGCTCAGAGCTTATGCGTGCGGGTACTGTTGCCGGCTGTGTAATCAGAGACAGCGAGTGCTATATGCCCTACTATCAGAAATACGTTTTAAAGAAATAAGGTGAATTTTATGGTCGCAGTTGTTACAGGCGGAAGCAGAGGTATCGGCAAGGGAATTGCAGAAGCACTGCTGAAAAAAGGCTTTACTGTTATTGTTACCGCAAGAAATAAAGGTACAGAGATTGAAGAACTTGAAAAAGTGTATAGTGATAAAATTCTTTTTGTACCCTGTGATATTTCAAATGATGTGGACAGGAAAATGCTTGCCTCATTTGTAAAGGATAACTTCGGTAAGCTCGATTTACTTGTTAACAATGCAGGTGTTGCTCCGAGAGAAAGAAAGGATATTCTTGAAATCACCACCGAGGATTTCGATTATCTTACAGATATAAATCTTAAGGGTACTTTTTTTGTAACACAGGAGCTTACACCCCTGCTGATTGAAAACGATAAATCAAGAATCGTCAACATCTCATCAATGTCGGCCTATACTGCTTCGGTAAACCGTGGTGAATACTGCATTTCAAAGGCAGGCATCTCAATGATAACAAAGCTTTTTGCTGCGAGACTTGCAGATTACGGTGTAAGCGTCATCGAGATAAGACCCGGTATTATCGAAACCGATATGACTGCCAAGGTCAAGGAAAAATACCAAAAGCTTATAGCTGAGGGTATTACTCCCATAAACAGAATGGGCAAGCCTGAGGATGTCGCAAAGTGTGTTGTTTCTGTTGCGGAGGGCAATTTTGATTTCTGCACAGGTACAGTTATAGACTGCGACGGCGGATTTAATGTGAGGCGCTTATGAGAAAGATTTATAAAGCTCTCGTAATAGGCAGCGGTGCGGCGGCTTACGGCTGCGCTGACCGTCTTTACAGAGAAGACGTAAAGGATATAGCAATAGTCACGGAATCAAGGCTTTCAGGCACTTCTCGGAATACAGGAAGCGACAAGCAGACCTACTATAAAATTTCAATGGACGGCTTTACTCCGGACAGCCCCTATAAAATGGCTTGTGATATGTTTTCGGGCGGCTCCTGCGACGGAGAAAAGATGTATCTTGAAGCGGTAAACAGTCAACGTTGCTTTCTTCGCCTTTGTGAGTACGGAGTCAATTTTCCCACAGATTCCTACGGCGGTTATCCCGGCTATAAAACTGACCACGATGACACAGTAAGAGCTACCTCTGTAGGTCCTCTTACTTCAAAAAAAATGACAGAAAAGCTTGAAAGGGTTGTACTCGAAAGAAACAAGACACCTCTTTTTGATAACAAGCTTGTTATAAAAATTCTCGTCCGAGACGGCAAGGCTTACGGCGTAAAGGTTCTTGACACCGTGAAAAACAAAACCGAATACATCTTTGCTGAAAACATAATTTGTGCCACGGGGGCTCCTGCCTGTATTTACGAGGATTCCGTTTATCCGCCCTCTCAGCATGGTATGACAGGTGTTATGCTTGAAGCAGGAGTCAGAATGTGTAACTTCACTCAATGGCAGTACGGTATGGCAAGTGTAGATTTTCGCTGGAATGTTTCAGGTAGCTTCATGCAGGTTATCCCCCGATTTGTCAGTATTGATGAAAACGGCAACGAATACGAATTTTTAGCTGATTACTTTAAAGATATTCACGAGGCTTACAGCTTTGTTTTCCTCAAGGGTTATCAGTGGCCGTTCTCCTATAGCAGAGCTAACAGAAGCTCACAGATAGATTTTGCCGTACATAGCGAAACAAACAAAGGCAGAAAGGTTTATCTTGATTACAGAAAAAATCCTGCTGATTTCTGCTTCGAAAAGCTAAGTGAAGAAGCAAAGGATTACATAAACTCTACGGACTGTATGGCTGATACGCCCTTTGAAAGGCTTAAAAAGCTCAACGGTAAGGCTATTGATGTTTATCTTCGTCAGGGTATAAATCTTGAAGCTGATCTGCTTCGTATAGCCGTCTGTGCTCAGCATAACAACGGCGGTGTTTATACAGACAACAACTTTGAAAGTGATATCAAAGGGCTTTACGTTATCGGTGAGGCTACAGGTACTTTCGGTTTGTCAAGACCGGGTGGCTCCGCACTCAACGACACTCAGGTGGGCGGATTCATCTGTGCAAAGCACATAGCAAACAAAACTGACAATGCTTATGACGAAAGTATATATGACGCTTTTACTGACAATGAGGCTGATTTTACCGCAGATGACAGCATAAGCTACACTCACTTAAAAAAGGGAATGAGTAAGGTTGCTTCCTTTAAAAGAGATTATGAGGGTTGCGTCGCTCTCCTCAGTGAGATAAAGAGCACTCTTGACTCTTACCCGAAAAAGCACAGAAGCCTTTATGACTACTACCGTGACAAGGACATGCTTCTTAGTATGAAAGCACTTCTTGAAGCCATCGTTTCAGAAAATCCCGAAACAGGCAGCCGAGGCGGTGCAGTATTTATAAAAGATGGCAGTATACAAAAAGAAAATCTTTATTACAGAGATTATCTTACTGTTACAAAAGACGGCGAAACCGAATATATCAGAGTTTCACCCGTGCCCTACGGGCAAAAGCCATTTGAGCATTACCTCAGCGAAATAGACGAAAATAAAATTTAAGGAGAGAATATTATGCCAGGAAAAAGACTTAACCTGAAAAATGCAACAAGCAAGGAAATACTCGCCTTTTCACTTCTGCCCCTCGGATTTTTCTTCATTGACTGTACGGTTTATACCGTAATCAATTTCTATATGACCGACGTGCTTAAGCTGAGCATGGGTCTTGTTTCTATCGTACTTCTCGGCACAAAGGCGTGGGATGCAATCAACGACCCCATTATGGGACAGATTGTTGAAAGAACAAGAACAAAATGGGGTAAGTGCAGACCTTATCTTATCTGGGTATCCATTCCCTTCGCAATTACAACAGCTCTTCTGTTTCTGCCCGTAAAATTCCCCGAAAGCTGGAATATCATCACCGCAGACGGTACAAACCTCGGTAATGCGGGTAACTTTGTGTATATGCTCATTATGTATATGGTTTATATCACCGCATATACCGCTATGGAAATTCCCCGAAACAGTCTCACTCCCCTCGTATTTCCTCAGAAGGATTTAAGAGTTAAGGCAGTTTCAATTTCAAACACAGTAGGCTCACTCGGTACAATTCTTCCCTCTGTTCTTATCTGGACAATGGCAGGTCTTCTCGGCAACGGTAAAAAGGATATGACCGATATGGGTTATTTCTGGTCAGCCGCTATCTTTGCATTTATGGGTGCCGCTATTATGATGGGCTCCTTCTTCGGCATAAAGGAAAAGGTATATATTCCCCCGAAAAAAGCAAAAACCTCTGAAAATCTCAAAAGAATACTCAAGGATAAGCGTATCATCGCTCTTCTTGTTGCTGCCTTCTTCAACGGCATTATCAATCTCGGTGCTATGTTCCTTTCATATTTTGCACGTTGGAATTGCATCGGTATTCTTCCCATGGATAAAATCAACTCCTTCATTGAGGGTATTGTAGGCAAGAATCCCAACATTGATGCAGTTGCAATTCTTCCCACTCTTCTTTCAGTTTCAAGCGGTATATCCTATATGCTTTCAATGCTTCTTGTGCCTCCCCTTCTCAAGAAAATGAACAAGAAGACACTGTGGATAGTTATGTCCGTTGTAGGAGCAGTTGCAAATATCATCGTTTATGTAATCGGCATTTATCTCGTACCCTACAACACAACTGCTGGCTTTATTATTTATGCAGTACTTCGCTTCTTCACAAACTTTCCCGTAGGTATGAGCCTTGTGCTTCTTACATCCATTATCGCAGACGTTACCGACAGTATTGAAATGGAATCAGGCGAAAGAATCGAAGCGACAGTATATTCCTTCAAGGGTCTGCTCTATAAAATTTCAGCCGCTGTTTTCAATGTTGTCGTACTTAATATAATCAACGGTCTCGGCTATGACGCCGAAAAAATGGAAGCTCTCACCGACGGTGCAAGAATTCCTCTTATCACCTCTACACTTCAGGCAAGCATAATTGACGGTGTTAATTACACCGACCTTCTCAACGGCATATTCTTTATGCTGACCGCTCTCGGCTCTGTTGCTCTTATCGCACAGGCTATACCTATGCTTTTCTTCAAGTTTGACGAAAATGCTATCGAGGACGAGCTTAACGAATACAGAAAGGCTAAGGAGGAGGCCCTTGAAAAAGAGCTTTCCGAGGCGGCAGAGGCATAAATTATGAATTACTTCAAGCTTGGTCTTTGCAGTGTTACCTTCAGAAAAAAGACCGCAGAGGAAATAGTCCGCATTGCCAGAAACGCAAAGATTTCATACATCGAGTGGGGCGGAGACGTACACGTCAGAAGCCTCGACGATGCCAAAAGGGTAAAAGCCCTTTGCGACGGAGCTGACATAAAAATCAGCTCCTACGGAAGCTATTTCAACTCTGCCGTTTACGATGAAGGCAAGTGGCGTGGCACCTGTGAAATCACAAAGGAAATGGGTGCCGGGTCAATAAGAATATGGCTTGGCAAAAAGAACAGTCAGGTAACATCCGACAAGGAATATAATCTGCTCCTTGAAAACACAAAAAAGATGTGTGATATTGCATCAGAATACGGTCTTACGGTCTGCCCCGAGTGTCACGACAACACCTTTAACAACAACACCGATGCAATTCTCCGCTTCATCGGGGATTTGCAGAAGGATAATTTTAAAACCTATTTTCAGTCAAGATATTTCCGTTTGGAATATGACCTTGACAGAATCGGCAGAACTTACCCGTATATAAAGGATGTTCACGTATCCTACCGTGACCTTAAAAGAGAACAGCTTTTCAGAAAGAAGGACAAGAATTATCTTGACACTCTTCTTAAGAAGTTCAGAGAAAAGAGCTTCGACGGAATAGTGATGATTGAGTTCGTGTCGGGAAGCAATGAAAAGAACTTCTTTAAGGACACAGAAATGCTTAAAAAATATTGAGGATGATAATATGAAGATAGCATTGCTTGGCACAAACAAGAGTAAATTCAACCTTGTTTTCTCCGATGATGTAATAAAAAAATTAAAAGAGTACGGCGAGGTTTCTCCCGAGCTTATAAACAAGGGAGGCCTTGAAAAGCACAAGGATTTTCTTTCCGAATGCGAGGTGGCTTTTGCTACCTGGGGTATGCTCAGATTAAGCGAAGGGGAAATTAAAAAATATCTCCCGAAGCTTAAGCTTGTCTTTTACGCCGCAGGTACGGTGCAGTATTTTGCAAGACCCTTTCTCAACTGCGGTGTAAGGGTTTTTAGTGCCTTTGCCGCCAATGCAGTACCCGTTGCTGAATATACTGTTTCGCAGATTATTCTCGCTTCAAAGGGCTTTTATCAGGGTGCTAAAAGATACCGCCTTGCCCTCCCCGCCTCTTTCATACACACACAGAAAAGCAAGGGCAATTTTGATATAAAGGTAGGCATTGCAGGTCTTGGCACTATTGGCTCAACGGTTGCCGAAAAGCTCAAAGAATACGACGTAAAAGTTTATGCTTACGACCCCTTCTGTAGTGAAGAAAAGGCTGAAGGTCTTGGTGTAAAGCTTGTTGACCTTGAAACGCTCTTTAAAGAGTGCGATGTAATCAGTAACCACCTTGCGAATAAAAAAGAGCTGAAAAATATTTTCACTAACAAGCATTTTGCCTCAATGAAAAAGTATTCTACCTTTATAAACACAGGCAGAGGCGACCAGGTCAACGAATGGGCGCTTGCAAAAAATCTTGTTCTTCATCCGTCGAAAACAGCTGTGCTTGATGTTCTTAAAATAGAATATATTCCCTATATAAATCCCCTGTTCTGGTGTCCCAATGCTATCATTACTCCTCATATTGCAGGCAGTATGGGCAACGAAACTCACAGAATGGCTTACTATATGATTGAACAGCTCGATAATTACCTCAACGGCAAAGAAACACAGTATGAGGTTACAAATGATATGCTTTCAACAATGGCATAAAAAAGGAGAAAATATTATGGATTTCAGAAAAGCAACAGAGCTTTATTCTGCCGAGCCTACAAAAGAAAAACTTTATGAGGTGGCAGATTTACTTTTAAATGAAATGACAATAAAAGAGAGAGTCCGTCTTCTTCAGGGACATGCTTTAGGCGTAACGGCAAAAAACTTTCTCACCAAAGGCAGATTCTACAATGGTGAAGCCTATCCCGCAGGCGGATGCAAAAGACTCGGCATACCTCCCGTAATGTTCACCGACGGTCCCCGTGGTATCGTTATGGGCAAGTGTACCTGCTTCCCTGTATCTATGCTCAGAGGTGCAAGCTTTGACGATGAGCTTGAATACCGTATCGGTGAGGTTTTTGCAAAGGAAGCTTCTGCACTTAACGCTAACCTTTTTGCAGGTGTATGCATAAATCTTCTCCGCAATCCTATGTGGGGCAGAGCTCAGGAAACCTACGGTGAGGATCCTTATCTTTTGGGCAGAATGGGTGTAGCTCTTACAAAGGCAATGCAGGATAACGGCATCATCGCCTGCCCGAAGCACTATGCTCTCAACAGCATTGAGGATCTTCGTTTTTCAGCCAATGTAATAGCTGACGAAAGAACTCTTTATGAGGTTTATCTTCCCCATTTCAAAAAGTGTATTGATGCAGGCGCAATGTCAATTATGGGTGCTTACAACAGAGTTAACGGCACCTATGCCTGCGAAAACAAAGAGCTCCTTACTGATATTCTCCACGACAAGTGGGGCTTTGACGGCTTCTCCCTTTCCGACTTCTTCTACGGCATTTACGATGCAAAAAGAAGCCTTAAGGCAGGTATGGATATGGAAATGCCTTATCTTTTCCGTTATGCTACACTTTCTTATCTGCTTAAAAAGGGTGAAATCACTGAAGATGATATCAATAAGTCTGCCGTAAGGATTTTAAGAGCACTTATTTCTACTCTTCCTAAATACGAAAAGCAAGACAAGTCAGTTATTCTTTCCGATGAACACATTACCCTTGCAAGAGAAGCAGCAACAAAGGGTATTGTTCTTCTTAAAAATGAAGATAAGGTTCTTCCCGTTACAGAAGGCAAAAAGATTGCCGTTGTGGGAAGATATGCAAATAAGCGTAATACCGGCGACCACGGAAGCAGTAATGTTTTCAGCCCCTATGCAATTACTCCTTATGAGGGTATAAAGAACCGTTTCGGCGAAGAAAATGTTTCCGTTTACAACGGTTCAAGCTGTAAGGACGCTATGAAGACTTCAGCAAACTGCGACTATATCGTGGTTTGCGTAGGCAGTGACTGGCTTCAGGAGGGCGAATTCCTTGTTAACCTCGGCAATGTTAAGAAAAAGCCTAAGGGCTCAGGCGGTGACAGAGCAGATCTGAGAATCCCTGAAGAGGATGTAACTCTTATCAAGGCTCTTTCAACTCTCGGCAAAAAGCTTATTGTCAACATTATGGGCGGCAGTGCTTACATTATAAAAGATTGGATCGACCTTGCCGATTCCGTTATTATGTCATTTTACAGCGGTATAGAGGGTGGCAATGCTCTGGCTGATATAATCAGCGGTGATGTTACTCCTGCGGGCAAGCTTCCCTTTACGATAGCAAATAATGCGGAAGATTATCCCCCCTTCCTTCATCTCGGTGCGGAGGATAAAAATATCGAGTATGGCTACTATCACGGCTATACTCTCTTTGACAAAAACGGTATTGAGGCTCATTTCCCCTTCGGCTTTGGTCTTTCCTATACCGACTTTGTAACCAAATGTATCTCTTGCCAAAAGGGTGAAGATAAAATTACAGTTACCGTTAGTGTAGAAAACAAGGGTAAGTTTGACGGTGACGAGGTTATTCAGATTTATGTAGGCAGTGACAGCACCGAAAAGGACAGACCCGTCAAGGTACTGAAGGGTTTTAAGCGTGTAAGCGTTAAAGCAAAGGAAAGCATCATCACAGATGTCGATGTGCTGATTGACGATATCAAATTCTACAACCCAGAAAACGGCAACTGGGAGCTCGACGAAAGATACACGGTTTATGTCGGTACAGACAGCAAAAATGTAACAGTCGCAGGAAAGATAACGTTCTGACATAAGAGGTAAAAGCAATGAAAAAAAGTCCATATTCACCTGACGAATTTATGTCAGGTCTTTACGACAGGATAAAGGCAGAGCCTTATAAAAGTGCAACTTCTTACGAAGATGCACTTGAAATCGGCAAAAGCATAAAAGAAAAAGCCAAGGAGCTTTTTTCACTCGAAAGATTAAACTCTATGTCAACTGAATTAAAGCTTGTCCCCGCCGGTAAAGACCTTGATTATCCCGAATATACACTGAAAAAGTATTCGGTGGAAATTCTTAAAGGGTTAAACAGCCTTGTTTATATCCTTGAGCCGAAAAATGTTGAAGGCAAAACGGGCGGTGTTGTTGCCCTTTGCGGCCACGGCTACGGTGTAAGGCAGATACTGAACATCTCAAAAAGCGGCAATAAAAAACGCCTCAACTATATTGACAACTATCAAAATAACTTCGCTGTTGAAATGGCAAAAAGAGGCTGCACCGTCATCGCCCCCGAGCTTTTCGGCTTTGGCGAGGCAAGACTTTCACACGATTTATGGAAGCCCTTTTACATAAGCTCCTGCGACGAGCTTTCCCACCATCTTCTCCCCTACGGGCTTACAACTGCATCCTTAAGAGTTTATCAGGCTCTCACCTGTGCAAAGATTTTAAGAAAGATGGAATCCGTTGACGGAAGCAAGGTTTCACTTATGGGTATTTCAGGCGGAGGTCTTACGGCTCTTTATGCTTCCGTAATTGATGACAGTATTTACAAAACCGTTATCTGCGGATACATCAACACCTTCAGGAACAGCATTTTTGCAAGATGGCACTGCCCCGACAACTATATACCTCACATAATTGAAACAGGTGAAATATACGATTTTGCCTCAGCTCTGGCACCTAAGGAGCTGTTTATCGAATCGGGCGAAAAGGATAAGCTTTTCCCCATAAAGGCTTCTCAGCAGGCTCACGACAGAATAAAAAGAGTGTATTCCCTGATGAATGCCGAGGATAAGCTTCACATTGATGTTTTCCCCGGTAAGCACGCAGTCTGCGGAAGAAAATCCTTTGACTGGCTGGCGGAATAATGAAAAATATCACGGTGTTTTCCTTTTGACGGAAAGCACCGTGATTTCTTTTTTATTCACTTAAGGGTTCTAAAATTATGCAGATTTCTGCCGTTTTAACATTTTCAAGCTTAACTGTGAGCTTCTGAATATCGGGATATTCCTCATCCCACTCCCATTCACCCGAAAGCCTTTCAGCCTTCATAACAGAGAATGTGCCGTCAGAAGCTGATGTTGCCTTAAGCTGCTTATCGCCTATTGTGAGGATTGCGGTTTTGCCGTCGTCGGAGATTTCAATATCTGCCTTTGTGTGCATAAACCAATAGATATCACTCTTGAAAAGGCACTTTACGGTGTCAGTAATTTTCAGAGCCGTGTATTCCTTTTCAAGCTCAAACTCTCTTTCAACCTTTGTTGCACCGTTCATACGGTAAGCATCAGTCATATCAAGTCCGCAACGGCCGCCTTCGGCTGTTTCCCTGAAGTATGTAAATTTACCTTCGGCAAGAACATACTGGTCATCAAGGGTCATATTCGGGTTGATTACAAGTGTATTCTGTCCCTCGGCGCGCTTACTGTAATTTTTCCATCTGCCGCCTGCGGGAGTATTGAGGAAGTAATTTGGCGCATCATAGGAACCGGGCCCCAATTCCTCTGCCCATCTTACACCCATTGAGTCAAACACAAAGGTACCGATATCAAGGTCACCGTGGTTGATGAAATTATATCCTCCCTTGATGCCGGCAAAGGTTGCATTTCCGTCAAGATAAGCGCTTCTCATAAGCACCATTTCCTGACCTACATCAGAATTAAGGGAAAGATACAGGCTTTCATCAGAAAAGTCTGCAGTTTCGGTTGTGTAACTTCTGTCATACCACAGAAGTGAAAGTGCGTTTTCCTTACCTTTTCCGCTTATCTCCGTATTTCCCGATGTATCGGGAGTAAATACACCCGGATCATCCCACATCTGATAACAGGAAAGAAGAGGCCGGTCATATTCATCGGCATACCAATGAAGTGACGGAGTAAAGCACATCCTTGCCTTATTGTCACCAAAATTAAATACACCTGTGGGGGTAGTTATATAAACGGGGAATTTCCCCAGCTCCTTGAAGCCTGCAATTTCACTCATACCAAAATCTGTGCCGAAGAAATTCTTTGAGGTTGCAACGAAATAAACTATAGCGTTCATACCTGACTGACTGTAGCCGGGTCCCTCAACGTAAACTCCGTCAGGAGTAAAGTTCTCAAAGGCAATGGGCATATTCTCATAGCACATTGAAAGAAACTCTGCAGCTGAATCAATATCATAACGGAAGAACGTCATACATGCGATTCCTATACCGCTGTAGCAGATACTGTTCCAGTTATTCTTTGACCAGGTGAACCAATGGTTATCGTTAAGTGCGGAATAGATTGCATATTCCCACACCTTTTCCTCCATAAGTTTCTTTGTATCATTGTCGAGATAATCGTAAAGCCAGTCATATCCGACAGAAACAGCAAGAGCCATTTCTGCCGTTGCCAGAAAATGAGAGGTGCACCAATCATCATAGCTGCACACCTTTTCAATTTCCGCCTTTGCTCTTTCGGCATATTTCTCATCACCCGTTATCTGCCAGGCATAACCTAAAATTATCATTCTGTTGATAACCTCACGGGAAATGGGAAGAATGCTGTCCTCTTCGTCAAGAACATACTCCATAGGAGGATAAGCTCTTACATCACAAAGAGAGTCTGCATTCGAAAGAACATATTCTGTTAGCTTTTTGGTGTAATCGGAAAGGTCAGCTGATTTATATTCCGCTCTGACCTTGTCGAAATCCGCTCCGTCAGCAAGAACGAAAGGAGCATAACGGTCCTTTGCGTAGGTTTCCGTGAGAGCCGCTTCTATTTCATCTTTATCGGGATAATCAAGATTTCTGTCAAGGCTTATATAATCAACTCCGACCTTTACCATATCGGGAATAACGGCAAAATAGGGCACAACATTAGTAATACCAAGAACAATAACAAGAGCTATGGAAATTACAATTCCAAATATTGCTTTTTTAGCCTTTCTGCCTTTTTTCATATCTTCACCGCCTTAATTTATACCCTTGATAACAGGATAAAGATTTCGCCACTTAAGATATTTCTCTTCGTATTTTTCGGTAAGCTCCCTATCAGGAACAACGGTTTCAGCAGTTTTGTAAACCTTATTTTCAAGCTCCGCATACTCATCTGAAGCCATAACACCCTTGGCTGCAAGCAGTGCCGCTCCGAGAGAAGCTCCCTCCTGATTTTCAGGAATACAAAGCTCTATGCCGAGAACGTTTGCTATAATCTTAAGCCAGAGCCTGTTTTTTGTTCCGCCGCCGCAGACATTTGATTTTTTAATATCTATACCCATATTGCGGATAATATCAATATTGTGGCGAAGAGCAAAGGCTACACCCTCAAGAACGGCAAGGCTCATGTCATCCTTGTCGGTGTCGAGGCTCATTCCGTAAAACATGCCTCTTACATCTGTATCGTTAAGCGGTGAACGCTCACCCATAAGATAAGGCAGGAACAAACAGTCATTTTCACCGAGTCTGTTTTCCTTTGAAAGCACCTTATCATATCCGTCACGGAGAATCTTTTCTACCCACCAGTTACAGCAGACCGCAGCAGAAAGCACACAAGCCATCTGATGATAGTTGCGGCTTGCAGAGCAGAAGGAATGAATTGCACTTTCTCTGTCAAGACCGAATTTATCGCTGACGGTAAAAATAGTACCGCTTGTTCCGAGGGAAATATTGCAGTCTCCGTCTTTTACTGTGCCCGTTCCGATGGCAGCAGCGGCATTATCCCCTGCGCCTATGATAATTATAACACTGTCAAGACCAAGCTCTTCTGTAAGGTCGGCTTTGAGCACACCTGCAAAGCCGTCGCTTTCAAGCACCCTCGGAAGCCATTCTTCCTTTATACCGTTCTTTTCAAGAATATTCTTTGACCAGGAACGATTTTCCACATCAAAATAAAGTGTGCCCGAAGCGTCGGAAACATCGGTACAGAAGCTGCCTGAAAGTCTGTAAGCGACATAATCCTTCGGAAGCATAATTTTACTTATTTTCTTGTAATTGTCAGGCTCATTTTCCTTTACCCATAAAAGCTTGGGCAGAGTAAAGCCCGCAAAAGCAATATTGGCTGTATTATCAAGAAGAAAATCCTTGTTTTCGTTGAGCTTATCTGTCTGAGGCTGACTTCTTGAATCGTTCCACAAAAGTGCAGGGCGGATAACATTATCCTCACTGTCGAGCATTACAAGTCCGTGCATCTGTCCCGAGAAAGAGAAGGACTTGACCTTCTTCGCATCTATACCCTCAAAAAGCTCCTTAAGGGCAGATACGGTCTGATTATACCAATCCTCGGGATTCTGCTCACTCCAGCCATTATGAGGAAAATACAAGGGATATTCTTTAGTAACTGAGGACACAACCTCACCGCCCCCGCATAAAAGCAGAGTTTTGACTGAAGAAGTACCAAGGTCGACACCAACATAATAATTCATAACAGTCTCCTTAAAAAAGAATCTGATTTACTATTGTCTGTAAGTATTCCTGTCTGCCTGAGTCGGGGTTGGTTGTGATTTTCTTTTCGCAGGCATAAGCTGAAAGCTCTTCAAGAGTTGCTTCACCGCTTAAAATCTTTTCACCGATACCCTCATTGAAGGAAGCATATTTTTCCTTAATAAAGTTATCAATTCTGCCGTCCTCAATAAGCTCTGCAGCCTTGATAAGACCGAGTGCAAAGGTATCCATAGCAAGAATATGACCGTAGAACATATCCTCAAAGCTGTTACTGGGTCTGCGATTTTTGGCATCAAAGTTGAAGCCGCCTGTAAGTCCGCCGGCCTTGATAACCTCATACATACACATTGTTGCTTCATAAACATCAAAGGGGAATTCGTCTGTATCCCAGCCTAAAAGAAGGTCGCCCTGATTAGCATCAATTGATCCGAGCATACCGTTGATGGCTGAAATACGAAGCTCGTGCTGGAAGGTGTGACCGGCAAGTGTAGCATGGTTAGCCTCAATGTTCATTTTGAAATCCTTGTCAAGTCCGTACTGACGAAGGAAGCCGATAGCTGTGGCTGCATCAAAATCATACTGATGCTTCATAGGCTCCTTGGGCTTAGGCTCAATATAGAAGTCACCTGTGAATCCGATTTTTCTGCCGTATTCAACAGCCATTTTCATAAGTCTTGCAATATTTTCCTGCTCGAACTTAACGTCGGTATTAAGGAGGCTTTCATAGCCCTCTCTGCCGCCCCAGAAAACATAACCCTTACCGCCGAGCTTAACGGTGATGTCAAGCGCCTTTTTAATCTGTGCAGCTGCAAAGCAGTAAACCTCTGCGCTGTTTGTACTGCCTGCGCCGTTCATGAATTTGGGATTGCCGAACATATTTGCAGTACCCCAAAGACACCTGATACCTGTCTCTTTCATTTTGACGAGGATGTAATCTGAAATCTCATCAAGGCGGGCATTTGTAACATTGATATCCTCATCCTCGGGAACAAGATCAACATCGTGGAAGCAGAAATACTCAACACCAAGCTTACTCATAAATTCAAAGCCTGCATCAACCTTTGCTTTTGCGTGGTCCATTGTTGCTTTTTCACTGTCAAAGCTCTTATCTGCAGTGCCTGCACCGAACATATCAACACCGCAGGCACCGAGAGTATGCCACCAAGCCATAGCAAAAGGCAGGTGCTCACTCATCTTTTTACCAAGAATAACACGGTCCTTGTCATAGTAGCGAAATGCCATAGCATTTTTACTGTCTTTACCTTCGTATTTTACCATGTCAATAAACTTAAAAAACTCCATAATTTTCTCTCCTTTTCGGGTTTAATTTCCGGTTTGATTATATCACAGATATAATTCGTTTTTCAACCTAAAAGCCAAAAAACTGATTTTGAAAATCAGATATTTTTAAGACTCTCTTATGTATCAGTTTCAGCTTGTTTTCAGGTTAAAATCCGAGCGGTATAAAAAAACAATTTGGGAATATTGAGGAAGACTAGAGTGAATAATTAATAGTGAAAAAGAAAAATCGACAAACTTCTGTCGAAATTCGTCGATTTTTGGAGGTACATCGCATTTTTGAACCGATTTATTTTTTTCGCCTTATCTTGTTCATTTTACCGCAATTTGAGGAAACTTTTCCTCCTTCAATCTTCACATTATAATATTCTTTTTTTCCAAGTATTACATATTCTCTGATGCATAAAAGCAAATAGATACTATTGCATATAAATACCATAACCGCAATAACAGCTACAAGTTTTAATTCATTGTAATAATACAAGCCCGCAAATAAATCTCCAATAAGTTTTGTTATCGCGACAGGAATTTTCAAATAAGGTGACATTTGTTTAAATTGGAACAAATATGTAATCGCCATAATTAAATCTATGACAAAAACCGAAATCAACATTCCGCTATTCAGATTAAATAAATATCTCAATAATATACTAAGAACAAATATAGTTGTTAAATATAATATTTTTCCTTTTTTATCTTTTAAAAAGTTATAACCAATATAAACAATCAGCAAATCCAATCCAAACCAAGAGATATGTATAAAGTTACTCCCTCTGGTTAAATTAAGTGCCGTAAATTCCCAAGCAAAATTTAATACACCGGCCAAATAAGGCATTGAAACTCTTCTAAATTTTTGACTTTTAAAACCTGCTACAATTACCAATATATATGTTATAGACCAAAACAACGCTTGCAAATCATCAAACATTTGCCTCACCTCTCAGTAAAAATAAAAACACTATTTAACTAAAACTACTACATCTTAGTTAAATATTGTTATATGTGGATATGATAAAAGAAACAGAGTTACCTCTGTCTGTCTGTCTGTCTGTCTGTCTGTCTGTCTGATAGATTGTCGCAAACATCATTTAAACAGTCAACCCTCTACGTTCGATTTATTTAATATTATTATATCAAAAATTATCAGCGGTGTAAATATTTTGTGGAAAATTTATATCAAAACAGAAAAATAAACAAGGACTATAATCAAGGCGGAGCCTTGCATATCATCAATTCCGTTAGGAATTGTATATCATCAAGCCGACAGTTTTTATACACACCTTCGGTGTGATGAGATACAACCTTCAGCTGATGATATGCCAAGCCTGTCGGCTTGGATAAAAAAATTAAGGACTTCTTTCGAAGTCCTTAATTTTTTGGCAGTACGTCTCATTTTAGAACCATCAATACTATAATCAAGTTTGGTCTATTCTGATATCAATAGACTTAATTATATGATTTTTTGCATAATCGTATCCTGAAGACTTACGAATATAGATAAAAAAGTTTTCGTTAGTATCGTCGCTCCACAAAGTATCTTGTAATTCTCGGTTAATTTCATCAGGTGAAAACATCAAGCTTACACGAAGTTGGTAATACTCGCCTTCTCCATCCGGATATTGCCTTACCAAATCATAGTAAAACAACTCCTCGCCGGTAAAATCATAAACGCCATATTCAAGTAATAAAAGGTCTTCTTCTACAGGAGTTTTACACATTTGTTCAAAGACATTTATAATTTCATCTACTGTATTATCAGTAGAAATATTGTCTTTTAAAAAATTTAACGAAGACATACTATCCACCTCATTATCTGATTTATTTACATTCAATGTTGTATTTTCATTTGAAATAATGTCATCATTCAAACTACAGCCTGAAAAAATAAAAATCAAAATTAAAGCCAGAACAACAGTAATTGATTTTTTCACACAATCACTCCTTATTTTTGATTATAATACAAACTTACAATAAAATCAAGGCTCAAAGCCTTGTATATTATCAAGCCGACAGTTTTTATACACACCTTCGGTGTGATGAGATACAACACGGCAAAGCCGTGTTGATGATATACAGCCTTCGGCTGATGATATGCCAAGCCTGTCGGCTTGGATAAAAAAATAAAGGACTTCGTAAGAAGTCCTTTATTTTTTGTGCTTACAACTTGTTTTTGTCAAAAATTGAAAATGCTCTCAAATCGGGATTATTATTTTAGGTTATTATAACACAGATATTCATTCTGTGCAATACGGCAACAGATAAAACAGAAAACGGCGACTGCTTTATATAAACAGCCGCCGTTGTTTTTATTGATTTTTATACTGATGCTGTAAGCTGTGCAACTGTTTCCTTTGCATCACCGAGCATCATAATTGTGCCTTCACTCTCATAAAGAGGGTTGGGAACACCTGCATAACCCGGCTTTGTGTCAAAGTTACAGATAATTACATTCTTCGCATCGGCAACATTGAGAACGGGCATTCCGTAAATGGGTGTTCCCTCTGCTGTGTTTGCGGCAGGATTGACAACGTCATTTGCTCCGACGATGATTGCTGCATCGCAGTCCTTGAATTCACCGTTGATTGCTTCCATTTCATAAAGCTTATCATAAGGAACGTCAACCTCGCAAAGAAGCACATTCATATGTCCGGGCATACGTCCTGCAACGGGATGTATTGCAAATTTAACCTCTGCTCGCTTGCTTTCGAGCTTGTCGCACAGTGCCTTTACCGTGCTCTGTGCCTGGGCAAGAGCCATACCGTAGCCGGGTACGATAATAACCTTTTTAGC
>JAZNIH010000074.1:0-22979 GCA_045577395.1 Acutalibacteraceae bacterium | reverse complement strand
GGCCAAGCGGGCTTAGGAAGACAAGTGTTAACTACAACTCCTTGGCTCACAGAACGACATGGCTACGATCCGACTTCTCTTTCCTTCAAGCTTGTCTGCAAGTGCCTTTACTGCGCTCTGTGCCTGAGCAAGTGCCATACCGTAGCCGGGAACAATAATAACCTTCTTTGCTGAAGAAAGAATGTCACCCACGGTAATTTCTTCTTTTACCTCTGTCACAGGCTCTGCGACTGTCTTTTTGCCTGATACAGCATCGGTAAGCTGCGCAACTGTTTCCTTTGCATCACCGAGCATCATAATTGTGCCTTCACTCTCATAAAGAGGATTGGGAACACCTGCATAACCCGGCTTTGTGTCAAAATTACAGATAATCACATTCTTTGCATCGGCTACATTCAGAACAGGCATTCCGTAAATCGGTGTGCCTTCGGCTGTATTTGCAGCAGGATTGATAACATCGTTTGCACCTACGATAATCGCTGCATCACAATCCTTGAATTCTCCGTTGATTGCATCCATTTCGTAAAGCTTGTCATAAGGAACGTCAACCTCACAGAGAAGAACGTTCATATGACCCGGCATACGACCTGCAACGGGATGAATGGCAAACTTAACCTCTGCACCCTTTCCTTCAAGCTTGTCTGCAAGTGCCTTTACTGCGCTCTGTGCCTGAGCAAGTGCCATACCGTAACCGGGAACAATAATAACCTTCTTTGCTGAAGAAAGAATATCTTCGACAGTAATTTCTTTTTCCTTTTCCTCCTCAGGCGCGGCAACAGCTTCGACAGTCTCTTTAATCTCTGCCTTAGGCTTGGATGATTTTTTAGATGCGCTTCCGAGAAGAATGCTGATAAGACTTCTGTTCATAGCCTTACACATTATCTGTGTCAGAAGAAGACCTGATGCACCGACAACACCGCCGATAGCAACCAGCAAGGGATCGCCGACAGCAATACCTGCAATACCGCCTGCAACACCGCTTAGTGAATTAAGAAGAGAAATGGTGATAGGCATATCTGCACCGCCGACACGGATTGCAAAAGCAACACCGAAGAATGCAGAGAGAAGAGAATTGAGAATAATATTATCAGGAATAAATACCATAACCGCAAAAACAGCAATAAGTGTAACTGCAGTTATAAGTGAATGAGCCTTCCATACAACCGGCTTCTGAGGAAGAAGCTTATGAAGCTTACCTGCAGCAACAAGACTTCCCGTAAAGGTTACCCAGCCTACAAAAAGAGCAACAGCACCCGCATATACGGCAAACTTGTCTGACGATGACTGCTGAACGGTAAGAATTGCCACAAGAGCACTTGCAAGTCCTCCGAGACCGTTCAGAAGAGCAACAGCCTGAGGCATCTCAATCATTTTGACCTTGTATGCACCGATTATTCCGACTACGGAACCGATAGCGATACCGAGCCAAGCCTGCCAGGCAGTAAGAATCTGATTGTCATAAAGAACAACGGCAATAGCAAACAAAGTAAATACAGCAGAAAGCGTATTACCTGCCTTAGCTGATTTAACCTTACTCATCATACTGATACCGATAAGAACGCCGAGAACAATTACGGCGCTGATAATGTAATAAACAGTTGAAGGAATCATTTATTTATCCTCCTTCTTTTTAAACATTTTCAGCATTCTTCCCGTAACGGAAAAACCACCGGCTACATTGACCATAGCAAAAGCAACGGCGGCAATACCGACAATCACACTGATTACGGGAGTTTTTTCTTTAAGAGCAACAGCAAGCACCGTAAGAGCTCCGAGAACTGTTATACCCGACAAGGCATTCATACCTGACATAAGAGGTGTATGAAGCAAGGTGGGAACCTTGTTGATTATAAAATAGCCGACAACAGCCGCTATAACGAAAATAAGAATCAATAACCATCCAGGCATTGAAATTTCTCCTTTCATTTACATAAGGTGCTGTAAAACCGCTTTACAGCACCTTTATGATTAAATTCTGAAATTATGAGCAAAAAGCTTATGCGCCCATTGCCTCAAGAGCACCCTTATGAACTATCTTGCCGTCGATTGTAGTCATAATTCCCTTTACGATTTCGTCGTTCATATCAAGGCTGATAGCTCTATCCTTAGTGAGATATTTAACAAGATTATAAATATTATGTGAGAACATCCAGGTTGAGCTTGTGGGAAGAAGGCCGGGAATATTCTTGATACCCTCGATTGTAACCTTATGCTTTATTGCTGTTTCGCCCGGAGTTGTGATAGCACAGTTACCGCCCTGATCAATAGAAATGTCAACAATAACAGAACCGGGCTTCATTGTCTTAACAATTTCTTCGGTAAGAATTATGGGAGCCAGCTTGCTGGGAACGAGTGCAGAACAGAATACGATATCCATATCCTTGATTGTATCCTTGAGAGCATCTCTTTCAATCTTAAGCCATTCTTCACTGAGAGCATTTGCATAACCGCCCTCACCTACTGCAACCTCAGCGGGAACACCTGTATCAACAATCTTTGCACCGAGGCTCATTGCCTGCTCTGCAGCTGCAGGGCGGATGTCTGCTGCATATGTAATTGCGCCGAGCCTCTTTGCAGTTGCAAGAGCCTGAAGACCTGCGACGCCTGTACCGATAACAAGTGCATTACAGGGCTTAACCATACCTACTGCGCAGAAAAGCTGAGGCATAAATTTTGCAAGATCATTAGCAGCCATAAGAATACCCTTATAGCCTGCACATGTGCTCATTGATGTAAGAGCATCAAGATTCTGTGCTCTGGAAATACGGGGAACACCGTCAAGAGTCAGAGCAATAACACCCTTTGCAGCAAGATTTTTAACCATTTCGTGATTAACAGGTGAAGCGGGATGAATAAAGGTAATAAGATACTGACCTGCATGCATCATATCGACCTCATGAATACCCTTTGCAGTATTGAACTGAGGCTCCTTAACCTTAAGAATAATGTCTGCCTTTGCATAAAGCTCAGCAACATCAGCAATCATTGTTGCCCCGGCTGCAGCATATTCTTCATCGCTGAAAAATGCGCCTTCGCCCGCTGTGTTTTCAACCAAAACCTCAAAGCCGTCAGCCTTAAGCTTTGCCACTGTTTCAGGAATAGCAGATACTCTGCCCTCTCCGTGCATAATCTCCTTAGGAATACCGATAATCATAATTTTCAAACCCTTTCTTCATATTTATTTTTATATCAATCTGTCACTCTGACAGATTTAGTACCATATCAGGAAGCATACAAGTCTCGTTTTTGTTTGCAGACAACACAACAGAGGTTCTTGTCAGTGATACACCGTCAATAGATTTTATATAATTGAGAATATCCTCCAGACACTGTGTATTCTTTGTAATAGCTTTCAAAATAAAATCAAAATCCCCTGCAATATAATAGCACTCGGATATCGAATTATGAGCATTGACAAGCTCAACAAAATTCTCGTAATATTTGGGATGCTCAAGACGTACACTGATGAAAGCCATAAGCTCACCACCGAGCGCCTGCTGATCCAATACTATTGTATATTGCTTGATAAGTCCTGATGCTTCAAATTTTTTAATTCTTTCTATTACCGCTGAGGTCGAAAGATTAATCTTTGCTCCGATGTTAGTTGCGTTTTCCCGGGCATTTTCTTTCAGACACATTAAAATCTCGTAATCAGTTATATCCATTTTTAACCACCTTTTTTGGTTTAATTATATATCAAGCGAATAAAAAAGTAAATATCTTAAAAAAATAAATAAATTATTCGGTTTTTGTATGTTTTTACGAAAATATTTTCGAAAGACGATTGTTCAAAATACTCGTACAGTAATTATTTTGGTTTAAGGTAACAACGGTAATTTTGTGCCTTAAATATTATTGTTTTTGCAACAAAAAAAGAGCTGCTTTTTCGCCGACATCTCATAAGGCAGTATTTGTTTCTCGAACAAAATTCCCTGTATCTTTGCCAAAAGCCTCGCAAGGCGACAGCCTTGCTGCGTTTTGTGGCTTCGATACAAGAAATTTTCAGTTCTTACGAAACTGCGAAGCACTTTAAAATGCGAAATAATCGTGCGAGAAAAGACGAAAACCACCGATAATGCTGACGCATATCGGTGGTTTTTAACGCATTATCGTGCGGTTAGTTCACATTTTAAAGAAATACTTCCTTATGGGGTGTCGGCGAAAGACCGCCTTTTTATCAGAACACCTTTTCAAATGCCATACGTGTGCCGCTTGTTTCGTAATAAACGTCACCGCAGTATTTATAGCCGTTACTTGTAATCACGTGCCTCATTTTCGGGTTGGTATCCTTTGTGTCAACCCTTATGGAATTAATTCCCTGCTTTTTGCAGTATTCCTCGGCAAGCTGAAAGGCCATCTTTCCGTAGCCCTTACCTCTGCCCTTATCTGAAACGGCAAGCCTGTGCAGGGCCGCATATTTCCCGTTGCTCTGCCACTTGCCGTCAAGCTGAGAATAAACGGGCTCTCCCTCAAAATCAAGACACATATAGCCTACCGCTTCGTCTTCCTCAAGGATGAAATAGCCTCTTTATGCCATGATATCCGCCCTGATGCTGTCAAGATTCGGATATCCGTCCTGCCATTGATCTATCCCCTGCTCCCTGAGATGAAGCTTTGCCATATCAATGATTTCCATAGCCACGTGCTTTTCTTCTATGCTTACTTTTCTGAGTCTCATTTATACTGTGCCGGCCTTTCAAAGCTGATTTTTCCCATTTTTCCGCCTCGGTATTCGTCAAGAATCGTAACTGAGGCTCTTTCGGTATTTACCTCACCGCCGCGGATGAGCATACCTCTTTCCCTGCCGATTTCCTCAAGAATTTCCCAGGGCATAGCCTGACTTAAATCAGGAATATTCTTTAATTTATATCTGCCCGTAAGCTTATCTGTGTAATCCCTTGCGAGAACCTCAATAAGTCTTATAGCCATAGTTTCGCTGTCGGTAACCTCGTCCTTGACGGAGCCTATGAAGGAAAGTCTGTCACCTACAAGAGGGTCGTCAAATTTAGGCCAGAGAACACCGGGGGTGTCAAGAAGCTCTATACCGTTGCCGATGGCAAACCACTGATTGTGCTGGGTTACACCCGGCTTATCGGCAACCTTTGCCTTGCTCTTACCCGCCATCCGGTTAATGAATGAGGACTTACCCGTATTGGGAATACCTACAACCATTATACGAAGAGCCTTACCCGGCATACCGCGCTCCTCGTTGTATCTGATTTTATCGGCAAGCACCTGTCTTACAAGATTATGATACTGATTGAGTCCCTTACCCGTACGGCAGTCAACGGCAAGAGCATACTGACCCTTGCTTCTGAAATATTCAATCCATTCTCTTGTAATATTATCGTCAGCCATATCGCACTTATTAAGAAGTACTATACGGGGCTTTTTGCCCGTAAGCTCGTCAAGCTCAGGGTTACGTGAGGACATAGGTATTCTCGCATCAAGAAGCTCCGTTACGCCGTCAATCATACCGAGGCTTTCCTTTATGAGTCTTCTTGTTTTTGCCATGTGGCCCGGAAACCACTGCACAACGTGCTTTTGTGTATCTGCCATTGCAAAGCCTCCTTTATCAAACACAAAAATATCACAAGGACACAGAGACCGCCTCTGTGTCCGTAGCTTTTATTATATCTTACTTAACCTTCCAGTCGGAAAGGCTGTACATCTGCGTGGTCTTGGCTCCGTTGGGAAGCTCCTGCTGATTGAGAACCTTATATTTAACAACGCCGAGGATGTACTCCTCACGGATGAAGCCGATTTTCTGACTGCGGCTGTCGGTTGAGCCCTGACGGTTATCGCCCATAACAAATACGTGTCCCTCAGGTACAATAACAGGTCCCGTCATATCCTCGGGATTGAGGGTGAGATTATTGATATAGGGCTCATCAAGAAGTATGCCGTCAACATAAACCTCGCCCGTATCAAATTTGATATCAACCACCTGATTTTCGGTGGCAATAACTCTTTTTACAATCGGGTTATCAAACCAGTTAGGCTGAGTAACAATAACCACCTGACCGTAAGCAGGCTGACTGTCAAAGGCGCTTACAACCAGCATATCACCGTGGTTGAGCGTGGGAATCATTGAGCCGCCGTCAACAAATACGATTCTGAAAAAGAAGGTGAAAAGAATCATAATTGTTACAACCGCAGTTGCAAGCACAGAAGCAAAATCGTAAATGTTGATAAATATTTTATCTTTAAAAGTAAGCTCTGATTTGTCTTTTTTTGCAATATCTTTAATCATAATGCGAGCCGCCCTTCTTAAAAATTCACCTAAAACAAAAGGAAGGGATAACCCTTCCTTCCATTTGTGTTCTTATCAGCCGATCTTTTCCTTAACCTTAGCTGACTTACCAACTCTGTCACGAAGGTAATAAAGCTTGCTTCTGCGAACCTTACCGTTTCTGACAACCTCAACCTTAGCAACGTTGGGTGAGTGAACAGGGAATACTCTTTCAACACCTACGCCGTAAGCAACACGACGAACTGTGAAGGTTGAAGAAATACCGCTGCCTCTCTTAGCAATGATTGTACCCTCGAAAACCTGAATTCTTTCTCTTTCGCCTTCACGGATTTTAACGTGAACACGAACAGTGCTACCGATTTCAAGTGCAGGTACTTCTGCCTTAAGTGATGAGTCTGAGATGAGTTTGAGTGCGTCCATTTTTTATCCTCCTAAATTCTGCCACGTTCATTCCGATAATCGAAAGAGGACCGCTTGCGTTTATTCTGACTGAATTCAGCCGGCATTACACATAACTGTGATACAAATGCCTTAGTATTTTATCACAAGAGATTTTAAAAAGCAAGTCTTTTTTTAAATTTTTTTATTTTATTTTTACTGCCACAGGAGCGGTATAGTTACTGTAAATATATGATGAGCCTACCTTCTTATATGCTCTGACCTTAAAGTATCTTGTAGCACCGCTCTTGAAGTCATAAAGATAATGTGAACGGGTGGTGAAATTGGAATATTTCTTATAGGTTCCGTTCTTTGATGAGCTGTACCACACCTGGTAGCCCGTGGGACTGCCCGAGGCCTTTGTCCAGGTAAGAGTTACCCTGCCCTTAGCACTTGACCACGACGCCGTAATCTCGGGAGTGGAAAGCTTTGTGTATGCACTCACCTTCGTGAAGCTGTAGGCAAGGATTGTTTTACCGTCCTTAACGTAATAGGGCTTGACCGCAAAGGAATACTTCTTACCCGCTGAAAGTCCCTTGACCGTTGCCGAGGTACCCGTAACGTTGCGGTGAACTATTTCCCATGCCTTCTTTGACGTGTTGTAAACATAAACTCTGTAGCCGCTTGCGCCTGCCGCCTTATCCCAGCTGAGCGTGACACGGTCATATTTAGAGGTTGTTTTGATAGATTTTACAAGGGAGGGAGTAGTGGTAACGGTAAGCTGCTTATAGCTTTTTGCCCAGAAGGTTTCCCCTTCCTCCACACCGTAAGCCTTAACGGCAAAGCGGTAGCTCTTTGAGGGCTTGAGGTCACTTACCTTATAGCTCAGAGCGGTAGTTTCGTCAATCTTCTTCCAGCCTGAATTATAAATATAAACACGGTAGCCTGCCGCATCCCCTACCCTTTTCCAGCTGAGGGTAACGGACTTATCCTCTGCCTTTGCGGTAAAGGATGAGGTTACGCCGAGAATACGCTTCGTACCCTCGTCATAAACAGTATCCGTACTGTTGCAGAGCTTACATTTTGCGGTCTTGGTGCCGTCATAAATATAGGTTGCATCGTTATTTGAAGTATAGCTGCCGAAAACGTGGTCGTGGGAATTGATAACCGTAAACACACCGTCACAGAGACTTTCTATTGCACTTTCACTTCTGAGGGTGATGCTGATTGTATGCTCGCCGTTTGAGATATCCGAAAGAGGAAGCTCCGCCTTGAAGCCGACGTAGGAATCCGTACAGAAGGGCTCATACTTGCTTTCCGAGGCAATATCTGTCCTCTTCACCTTTTCTGCAATAACACTTTCTCCGCCGTCAACCGAAATATAGCAATCGGTTTCATACCGTCCCGTGTTTACTGCCCAGCCTGAAACAACAATGCTTTCCTCGGCTGCGGCATCAAACTCAATGCCGTCAACAACGCTTTCCAGCTCACTGTAAAGCACATCGTCGACCCTGAGATAAACAGGCTTTGATGCGGGACCCGCCTTTTTCTTTGTTGTGCTCCAGGGCTCTACCCATACAAGATAGTCACCCTCGGGGAGTGTACCCTTTTTAACTGTGTGCTTAAGGGTGCTGAGGCCTTTATCAATTATCTGCTCCCTGCCCCAGTCATAGCTGTGTGAATTCTGAAAAGCGGGAACAATATGCAGACGGTTACGGTTATATTCGCCCTCACCTGCTGACCAGGAAATTGTGAAATCCTCTGCACTTGTAGCATTGTTATCGTCAGAAATTTTCTTGAGTGTCTGAGATTTTATACCGTCAAGAATACCGTATCTCTTCCAGTATTCCTTAGCGAGATTGCCTCTCTGCTCTGATTTGACTGCTTTGTTTGCAGGTCTTTCAAAGTTGTAGCAGAAGGAATAGCCGGCATAATAAGCTCCCTCCTCATTGTTTTCAGCACTCTTTATATCCTTGAGAGTGTTGGGAAAGAAGGCTTCAAGCTCATATTTAAGATAATAAAGCTGACCGGTTATGCTCTTGTAATCGTAGCCGTATTTCGAGCAGAAGCTTTTAAGGTCGTCAAAGCGACTCTTATGCCATTGGCAGATACCGTAGCTTGTGCCGCTGTCACCGTAAAGATTCGGGTTAAAGCTTGACTCCTTTTCGATGTTTGCAAGCACACCGCAGGCAGAGGCTTCATTCATTCCCATCTGATACCTGAGGAAATAATAGATATCCTTTTCGTAATTATTCGCCGCCTCAGCCTTAAAAAAGGCAGGACTCATCACGCTGAAAAGAGTGATAATCACGAGCGCAAACGAAAGAATTGATTTTATTCTTTTCTTCATATAATTCTCCCTGAATAAAATTATTTTCTCCACTTACGATATTATAACATATTACAACAAAAAAAGCAAATCCGGGCCCTGCACAGCAAAAAAACCGCCCTGAAAAGAGCGGTTTTAAACATAGATTATACTACCTTAAGCTTATACATAACGTGTGCGCCGAGCATTGAGAGAATAACACCGATGGGGATGAGAACACCGATACCGGGATCCACGAAGAGAAGAAGTACGCTTACTGCAACGATGGGGAAAATCGAAATCTTCCAATGCTTTACAAAGTAGCCCGCTGCAAGTGAGCCGAAGATTGTATATGTAACCTGCTGGAAGGCAGGAGCAAAGGTGTCGCTTGACATAAGCTGTGAGAAGGAGGGATTCATAGCAAAGATGACAACCGTAATTGCAATAACTATTGTTGTAACAACGATTGAGGAGGCAATTGCGATTGTGGTGATAACCTCACCCTCTTCAGTATTTGCCTTAACCTTGGCATTTTCCATTGCATTGATCGCACAGGGCATTTTAAGGTTCATAATGTTACCCGAAACGAAGGAAAGATATGTGCCGCCTGCACCGAGCATGGGTGAATAAGCAATAACCTCAATAATACCTGTAACAAAGAAGATTAAAAGTGCTGCAAGTCCCTTGCCGACGATACCGAGTCTGGGAATAACTCCGAGATGTACACTTACTGCAACGGGAATTGAAAGAAAGAAGATAAGCGCTGCGATATCCCAGATTCTGCCCCAGGTATGAACTTTATCCATATATGTCTTTTTCATTGCTGCATCTCCTTCCGATTAATAACGCCACTCAATCTGAGCAAGCTCAGGGGCAAAGGTGTTGATAAGAACTACTGCTGCCATTGCAAGCACCATGCTTACGGGCATTGCAAGAGCTTCAATCCAGTTCTTCTTAAGCTTTTTATTGATGAGGGTAAAGAAAATCATAAAGCCTGTAGAGAAAACGAGAGCCGCAAGTGAAAGCACGCCTGCGCCGTCACCTATTTTATCCTTTGAGCCCATACCTGCAAGACCCTTGCCTATAAAGGCAGCAATAAGACCGATAAAAGCTGCTGCTGTCATAATGTCCATCCACTTGGAATTTTTGGAAGCAACGTCTGAAACGCCCTTCTGGATCTTTTTAAGAACGATGGGGATAAGAATAAGGGGAAGGATACTGCCGAGGGTCATAACCCATACGATTTCACCGAAAATCTGAGGATCGGTTACTGCTGTAGCAATGTTTGCGCTGGGGTCACCCGTAGCCGCCTGCAAAGCACCGATTGCCGCTGTTGTTTCATACTGAATCGCACCGATAACCGTAAGTCTTATCCATGGAAGCACGTAGCCGAGTGCCACCGAAAGAGAAATAACCGTAATTGCGATACCGATTGCAGGAGCAAAGGAGAAAATCGCACTTGAGGTAACTGCGTTCTTGAGCTTATCGGTTGTAATTCCGAGCTCCTTACCGCGTATCCATGCCTTTCTCATAAAAAAGAGAGCCTGAGCACAGACAAAAATAATAACGGCAAGTATAATCATATACATAAAGCCGTCGTTTTTAAAATCCGAAAACATATTAAATCCTCCGTTTTTTAATTTGATGTGAATATCATAACACCCCTTTGTAAAATAGTCAACCCGATAAAGATTTTTATTGAAATTCTTTGACAAAGCAAATATATATGATATAATAGTTAAGTTATTCATATAAATTAATTGGTGATTTATATGAACGAAAAGAAAAACAGTAAAAAGCAGGATGAAAAGGATTATTACACTTCAGTAATTATCGGGCAGCTTGTTATCTGTCTTGTGCTGAGCGTGATACTTTTTCTTACTTTCAGTTATACGGGTAATTTCGGCAGGGAGCTCAGAGATAAATTAAATCTCTTTTTCAGTAAAGACGGCACCGTAATGATATCCGATGCGGCAAGTCAGGTTTTCTCTGTGCTTTCAAAAGAAAAAGCCACGCCTACGGATGCGGAAAGGACGGCCTCGGGCGGTGATGACCTTGAATTTTTTGAGGCAACGGATAAAACCGACTTTGCGCCATTTGTAACAACGGACAAGCTTCTCTTCCCTGTCGAAGGCGGAGAATACACCTCTTATTTCGGCTACCGTATTCACCCCATCACAAAAAAGTGGAGCTTTCATACCGGAATCGATATTGCTGCCGACGAGGGTACGCCTATCAGGGCACCCCTTAAAGGCAGGATAACCCGTATCGGCGAGGATTCAAGAAGCGGTAAATATCTGTTTATGACTCACAGCGACGGCTTTGTCACCTTCTACTGTCATTGCAGCGAAATACTCGTCAGCGAGGGAATGAACATAAATAAGGGGGAAGCCCTCGCGAGGGTAGGAACAACCGGTATGTCAACGGGACCCCACCTTCATTTTGAAATCCGACGTGACGGCATAAGGCTTAATCCTCTGTGGGCACTCGGCGATGATTGCTGAAATCGGAGGTGCCGGAATAAGGCTTAAGTTTTCATTCGTTGCCGCAGTTACACTTATGCTTTACTTCTGTGAGGAGAGGGTTGTTCTTATAACCTTTCTCGCTTCAATTATCCACGAATCGGGACACCTTATATTAATGAGCATATACAGGGTGCCTGTGAAAAATATAGAGCTCGGTGCCTTCGGAATCTGTATTGAAAGAACCGAGGTCTCCTTTGCAGGATATAGAAAAGAGGCTCTTATTGCTCTTGGCGGTATAGCCTTTAATCTGATCGCCTGCCTTTTGTCGTGGCTTTTATATGCGGCAGTATCAAAGGAAGCACTTATGCTTTTTGCAGCGGTAAATCTGCTCGTGGCTCTTTTTAATTCTCTGCCCTCCTTTTTTCTTGACATGGGAAGAGCGGTCGGATTTTTGCTTCTGACCGTCTTTTCGCAAGAGAGGACAGAAAAAATCACGGCGTGTATTTCAGTATTCACGGCCCTGATGCTCGATACGGCGCTTATAGTCTACACGGCATTTATAGGCTTTAACGTGAGCCTTTTTGCCGTTACTGTATATCTTAATCTCTTAACTTTCAAAGGAAAGGTTGAAAAATAAATGATAAGTAAAGAAGTTGAAAAAATACTCCCGCTCGTGCAGAAGCCGGGCAAATACACCGGCGGTGAGCTCAACAGCATAGTGAAGGACAAGAGCAAGGTTGATCTTCGTTATGCCTTCTGCTTTCCCGACAGCTATGAAATCGGCATGTCACATCTGGGCATAAAGATTCTCTACTCAGCTGCAAACGAAAGAGATGACGTATGGTGCGAAAGAGTATTTGCCCCCTGGCACGATATGGAAAAGGCTATGAGAGAAAATAACATCCCTCTTTATGCACTTGAAAGCGGCGACCCCCTCACCGAATTCGACCTTATAGGCTTCACTCTTCAGTATGAGCTCAGCTACACAAACGTACTGAACATGCTCGACCTTGCAGGCATTCCCATCAGAGCAAAGGACAGAACAGAGCTTACCCCCATTATTGTCGGCGGCGGCCCCTGTGTTTGTAATCCCGAGCCTATGGCGGATTTCTTTGATATATTCTCACTCGGCGACGGTGAAGAGGTCTCAAACGAGCTTTTCGACCTTATTATTGCCTGTAAAAAGGAAGGCGTATCAAAGGCAGAATTTCTCAGAAGAGCGGCACAGATAAAGGGTATATACGTGCCCTCACTTTATGATATAAGCTATAACGGGGACGGCACCGTAAAGGCTATCACACCCAAGGAAGCCGCTCCCGAAAAGGTGACAAAAAGAGTCGTTGCCGACCTTGACAAGGTACACTATCCCGAAAAGTTTATCGTTCCCTTTGTTGAGGTTGTACACGACAGAGTTGTACACGAAATCTTACGCGGATGTATAAGAGGCTGCCGCTTCTGTCAGGCAGGCTTTATTTACCGCCCCATAAGAGAAAAGAGTGCCGACACAATCAACGCCCAATGCCAGAAGCTCTGCCACAGCACGGGCTACGATGAGATTTCTCTTTCCTCACTTTCAACGAGTGACTACACTCACCTTGAGGAGCTTATGGAAAAGCTTCTTTCCTGGACGGAAAAGGAAAAGGTTAACATTGCCCTCCCCTCACTTCGTGTGGATAATTTTTCAGATAAGCTTATGGGATACCTCAGCAAGGTACGCCGCAGCGGTCTTACCTTCGCACCCGAGGCAGGTACTCAGAGACTGCGTGACGCCATAAACAAAAACGTCACCGAGGAGGAGGTACTCCGTACCGCCGCCAAGTCCTTCAAGGGCGGATGGACTGCCGTTAAGCTTTACTTTATGCTCGGTCTTCCCACGGAAACCTACGATGACGTTGCAGGCATTGCAGACCTTGCACAAAAGGTGGTTAACGAGTTCTATAACAACCCCGACAAGCCCAAGGGCAAGGGCGTTCAGGTAAGCATCAGCGTCGCATCCTTTGTGCCTAAGCCCTTCACTCCCTTCCAATGGGAGGCTCAGGACACCATCGACGAGCTTATCAAAAAACAGAATCATCTTCTTTCAAGCGTTAAGACAAAAAAGATAAGCGTCAGCTACCACAAGGTAAATATAAGCTTCCTTGAGGGTGTTATGGCAAGAGGTGACAGACGTCTTTGCGACGTTATCGAGACGGCATGGAAAAAAGGCTGTAAGTTTGACTCCTGGGACGATTCCTTCCTCTTTGATACCTGGCTCGAAAGCTTTGAGGAATGCGGAGTGGATCCCCTCTTCTATACAAGCAGAAAGCGTGACTATGAGGAGATTCTTCCCTGGGACCATCTCGACTACGGTATAAGAAAGCAGTTCCTTATAAGTGAAAGCAAAAAGGCTTACGAAAGCACCACAACCCCCCACTGCCGTATAAAGTGTGCGGGCTGCGGAAGCAACATGATAAACGGAGGTGAATGTGATGCGATGCGTCAGAGTATGGTTTAAAAAAATGGGTATGAGCCGCTACGTGTCACATCTTGACCTTATGCGTGCAATGACACGTGCGGTACGCCGTGCCGATATTCCCTTATGGTATACCGAGGGCTTCAACCCTCATCCCTATCTCACCTTTGCACTCCCCCTTTCCCTCGGTATGGAAAGCCTTTACGAGAGTATGGATATACGTATCGAGGGCGAAAGCACCAATGAGGAAATCTTCAATATGCTCGTCGGCTCAATGCCTCCGGGAATTGAAATAGTCAGCGTCGAAAATCCCTTCAATGACCCGAAGGAAATTGCTTTCGGTGAGTTTGATATTTTCTTTGACTGCGAAGGAAAGACCGATGACCTTCTCGCACTTATAAAGGAAATGCTTTCGGGTGATGAGCTCATCGTTCAGAAGCTCGGCAAAAAGGGTCGCCACAAGGTGCTCAAGGATATTAACCTTATTGAATTTATAAAAAGCTACAAGCTCAGCAGCTTTGAAAGCCGAGTGAGACTCAGCCTTATTCTTCCTGCAGGAAGCACCACAAACATCAACCCCTCACTTCTCGCAGATGAAATTCAAAAAAGAGCCGAGGGCAACCCTGCATATACCATTGTAAGAAAAAAGCTTCTTACAGCGGACATGGAGGCCTTCAGATAACTCTTAAGAGACAAAAAAATTACGGATGACTTTTCAGAAAAGTCATCCGTTTTATTTTATTCCGTAACAAGGGTTGCGGTAACTCTTGCAACGTATTTGCCGTAAACCCAGCAGTCGTTGATTTCATCATTCTGAACGGTGATGTTTGAAACCTCGATTTCCTGCTCACCGCTTCTCGCAAGATTCAGACCCGAAACATTGATTTCAATCTGTATATCCTCGGGATTAATCCTTTCAAGGCTTGCAGCAGGACCGATGAGACATATGCTTTCAAGACTGCTGCCCTCAAAATCAACGGTATATTCAAAATCCTTATTATCATTGACAAAAACTATATTTGCCTGACCGCCTGCAATAAGCCTGCTTTTCATCGAGGAAAAGTCAACCGTTACGGTAAACACCTGCTCTTCATCAATAAGAAGATTTGCATTGGGGGTATCCTTTGCGGTAACCGTAAAGGTGTTTCTCTGATTTTTCAGCTCTCTGAAATCCACAGTCTTTACAACGAAACGGTCAAAGGTTTCGGCGTTGCCCGTGTTGCAGAGTATTTTTACGCTGTCGGGGCTTATTCTTATGTTGCCGTCGTCAGCGCTGTAATTTGATGGCTCGTTGATAAATTTGACGGCGGTAGGAACCTCTTTTTCGGTTTTAACCGTTACGGTAACCGTGGGAGGGTTGGTTTCGGGTATCTCATATGAAAGATAGTGACTGTCTGCCGCGCCGTTGAAATCGTATTTGACGGTAGCCGGAAGGGTCTGTGTTTTTGTCAGAGGCAGATCCTTTTTATCAATTGTTGCCTGAAAATAGACCTTGTTAAGCTGACTTACAACCGTAGCAGGTCCTGTAACGTCAATTGTGCTCAGCGATGCAACAGGATTACCAACGCTGAAGCCTTCACTTATAAGAGCATCCTTGCCGTTGGTGATAACGCCCTCAACGTTTACGGTCTGAGTAACCTCCATATCATAATAAACCGCAACGGTGGAGGGTGTGACAGAAATTATCTGTGCATTTCTGCCTGTCGCTCCGTTAGCAAACTTAGCGCTGAGAGAAAGCACCTTATAGCCCGCCGTATCGGAATAAACCTCAGATGCAGACACTATAATGTCATCCTTGCTGATTACATTGGAATTAATATCATAGGCCTTACCGGTTATTTCTACCGCAACGTAAAGCTGCTCCTCATCGACAAAGTATCTGTAGCCGTTTTCCTCCTCGTTGCCGGCAGAAAGGCTGACTCTTACCTCATCAATAACTCTTGTTATATCATTACTGTAATTTACCTTTACCGTAGCCCACAAAAGAATGGCCGCCACAACGGAAAAGAACAGCAGGAATTTATTGTTGTATACAAGCCTTTCGGTAAGGCTCTTTTTATTTTTCTTCATCATTTCTTCCTCCGACGCTTAATCCAATTCTTATCCGCATCTTCATCGTCTGTAATAAGGAAATCGTTAAGTCCCGCAATAAGCTCACCGAGAGAAATTCCTCTGAGAAGCTCGCCGCCCTGAGCTACGGAGATTTTACCCGTTTCCTCAGAAACAACAATAACAAGGGCGTCGCTCTGCTCACTTATACCTACCGCAGCTCTGTGTCTTGTGCCAAGCTCAAGTGAAAGCTCACTCTGAGTAAGAGGAAGGATACAGCCTGCCGAATATATGCGGTTGTCTCTTATAATCATCGCACCGTCATGAAGAGGAGCCTTGGGGAAGAAGATGTTTTCGATAACCGGAGTCGAAACAGATGAATCAACCCTTGCGCCTGTTGAAACAACATCCTCAAGAAGCACCGAGCCCTCAACAACAATAAGAGCACCGACCTTCTTGTCACTCATATTGGCAACGGCCTTTGAGATATTGGTCACGCTTGCCTGAATTTCATCGTTTACTACCTCTTTCGAGCGGAAGATGAAATTAAGATATCTTTTTACGTCTCCTCTGCCGAGGCTTTCGATAACCTGTCTTATTTCAGGCTGGAAGAGAAGAAGCATAACAATAACGATATCGGCAAAAATACGGCTGAAAAGGAAGCTTGCCGTCGACATATTAAGTGCGGACACGACAAAGAAAACCGCCGCCATAAAAAGAATACCCTTGACAAGGTGGAAGGCCCTTGTCTGTCTTATAAGCTTGATACAGTAATAAAGAATAAAGGCAACAAGCGCAATATCGATAATATCATACCATTCGACAAGACCGACGAGAGACCAGATTCTGCCGAAGATGTTTTCAAAAAAACTTCCCATATTTTCCTCCGTATTTTTATATTGAATGTATATTACTTAATTATAATACTTAATCTAATTAATTTTAACATAAATTTTTGTCTAATGCAATTTTATTCAGACAAAAAGATAAAATTTTCATATCTTTTTTTGTGTTGAAGGGGCCTACGCTGACTCTCACGGTGCCTTTTTCCTCTGTGCCGTAATTTTTATGGGCAAGATATGAGCAATGATATCCCGCTCTTACTGCAATGCCGTTTAAAGAAAGGAAATCTGACACCTGCTCGCTGTGAAGCTCACCGACGTTAAAGGATATAAGATTTGTTTTTCCGTTAAGCATATCACTATATACTCTGACGCCTCTGATACAATACAAGTCTTCGGTAAAAGCACGGATAAGCTCCCATTCCCTTTGGAGAATATTGTTTTCCGAGCACCCCTTTACAAACTCCGCACCTGCGAGCAGACCGACAATACCCGACAGATTGGCTGTTCCGCTTTCGAGTCTGTCAGGGTAAAAATCCGGCTGTAAAACGCTCATCGAATTACTGCCCGTACCGCCGTAAAAAATCGGCTCAATATCAACATTGTCCGAAAACAGAATCACACCGGTACCCATAGGTCCCATAAGTCCCTTATGACCGGGAAGGCAGAGGATATCTATACCGAGTTCCTTCATATTGAGTGTATGACCCCCTGCCGCCTGAGCTCCGTCAACGATAAACAGTATACCTGTGTCTCTGAGAAGCTGAGAAATCTTTTTAAGAGGCGGCACCGTACCGAAAACATTTGAAACCGCGGTGCAAATTATCGCCGCGGTGTTACTTTTTATACATTCTTTTATACCCGTCAGCGTTTTTTCGGTGTCTGACGGATAAACGGTAAAAACATCATAGGTTATAAGTCCCTCATTTTTCATCGCCTCAACGGGACGGAGAACCGAATTATGCTCAAGTGAGGATATAAGCACGTGACTTCCCTTTTTCACCGTTCCCCTTATTGCAGTATTAAGGGCAGACGTGCAGTTGGCGGTAAAAACAACTCTTTCAGCATTACAGGAAAACATATCGGCAAGGACTTCTCTTGCTTTGTAAAGCTTTTTGCCCGCCTTAAGGGTCATACTGTGTCCGCCTCTGCCCGGATTTGCACCGTAAACAGTCATAGCCTCGTTGACTGCCTTTATGACACCTGTCGGTTTAGGAAAGGTGGTAGCCGCATTATCGAGATAAATCATAACCTCTCACGGTAGCTTTCTATACCAAGATTACGAATTCCGTTTCTGTCGATAATTTCCTGCGCCTGCCATATATTTCCCTGCACAAACAAGGCAAAATTACAACCCTGCTTGTGATTGGGATTAGGGTTACGGCGAAGATTTGCTTTTATCGAATGACGGGCAAGAAGGTGAACAGCCTTTTCCCCGTAGGTCTGACTTTCGAATTTTATATATGTGTAGTTCATTTCTCTATGCTCCTTTATATAGTATATATGCTTCATTATATGTCGGGACGGGAGCGCTTGTGAGAAGGAAAGACTCAGGCAAGAAATGTAAATTGTGTTTTTATTTCTCTGTTGACCTTGCAAATCGGAGAATATAATGTATAATTATATGCAATATGATTTTATCGGAGAAACACTATGAATCTTAAATTCAACAACTCAAAATTCAAAATAATGCAGATTGCCGACGTTCAGGAGGATGTGCCCCATAATCCTGACACGGTAAAGCTTATTGACCTTGCTCTCGAAAAGGAAAAGCCCGACCTTGTTGTTTTTACGGGCGACCAGCTTCAGGGCTATTCTCCCTGCTACCTTCAAGATGCGGAAAAGAAGGCAGAAATTTGTATTGACAGCTTCCTTGAGCCCCTTGTTAAAAGAAATATTCCCTTTGTATTTACCTTCGGAAATCATGACGATGACTGCAAGGTAAGCAAGGAGCTTCAGCTCGGATTTTACACAAAGCACAAAAGCTGTATAAAACCACTTGACGGCGACCGCTTTGATGAGGGTACTTACACAGTACGAATCAAGAGCAGCGACGGAGAGAAGGACGTATTTGCTCTTTATCTCATCGACACGGGAAAGAAAGGCTCTGACGGTGCTTACGAGCCGCTTAAAAAGGAAAGAATTCAATGGCTCAGCGAAGCCCGTGAAAAGAACGGATACCTTCCCGCTATGATTTTTCAGCACATCCCCTGCCCTGAGTTTTATGACGTTATAAAGAAGGTTCCCTTCTACACAAGAGGTGCCGTTGAGGGCTTCCGCTCAAGAAAGGGATATTATCTGCTTGAGAATCCCGCCAAGGGTGAATTTATGAAGGAAAACCCCGCTGCGCCCGAAATCAACAGCGGTGAATTCGATGAGATTACAAAGCACGATGATATCTTCGCTCTCTATGTCGGTCACGATCATATTAACTCCTTCAGCCGAGTTCTCAAGGGTGTTACCCTCGGATATACTCAGGGAGCAGGCTTCAACACCTACGGTCCCGGCAAAAACAGAGGCGTAAGAGTTTTCGTCCTCGACGAAAGCAACATCAGGGACTTTGAGACCTATACCGTAACAATGGGTGAGCTTTGCGATTTCAAGCCCTCTGCTCCCCTTAAGGAATTTATATTCACACACTCACCCTCATCGGTTGACCAGGGTATAAGCATTGCAAAAAGGATTGCCGCAGTCGGCGGAGCAATAGCACTCGGTGTGGCGCTTATCAAAAAAATCAGATAAAATATAACTCCTGCATTCCGCTACGGTCTGCAGGAGTATTTTTATGCTTATTTAAGAGGAGCAAGACTCCAAGAGGAATCTGTTACAAGGAACTGAGGATATCTTTCATCGGTCTTTATTGTAGGCTGATTTTCGCACTCGAAAAGCCAGAATACAAAAGCATTACAGTCAGTACCGTAGTCAGTAGCAACGTGCTCGCCGTTTCTGATAAACCATGTGTAATCCTTATAAGCGGCAGTTGAAGCATCGATTACTCTGTCAGCTGAGAGATAAGCTTCATCTGTGATTTCATCCCCGGAGAGAGTTTTTCCGTAAGGAGCAACTGTTGCACCGTTAGAAGCAAGCACGGTTTCGATAGTGCCGTCACCGTTGAGCACTGCGTTTTCATACACGGGCACGGCGGGAACGTTATAGTTAGCGATGAAGGAAATTTCAACCCCTGCCTTGTAAGCACCCGCTATTACTTCGTCAGAGCCCTTGATGAAGTCACCTGTTTCCTTTACCACCTCACATACGGCTGCGTATTCATCCTCACAGCCACCGAATACGGTTTCATAAGCCTCGTCAAAGCGGTCATCGGGACAAAGAGCCCAATAGCCGGGAAGACAGCCGAAGCAATCGCGGAAAACATCATCGTTCGCTTTTTCGTAGTTATCGTTGACCCACTTGTTAAGGTATTCGGTAAGGAAATCAATAGCTCCGAGCCAATCGAATACGTTTATAAGCACCTTAGCGAAGAAGTTGTCACCGATAAGCGAGTCAACCGTATTTCTTACAGTTTCCGTATTTATGCTGAGATGACCGCTGAAGGCATCACCGAGGGCATAAACACCGTTGTGTGCGCCCGAAACGTAAACTGCCTTATTAACGCTGTCATAGCCGTGGTAGGTGAAATATGCGGTAGTTATCATACATCCCATGCTTGCGCAGATAATATCAACCTGCTTCTTACCTGAAGCCTCTTTGGCGGTATCGATAAGAGCGCTGAGCTCACCTGCAAGCTGCTTTGCTGATTTTCTCCAGTCATAGGAGAAAAGGTATACGTTTTCTGCACCGTATCTTTTTACAGCCTCTCGAACAAGTCCGCCCTCGGCATCGTTAAAATGACCGTAATTGGGATAATTTGCAAGAGACTTTGTATATGCAGGCGCTGAAAGCTCATTGACAGATTCACAGTTCTTATCATAAGCTATAGGCTCAAAAATATCTGTTACAATCTCTGCAAAGGCATCGTAAAGAGCATCCTCGTTCTTTAAGGCGAATTTTGTAATCACGCTTTCAAGAAGCACACCGAGAATAGTGCCCGTACTGATGTTGAAGGGACCTGAGCCGTCTTCAAATTTTATACTCGTAAAACCGATACCTCTGACAATAACAACAGGGTTGCCGTTATAATCTGCTTTTTCCGAAGTCGCAAATGCAGGCATTGCAGCCGTGAAAAGCATCACAGCAGTAAGTATGACCGATAAAAGCTTTTTCATATATTTATCCTCCCTTGTTTTATAAGGTAATTCTATCACTTCAAAAGCGAATTTTCAACATTTTATTTATATTTATTTTCAATATACGAAATAAAATCAGCAACCGCACCGTCATTGCAATGGCAGGCATGGAATTCACATATTTCATGAAGCTCCTCAGGAGCCTGACTGCAGCAGGCAGGGTGTTTTACCGCTCGGAGCATCTCAAGGTCATTGTAATAATCGCCGATAGCACCTGTATTTTCCTCGGGAACGCCGAGAAGCTCCGCAAGCTTAAGGACCGCATTGCCCTTATTGGTTGTGCAGCTTACCATATCAAAGGAAAGAGCGGTTGTATCAATATAATAAACCGTGCCGTCGGATATTTCGCTTACATACCGACGGATTTTATTTTTCATAAAGGGCGGGCAGAAGAAAATCACCTTTCCTCTGTTATGCGAGGGTACGTCATCGATGCTTTTCACTCTCTTATGTGTGAGTCTGTCAAGCATCATCATAACAGGAGAAAGCACTCTCGGTCTGACAAGGTAAATCATATCTTCCGTCAGCACGGCAATTTCAAGAAGGGGAAATTTTTCCATTGCCTTCCTTACTATTTCCGTTCCGCCTTCCCCTATCGGATTAAACCAGAGCATTTTTTCACTTCTGAAATCATATATTCCCGCACCGTTAAGCACGATTGCAGGCGTACTGACATCGGGAAGATTTTTATAATGGGGTCCAAGTGACTCGACTCCCCTTGCAGAGGCAAGAGTGAAATTACCGCCGAGAGTATGTACAAAGCGGTCAATAGCTTCTGTATTGGCACGGGGTGTTTTTCTTTTTTTATCAATGAGAGTGCCGTCAATATCCGACACTATAAGCCAGTCGGAAAAGATTTTATCCGTCATTTTGCACCTCAGAAGCCGTAGATTATGTTGTCCTTATATTTTTCCGCCATCTCAAGAAGCTCTTTTTCATTGAAGAAGGCAGTTGTACAGCCCACCGCAGTTACACATTTACCGCCGGTGATGTTGCCGTAAAGCACACATTTTTCAACGGGCTCATCGTGCATAAGTCCGTAAGCAAAGCCTGCAAAAAAGGCATCGCCTGCACCCGTTGAATCAACACGGACAAACTCGTCAATACTCTTAACGTAAATAAACTGACCGTCCTTAAGGATAAGGCAGCCGTCCTTATCAAGCTTTACGACGGGTGTATCAAGATATTCCTTAAGCACAAGAGCCGCCTTTTTCGGATCAGTCTCTCCCGTGATTATCTCGGTTTCCTTACGGTTAGGCAAAAACCAATGAGCAATTTCGAGCATAGGCTTATAGCTTTCAAGACTCATACCCTCAACGAAGCCCGTGTCAAGAATTATTGTTGTCCCTTCCTCACGGAGCTTACGGTAAACACCGTTATAGCTTTCGTGCATAGCGGCAACCTTTGCACCCTTGAGAGCCTCATAAAGCTCATCCTCACTTATATTGCTGTCGCTGTTACCGTAGGAAACAAAGGTACGGTCATTGGGCGTAATTGCCGCCGCAGTAATATTAACTGCAATTTTTTCACCCTTATAAAGGTTTACGGGCTCAACGCCTGCCTTTCTGAATTCGCTGAGTGCAAAGTGTGAAAACATATCCTCCGAAAGCTCGGTTACGGTTTTACATTCGACACCGAGTCTGCCGAGAGTAACCATTGTACCCGGCACACCGCCGCCAAGGCACAGAGAAAAACGGTCGGTAAATATTTCTTCGCCCTCATCGGGAAGGCGTGGCATATTTTCAAAAAGCAAATCAACGTTGGTTTTGCCGAAGCCTGCTGCAAATGACATAATTTTTTACATCTCCTTTTTATTTAAGTTGGCGAGTATAATCCGAAACAGTTTTTTGAATACGGATTTTCGCCATTCTATTGTTAAAATACTCGCGAATCCGCAAGGATTCACTGCGTTTTGTGCCTCAGCCTGACAAAAATCCGTTATTCAAAAAATCTTCGACCTGAAAGTGAAGATTTTTAATTGGATTTTT
>JAZNIH010000073.1:0-47884 GCA_045577395.1 Acutalibacteraceae bacterium | reverse complement strand
AGCCTGAAAGCGCTCCTTTTAAAGGCTTTTCGCCGCTTCATCCTCGAAAGGCGTCAGCCTTTCATCGTTCTCAGCGGTCAAAAATCCAAATAAAAATCTTCACTTTCAGGTCGGAGATTTTTTGAACAACGGATTTTTGTCAGGCTGCGGCACAAAACGCAGTGAATCCTTGCGGATTCACGAGTATTTTAACAATAGAATGGCGAAAATCCGTATTCAAAAAACTATTTCGGATTACATTCGCCAACTTAAGGTGAAGGAAGTATATCATCCGTAAAGTCAGAAAAATGTCACAAAAATGACGGATAAGCCTTGTTTTTTTGTTTTTTTCCGACAGACAGAACGAAAGAGACACCGGCCCTGACCGACCGGTGTCTCTTCATGCATATTTGAAAGGAGAGGGGAGTGCGATGGAAAGGAGGGTAGAATCGTGAAAAATCGGAAAAAAACACGTTTCTGTTCCCATCGCACAACCAGAGTATAACTCTTAAACCTTAAAGAAAGTTAAAACAGACAAAAGGAAAAATCCGCTCTGTTGCGGTTGAGAATTTATTATAAAAATTGCTGTTAATTACAAAAAATAATGAATAATTATTAAAATTATAATAATTTTTAACATCTTTAATCGGTAATTGACTTGACATATTGTGTATTTTGTTATAAAATATCCAAGATAGTGTGGAATACTATCGTTCGAGTTAAGTTACTGCAATTCTTTTGATGAAAAACACAGGTGATATTTTAAGGCTTTTGCTTTGATATATGTTGCCAAAATCAGATGAAGGAGGTGCTGCTACTTTGGAAATCAGTTTAATTATTGCAATTGTTATTGCTGTTGTTGCTGCCGTTATTGCTGCCGTTATCGGCTTTGTTGCGGGCTCAGCTCATAGAAAAAAGACTGCTGAAGCTATGATAGGTTCAGCTAATGAAGAGGCTACCCGTATTGTCAATCAGGCGGTTAACGAAGCAGAGACAAAGAAACGTGAGGCTGTTCTTGAGGCTAAGGATGAAATCCACAAGCTCAGAACTGAATCAGAGCGTGAAATCCGTGAAAGAAGAAACGAGGTTCAACGCCAGGAAAAGAGAATGATTCAGAAGGAAGAAAGTCTCGACAAAAAGACAGAAAATCTTGAGAAAAAAGAAGAAGTGCTTGCTGAAAAAATCAAGCAGGTTGAAAACCAACTTTCCGAAGCAGAAAGCATCAAAAGAAGTCAGTTAGAAATGCTTGAAAAGATATCGGGCTATACAAAAGAGCAGGCAAAGGTTGATTTGCTTAATTCCCTTGAGGAAACTCTTAAGAGAGAAAAGGCCGTTAAAATCATGGAATACGAGCAGGTAGTCCGTGAGGAATCGGAAAATCTTGCAAGAGAGGTTATCACTACAGCAATTCAGCGCTGTGCCGCAGACCACGCTTCCGAGGCTACGGTTTCAGTTGTTGCTCTTCCCAACGATGAGATGAAGGGTCGTATCATCGGCCGTGAGGGTCGTAACATCAGAACACTTGAAACAATCACAGGTGTTGACCTTATCATCGACGATACCCCCGAGGCAATTACCCTTTCCAGCTTTGATCCCGTCCGCCGTGAGGTTGCAAGGCTCACTCTTGAAAGACTTATCTCCGACGGCAGAATCCATCCCGCTCTTATCGAAAAGATTCACGATAAGGCAAAGCGTGAGGTTGACCAGACAATCAAGCAGGCAGGTGAAAGAGCAGTTATTGACGCAGGCGTCAACGGTGTTCACAATGAGCTTGTCAAGCTTCTCGGCCGCCTTAAATACCGTACAAGCTACGGTCAGAATGTTCTTAACCATTCACTTGAGGTTTCTTATATTGCAGGTCTTATGGCTGCAGAGCTCGGTGTTGACGTGAAGCTTGCAAGAAGAGCAGGTCTTCTTCACGATATCGGTAAGGCAGTTGACCATCAGCAGGAGGGCTCACATATTGAGCTCGGTGTTGAATACGCTAAGAAGTATAAGGAAAACCACATCGTTGTCAATGCAATTCACGCTCACCACGGTGACGTTGAGCCCAAGAGCATTATCGCCTGTCTTGTTCAGGCCGCCGATGCAATTTCAGCTGCAAGACCCGGTGCAAGAAGAGAAAATCTTCAGAATTACATCAAGCGTCTTGAAACTCTTGAGCAGATTTCCGAATCCTTTGCAGGTGTTGAAAAAGCATATGCAGTTCAGGCAGGCCGTGAGGTCAGAATCGCAGTTAAGCCCGAGGTTATCAGCGATGAGGATATGGCACTTGTTGCCCGCAGCATCGTTGAAAAGATCGAGCAAGAGCTTGAATATCCCGGTCAGATTAAGGTTAATATGATCCGTGAGACAAGAGCTGTGGATTACGCAAAATAAGAATGAAGGCTGTTGCTGTTTGCGACAGCCTTTTTAATAAGGTGATGACTATGGAGATGCTCTATAAGGATAATGAGCTTGTTGTCTGCATAAAGGAAAGAGGACTTCTTTCTCAGTATGATGAAAAAAAGCCGAATATGATAACCGCTCTGAAGGAGCTGTACGGCTGTGAGGTTTATCCCGTTCACCGTCTTGATAAGGACGTTGGGGGCGTTACGGTTTATGCACTTACACAAAGGAGTGCGGCAGAGCTTTCCGCTCAGGTTGCTGACAGAAGCTTTGATAAAACCTACGTTGCTCTTGTTCACGGTGTGCCCGATGAAAAAGAGGGACTTATGGAGGACCTGCTTTATTTTGATAAGGCAAAGAATAAATCCTTCACCGTCAAAAAAGAGAGACGGGGTGTAAAAAAGGCTCTTCTCAGCTATAAGGTGAGAGAAAGCTCTTCTGACAGCGCACTCGTCGGCGTTACACTTCATACGGGCAGGACACATCAGATAAGGGTACAGTTTGCTTCAAGAAAAATGCCGCTTTTCGGCGACCGCCGCTACGGCGCAAGGGATGAGGCAGATAAAATCCATCTGTGGTGTGAGAGCATAGGCTTCACCCACCCGAAAACGAAGGAAAGAATGAGCTTTACGGTCAAAGCGGATTTCTGAATAAAACGAAAGCTATCGGAGGTGTGAGGCCGATAGCTTCTTTTTTATAAAAAAGAAAGGACCGCAAGCTGTTGCGGTCCGGCATAAGACTATTTATAAAGTAACAAAAACTTTCAAATATAAATTATGCTTATTCTTCTTCTGCTTCCTTCATCTTTGCAAAGCAGTCGCTGCAGTATACGTCTCTGCCTTCTGTGGGCTTGAAGGGAACCTTTGCTTCTGCGCCGCATGATGCACAGGTAGCTGTGAACATTTCACGTGCGGGTCTTGCAGCGTTTTTACGAGCGATGCGGCAATCCTTGCAACGCTGGGGCTCGTTCTGTAAGCCTTTTTCAGCATAGAATTCCTGTTCGCCTGCAGAAAAGATGAAGTCATTTCCGCATTCTTTGCATTTGAGTGTTTTGTCTTCGTACATTGTTTTATACCTCGCTTGAATTTAATGGCCCTTTGTCGGAATTGCACCGACTCTTTGATAACAACGCTCTTCTTTGAGCTATGGGGCATATTATTTATAAGAACTGAGCCTTTCGCGCAGCTTCTTTCTTGCTCTTTGCAGGGTACTGTCCACGGATTTTACGGTGGAGTCAAGCTCTCTTGCGATTTCTTCATAGCTCAGTCCTGTCAGAAAAAGACCGAAAACCTGCTGCTCCCTGCTGCTAAGGTCAGAGCTTATGAGTGAATATATGTATTCTGCAGATGAATCAACCAGAAAGCTTTCCTCGGGAGAGGGGGCAACGGGCAGACCGCTGTTATCCTCGAGAGAGACGAGCATCGTCTGAGGTACACGCTTTTTCGAGCTGAGACTTCTCAGAAGGCTGAGTATACGGTTTTTCATACACACGCCTGCATAGGTTGAAAAGGAGCAGGCCTTTTCCGAGTCATAGGAATATACCGCTGAAATAAAAGCGAACATTGCCTCCTGCACCAGATCGGCATTTTCTATTGAGCTGTCACCGTAGCGTGCGGCAATAAATTTCGCTGTGGAAATATATCTGAGGGTAAGGCAGGAAAAAGCTTCCTCATCGTTCTGCCGGCACATAAGAACCAGCTCTTCATCTTTGAGAATTGAATAATCCAAAACAAGTTACCCTTTCAATATACTATTATGATAAGTTTATATTAAAACTTTTCTACTGTCAAGGTGATTTTTATACAAATTGACGAACACTTTTTTGTTGCTTTATACTATAAAACCCTGCAAAGTGCAACTTTACAGGGTAAAATGTCTTATTCTATTGTTCCGCCGCCCACAACGTAGTCTCCGTCATAAAGCACCACGGCCTGCCCCTTGGCTATTGCACGCTGAGGCTCGTCAAAGGTGAGGGAGAAGTGATTTTCGTCAGTCTGTATAACCGTTGCCCATTGCTCCTCGTGCTTGTAGCGCACCTTTGCCTTGACACGCAATTCGCCGTCGATACGGTCAAAGGGAATGAAGTTTATATCCTTAGCGATAAGATTTTTGGTGAAAAGAGTCTGATTGTTGCAAAGAAGCACACGGTTGTTTATGACATCCTTTTCCCTGACATACATAGGTGCGGGCAGAGCAAGACCGAGTCCCTTTCTCTGACCGACGGTGTAGCGGATAATGCCCTTGTGTCTGCCGAGAATTTTTCCGTCGGGACCTATAAAATCACCCTCGGGGAAGGTGAGACCCGAATATTTTTCGATGAAGGCCGCATAATCTCCGTCGGGGATAAAGCATATATCCTGACTGTCCTGCTTTCTTGCGGTGGTGAAGCTTATGCTTTCTGCGATTTCTCTTACCTGAGCCTTGGTGTATGAGCCGAGAGGAAAAAGCGTATGTGCAAGCTGGTGCTGAGTCAGGGTATAAAGCACGTAGCTCTGATCCTTGGTTTTATCCGAGCCCTTTTTCAGAAGGTATCTGTCGCCGCTTTTTTCAATAAGGGCGTAGTGACCCGTGGCAATATTGCCGTAGCCCTCCTTTTCGGCGAAGGAAAGAAGCTCACCGAATTTAAGATGTCTGTTGCAGTAAATGCAGGGGTTGGGAGTCGCACCCTCCTTATAGGCATTTATAAAGGGTACAATAACCTCATCCCTGAAGCGGTCGCCGAGATAAAGGTGAAAAAAGGGTATACCGAGCATATCGGCGGTTCTTTTTGCATCCTCTGCATCGGTTGAAGCCTTTTCTATGAATACATCCTCATTACGGAAGAAGGAGCAGTTTACTCCGGCGGTACCGTAGCCCTCTTTTTTTAAAACATAGGCTGAAACGGCACTGTCAACACCGCCGCTCATACCTACCATAACCTTGTTTTCCATTATTATCACCGCTTTAGATTATATTATTTAAGTGTGACAATGTCAAGTAAAACACCCGACGGGGATGTCGTCGGGTGTGACTGTTACCATATTGAAGACTCGTCTGTCATTTCTTCGTAGGGCTGCCAAGGAAGAACAACGGTAAAATCAGTATATTCCGTGTTGCTTTTTGCCGTGAGGGCGCCGCCGTGAAGCTCTGTGAGCTGCTTGGCAATGGCAAGACCGAGACCGGAGCCGCCTGTTGCTGAGGTTCTTGAGGAATCCATACGGTAAAACTTGTCAAATAAACGCTCAAGTTTATCAGCAGGTATTTCATCACAGCGGTTGCGGAATTTTATAATCAGACGGTTGTTTATTATCCTTGCTCCCACGTTTATAACAGAGCTTTCGTAGCTGTAAGAAATCGCATTCTTGATGAGGTTGTCAAACACACGGGCGAGCTTATCCGAGTCGGCGAAAATCAGAATTTTATAGGGTATATCCACACGGATTTCAATACCCTTTTCGCTGAGCATGGGATAGAATTCGTCGGCAATCTGATTTATCATAAGCCCGAGGTTTACTCTGTTACGCTGAAGAGTAACTGTATGTATGTTGAAGCGTGTAATTTCAAAAAATTCGGTTATGAGCTGCTCAAGACGGTAGGACTTGTCAAGGGCGATGCCCGTGAATTTTGCTCTTTGCTCCGTCGTAAGCTCAGGTGATTCGTCAAGAAGGGAAAGATAGCCGATTATTGAGGTCAGAGGGGTCTTGAGATCGTGAGCGAGGTACATAACAAGGTCGTTTTTCTTGCCTTCTGCCTCGGCGGCACGGCCTTTACTGTCAAGCACCTCAAGCTTTATGTCCTTGAGCTTGATTTCAATATCCGAATAGGGCTTTGTAAAGGACTGAATATTGTTATCGGGGTCAACGAAGGCGTCAAGACTCTTACAGGTTTTGCTGAAATTTACAAGGGTTATAACCGACTGAACAACACAGTGAATTGCAAAGGCCGAAAGGCAGGAGAAAAGATAAAGCCATATACTGTGCTCATAGATGAAGGCTAAGAAATCCTCCTGAAAGAATATTGAAAGCAAGGGGGTGACAATATTGAAATATATACCTCTGACGATAACCTCTATGCCCGGATAGCGTGAAACAAACAGGAAAACAAGCGCATACACCATAAGAAGTGCGGCAAATATGAAAAGGTTATTCAGAAAAAAGCGGCTCAGTGTTTTTGAAACGATGTTGAGCTCCCCTGACGGACGGAGATTTTTTTTATTCTTTTTCAATTTTATATCCAACTCCCCACACGGTTTTGATAAACTTAGGATTTTTCGGCTTTTCCTTCATTTTTTCTCTGAGTCGTCTTATATGTACCATAACCGTGTTGTTGCTGTCAAGATATTTTTCGCCCCACACCTTTTCAAATATTTCCTCGGTGGATATAACCTTACCCGCATTTTCGCACAAAAGCTTAAGAATGCCGAATTCGGTGGGGGTGAGCACAAGAGCCTCTCCGTAAAGAGTGCAGGTGTGATTGAGTCTGTTTAATTCAAGGCCTGATATGGAAATTACGTCATCCTCGTTATTCTGCTCGTTATACTGTCTGTAGCGTCTGAGCTGAGCCTTGGCTCTTGCGGTGAGCTCGAGAGGATTAAAGGGCTTTGTGACGTAATCGTCAGCGCCCATTGAAAGACCTGAGATTCTGTCAGAAAAAGCGGTCTTTGCCGTGAGCATTATTACGGGGTAGGTATATTTTTCTCTGATTTTTCTGCAAAGTGTAAAGCCGTCAACGCCGGGAAGCATTACGTCAAGAACGGCAAGGTCAAATTCCTGCTCGGTGATTGCTCTGAGGGCGCTTTCACCGTCATAATATTTTGTTACGGAAAAACCGTCCTTGAGCAGATAGTGTTCAATAAGGTCTGCGATTTCTTTTTCGTCATCAACAATAAGAATTTTCACAGTATACCCTCCTTAAAAAATAATCCAAACCTGTCGGGAAATGATGAACATCACAATTATAACAGAAAAAAACAGTTAATTTCTTAAGACTTTCTTAATTTTTTGACCTGATACGGCAATTTGCCGCACCGGTATATAAAATTTGATAAATTTGTAAAAAAGACTTTATTTTTTAACATGCTTATATTATTATAATATATTAGTAAATATTATTTATCTTTTTTGGAAGGAAGTGACCGTCATATGGGTAAAATTCTTATTGTAGACGATGAGATTGCCATAGCACGTCTTATATCCGATGTCCTTGAGGATGAGGGCTTTGAAACGGTTATCAGAAACGACGGCAGAAGTGCCTATGAATATATTTCGGAAAACGGGGGAGATATATCTCTTATCACTCTAGATATTATGATGCCTGACGTGTCAGGACTTGAGCTTTGCCGCTTTATAAGGAACACCGTTGACTGTCCCATTATTTTTGTTTCCGCAAAAAGCAACAGCTCCGATGCTGTTGAGGGTCTTCAGACCGGCGGTGACGATTATATAGCAAAGCCCTTTGTGGTTGAAGAATTCGTTGCAAGGGTAAAGGCTCATCTCAGACGTGAAAAGCGTAACAACCCTGAAAAGGAAACGGGCATTATCAGCGTAGGCGATATCGTAATAAACACCAACACCATGGAGGTCTTCAGAAGGGGAGAGGCTGTAGCCTTTTCCACAAGGGAGTTCCAGCTTATCCAGTATCTTATGGAAAATGCGGGTAAGGTGCTTACAAGAGAGCAGATTTTCAGCCACGTGTGGGATACTGAATTCGGTGATATAGGCACCGTAGCGGTTAACATAAAAAACATCAGAGATAAAATTGACCCGGACAATCAGTACATAAAAACCGTCTGGGGTGTAGGCTATAAATTTGTAAAGGGAATATAAAAGGGAGTGAAGGCTATGAATTCGGGCAGAAGGGCGAACATTACGTTTTTTTTCATATTGCTCGGTGTAATTGTAGCCTTTGCTTTTTCATATAACGCCTCGGTTACAAGGACTGTTGCCGATGCGGCTTATAACGACAGAAACATTCTGCAGAGCTATAATACGGAAATTATCGGAAAGCTCACAAACAAGCAGTCGACTGATCAGTGGAGCGAAATCGTCGAGCAGTATACTGATATAGTTATTGTTATTGAAAACGGTGAAAACGAGATAATCACAAGAACCGTGGGCAGAGCCTGGTCTGCTCTTGACGTTAAGGTGCAGACGCCCTTTGATTTTGAGGGAGAGGCATACGTTATCACCTCCTCGGTTTATCTGCTCAGAGATTATCTTACCGACGTAAGAGTGCTTGTAAGGTTTATCTTTATAGAATTCCTGATAGGACTTTCGGCTCTGTCGCTTATGATTTTTGCCTTGTACAGAATTATGCTCAGACCCTTCAAGGGTATTTATATGGCTATTGAGGAATACGACCGTACGGGTAAGCTGGGTGATTTCAAAATCAAGGGCTATGCGGGCAGCGTATATAAGCGCTTTAAATCCCTTACTGAAAACCTTGAAAAGCAGAAGGAGAATGAGCGGAGAATTATCGCCTCCATTTCTCACGATATCAAAACACCTCTTACCTCGATTATGGGCTATACCGAGCAGCTGAAGAAGGAAAACATAAGTGCTGAGAGAAAAGAGCGTTATCTTTCAACGGTTTATGCAAAAAGTGAAGAAATCACCATGCTTATCAATGAGTTTGACGATTATCTTAACCTCAACACAAAAAAAGAAATCTCAACGGCTAAGGTAACCCTGCAGGAATTTGCGGACGGTGTTATGAGTGAGTTTTCCGACGAGCTTGAAAATAACGGTGTGGATTTCAGCGTTCTTATAAACACCGACCCGGATATAAGGGTAAATATCGATATATCAAGCTTTAAAAGAGTGCTCGGCAATATTTTCGGCAACTCGGTCAAGCATCTTACCGACGGCAAGGGAAGGATATGTATGAGCTTTGCCTCGGATAAGGAAAGGGTATACGTGCATATCGATGACTCGGGCAAGGGTGTTGACGAGGATAAATATGAAATGATATTCGAGCCCTTCTATACCTCTGATAAGGGCAGGAAGGTTGCAGGCCTCGGTCTTGCAATATGCCGTGAGATAGCAGAGCTTCACGGCGGCAGAATTTATGCGGGAAAGTCACGCCTCGGCGGTCTGAGGATTACCGTTGAGCTTGAAAAAGATGAAAATAACTGAATCGGTGACGTAATGAAAAAAGAAGCAGTATTAAAAAAGAATGATGATATAAGGCTCACAATAACCGCTCTGACAAGTCAGGGAAGCGGTCTGGGCAGATATAAGGAGATGGCTGTTTTTGTTGACGGGACTGCCCCCGGTGACGAAATCGAGGCACACATAATCAAGGTCAAAAGCAGCTATGCGGTGGGTATTATCAGAAAAATCATCAAAAAGGGTGAAAGCCGTATTGAATCCGACTGTCCCGTTGACAAAAGCTGCGGCGGATGTGCATACCGTCATATAAAATATGAAAAAGAGCTTGAAATAAAAAAGCAGACCGTAAACGATGCCCTTAAAAGAATAGGCGGTCTCGATATTGAGGCGGAGGAAATTCTTTCAATAAAGGAGCCCTGTCATTACCGCAACAAGGCTCAGATTCCCGTAGGTATTGACGGCAAGGGCAAGCTTCTCACGGGCTTTTATTCAAAGCACAGCCACAGAATTATTGACGGTGAGAACTGTCTTTTGCAAAGAGAGGATTTTCATAAGCTTATACCCGTAATAAGAAAGTATATTCTTGAAAATCCCGTAACTGTATATAATGAAGAAACGGGCAGAGGTCTGATCAGGCACATATATTTAAGACAGGGTGCAAAGACGGGCGAAATAATGGTCTGCCTTGTCATCAACGGCGATACTATACCCCGTAAGGAAAGGCTTATTCTTTCTCTGCTTGAAACGGGACTCAATATACAGTCGGTTGTTCTTAATATCAACAAGGAAAAGACCAACGTTATACTCGGCGACAGATGTATAACCGTTTACGGCAGGGATTATATCGAGGATGAGCTCTGCTCACTCAAATTCAGAATCAGCCCTCTTTCCTTCTATCAGGTCAACCCCGAGGGTACAGAGCTTCTTTACGGCAGAGCGAAGGAATATGCGGCTCTCACGGGTAAGGAAACCCTGCTTGACCTTTACTGCGGTGCAGGTACAATAGGTCTGACCATGGCAGACAAGGCAAAAAGCCTCATAGGTGTTGAGATTATACCCGAGGCGATTGAAAACGCCAAGGAAAACGCTGAGCTTAACGGTATTAAAAATGCGAGGTTTGTCTGTGACGATGCCTCAGGTATGGCAAAGACTCTTTACGAAGAGGGTATACGCCCCGACGTTGTGGTGCTTGACCCGCCGAGAAAGGGCTGCAGCAGAGAGGTAGTTGAAACAGTTGTAAAAATGAGCCCTGACAGAGTAGTTTACGTTTCCTGCGACCCTGCAACTCTTGCAAGAGACCTTGCGGTATTCGGTGAGCTGGGCTATGAAACGGTAAAGGTAACGGCCGTTGATATGTTCCCGAGAACTACCCATGTCGAGACCGTTTGTCTGCTGTCGAGAAAATAAAAGGAGAGAAGCCTTTATGTTAGAACTTGATTTGTATAAAGAGTTGCTTCAGATGCGAGAAAACTATAAACGCAATCCGCTCAATGATATAAAACTAAGCCGTCCAGAGTGGCTTGATTCAGAAGATCCAATGTCTGAAATATATGAAAACAAATCGTTGCTTTTGCAGAAGGGTGAAGTAATATATGCACATATTGTTCAAGCAAATACGATTTTATTTAAAAGATTTCCTCCGTTTGATTGTCCCGCACAAATAGTGTATTCACTGGATCCATATTTTATGGAACAACCAGATGTTCTTCAAGATATTGCGTGGGGGATTTACAGCTATAAAGGGCAAGATTTAAATTCAGTTCCAGACGAATGGAAAGAGACCGCGAGAGTAATAACAGATGAGTATGATAGGACTGATTTTACATTTACATTGAATTTAAATGATAGGTTACTTGAATATCATATGATTCCCACAATGATTTACAGAAAGTTGTTACCAAAAAGAAAGTTGTGTGGAAATTTATTACCAGTTTTAGCTTTACCTGAGAGTAAACAGGTTCTTATTTTACCTAACAAATATTGGACTAATAATTTTACAAAAGCATGGGTAGAAGGGACTATCTAACGTGTGGATATGTTCCCTATAACGCCCATAGCAGATAAGTTTCCGACGACGTAGGTTAGCAATTTCGTTGCCTCGACCCACGTGGAGACGGTAGCACTTATCAGACGTCAGGCATATCTGACGGTAAGCACTAAGGAGAAAACCCGTGATTGAAATCAAATATCATGAAAACAACTTTGAAATTCTGTTTCCGCTTAAGGAGTACATTCCCGAAAGCTATTTTACAGACTATGATGACTCAGCGGAGCTGAATTTCTATGTTGATATTTTTAAAAATGAGGGCATTTATGACGGCGGAGAGGGAAGCCTTATTGAATATCCGACCTCAGAAATTCAACTTCTGTGTAAGTTTGGTGATGTTCCCTTCTCAATGTGGTGGGACGATTGGGGCTTTGTCAGCTTTTCCGTTGCAAAAGAATATGAAAACAGGAAAAATGAGCTTGCAGAATACCTCTGCGAGTTGATAAACAGGGCAAAAGCAGATTAAACTGTTGTGCCTGATAAAAGGAGAGATAAATATGGAACTTATTTCAAAAGTCAAGGGCGCTTTCGCCTCTCGGCCGGGCTGGACAACAGAGCCTGTTGAAAGAATGAGCTATTATTCATATTTTGCAGGTCAGAATATGATTTATACTCTTTTCAACACCTGTCTTGCAACCTATCTGCTGTTTCTCGGCATCGAGCCCATCAAATCAGCGGCGGTAATCTTTGCAGTCAAGGTATGGGATGCGGTAAATGATACCATGTTCGGTGTCATCTTCGACAAAATCAGATTCAGAAGCGGCAGAAAGTATCTTCCGTGGCTTCGCATTTCAACGGTCCTTATACCTCTTGCAACAATTCTTACCTTCGTTATACCCAACGGCACGAGCGAAACCTTCAAGCTCGCTTGGTTTGCTATCGCTTACGTGCTCTGGGATACCGCCTACACTCTTTGCGACGTGCCCATTTTCGGTATTCTTACCTCTATGAGTCAGAGTGTTGACGAAAGAAACAGCATTCAGTCATATAAGAGCATTGCTACATATGCAGGCGTTGGTGTAACCTCAACAGTAACCACTCTTCTCATCAGCGAGGAGGTCGGTATAGGCTACGGACTTATTTCTCTTATCATAAGCGTTGCCGCCTTCCTTCTTATGAGCCCCGCTTCCTTCAAGCTTAAGGAACGCTTCAAGGGTGATACCGAAGAGAGCTTTACAATTAAGAGCATGCTTTCCTATCTTGTAAAAAACAAGTATCTGCTTATTTACTATGTAGGTCTTTTCTTCTATTCCGCACTTAATATCGGTAATGCCTTCACTCTTTTTGTTTCATATTATCTGTTCCACAGCACTCTTTTCTCAATCGTTGTCGGTGCGGTGGGTACAGTTCCGCAGCTTATTGTTGCTCTTCTTCTTCCCAAGCTCTTCCGCAAATTTGACAAGATGAAGGTTAATCAGGTATGCCTTCTTCTCTATGTTATTCTCAGCGTGATTACGTGGGCAGTGGGCTACGGCAATATAACTCTTTACATAATTCTCTTTACTATCCGTTCCGTGCCTCTTGCGGTTGTTGCCCTCGAGATGTTTATGTTCACTCCCGACTGTGCGGAATACGGACTTTTCAAGAGCGGTATCGAGGCAAAGGGTATCACCTTTGCAATACAGACCTTTATGGCAAAGCTTACAGGCTCTATCTCGGGCGCCCTCGGTATGCTTATCCTCGGTCTCGAGGCGGTCGGCTGGAAGGTTGTTGAGGTTACCTCCTTTGAGGAGCTGGAAAGACTCGGCATTGAACAGACACCTCACGCCCTTGATATGCTCTGGCTTATCTTTATGCTCATTCCCGCAATCGGCGGTCTGCTTGCCTTTATCGTATGGTGCTTCTATGACCTTAAGGATAAGGACGTTCAGGTTATGATTGACTGCAACACAGGTAAAATCACAAGAAAGGAAGCTCTCAGCAGACTTTCAAAAAGCTACGGCATCAAAGAATAATTCACATCCCGACAGGTATGCTATCTGTCGGGAATATACATTAAGCTGAAAAGGAGAAACGTTATGAACGGAAAATATTGGTATAAGGATAAGGTTTTTTATCAGATATGGCCCCGCTCCTTCAAGGACGGTAACGGTGACGGTATGGGCGACCTTTACGGCGTTTATGAAAAGCTTGACTATATAAAGTCCCTCGGCTGTGACGGAATATGGTTTTCACCCCTTTATCCCTCACCGGGAGTAGACTGCGGCTATGATATTTCCGACTATATGGATATCGCAGAGGAATTCGGCGGTATGGATGCCTTCCGTAAGGTGCTTGACGGTGCTCATGAAAGAGGTATGAAGGTTATTATGGACCTTGTTGTGAACCACACGAGTACAGAGCACGAATGGTTCAGAAAGAGCCGTGAAAGAATCGAGCCCTACACCGATTATTACATATGGAGACCTGCAAAGGCTAACGGTAAGCTCCCCAACAACTGGGACTCACTTTTTGAGGGTAAGGCGTGGCAATGGGACGAGGTGAGAGGGGAATATTATATGCACCTTTTTGCCGTGGAGCAGGCTGACCTTAATATGGATAACCCCCTCGTCCGTGAGGAGGTAAAGAAAATTCTGAAATTCTGGCTTGATATGGGCGTTGACGGCTTCCGTGAGGACGTTATCACCTTCATTTCTAAAAAAGAGGGACTTCCCGATGACAGAATTATGCCTAAGGCAAGAGGTATCCGCTACTTTAACCACGGACCACACCTTCACGAATATCTTGACGAATTCAGACGTGACGTTTTTTCAAAATACGACTGTATGACCCTTGCCGAGGCACCTATGGTAACACCCGATATTGCCCTTAAGTATATCGATGAAAGAAACGAGCCCGTGCTCGATATGATGATACAGTTCAAAACCCAGGAGGCGGACTGCTTCTTTACCGACTTTATGCACGTGCCCTTTTCACTCACAAAGCTCAAGAGGGCATATACAAAATGGCAGAAGGGTCTTGAGGGTAAGGGCTGGAATATGCTTTATATTGAAAACCACGACCACCCGAGAATGGTTTCCCGCTACGGCAGTGAAAAATTCCGTGAGGCAAGTGCAAAGACCCTTGCGGTTTCCTACCTCTTCCTTAAGGGTACACCATTTATTTATCAGGGTCAGGAAATCGGTATGAGCAACTGGTATCCCGAAAGCCCCGATATGTATGAGGACGTGCAGACACGCTGGCAGTATGAAAACGTGGGCACAAAAAAATCTGCGAAAAAGAGACTTGAAAGACTCTGGCACGGCTCGAGAGACTCGGCACGTACACCCGTACAATGGTCTGACGGAGAAAATGCAGGCTTTACAACGGGTAAGCCATGGTTTTATATCAATGAAAACTACAGGGAGGTTAACGTTGCCTCTCAGGAAAAGGACGAGGACTCGGTTCTTAATTTCTACCGTAAGGCGATAGCCCTGAGAAGGTCGCTTTCAAGTGTACGCTTCGGCGATTATGAGGAGTACGGCAAGGGCTCGTCGGACTTTTACACCTATGCCCGTGAGGATGTTAATCAGAAAATACTTGTAGTATGCTCCTTCTCGGATGAAAAGAAGAAATGGACCGCACCCAAGGGCTTTGATATGGAAAAGGCGGAGCTTATTCTTTCAAATTACGGTGAGAGAGCCTCCTTTGAGCTTGAGCCTTATGAATCAAGGGTTTATCTGTGGAAGAAGTAAAAAACATCTTGAAAAAGCTTTAACAATGTGATAATATATCCTCAGTTTTTTTAAAGGAGTAATAAAAATGACCTATTTTTACAAAAAAGACGGAGAGATTTTCATCCCCGAGGCAATTAATCCCGACCTTATGAAGCTTGCAAATGCAGTAGTTAAAAGCTGCAAGCTTAATTTCAGACTTCAGCTTAAGACAACGTCAATAAACAATGCTCTTAAGGGCGGCAAAAAGGAGCAGATGCTCGATATTATGCAGAAGTGCTTTGCTAAAAATGCAAGCGCCTACAACGACGATATGGCTCTTACAGGCGCAACTGTAGAAGAGGTTGACGCTGCCTTCTTTGAGGATAAGGACGTTGATTTCATCAAGGCTCAGCTTAAGATTCTCTATGACTTTGCCGTTATCAATACGGTTATCGAATCAAGAATGATGAATCTTCTTGCAGCCGCCTGCGAAAAGACTCTCGGCACACCCATCAACAAAATCAAGTTCTTCACAAATCAGGATGTAATTCTTGAAATTGACGAAGAAGAGTTTGAAGGCGAAGAATAATCAGAAGGGGGCTGTCATATTAAGACGGCCCCCTTTTAAGCAGTAATTAAAATCTGCTTCATAAGAGTGAAAACCGTTGTAAAGCTTTGTTTTTGTGCTTTTACAACGGTTTTAGTTATTATTTTAAGCTTTGGGGACTTTTATTTTAAAAAAAGCTTCTGACTTTAACTTGCTGCTTGTTACTTGAGCCTTGCGCCCCACACTGTCTCGTTGTTTTCACCGATAGCGGTAAACACAGTGCGGATTACGCCTGCTTCATCGGTCTGCTCACAGATTGAGCCTTCATAGGTTTTTCCGCCGACGGTGAGTGTGATAAAGGCGGTGCCTTCTGCCACTTCCCATGAGCCGCTTACCTTCTTTTTGGATATGGAGGCATCGTTTCTGCTGCTTGTGTAAAGATAAAGTCCGCTGATTGTGCCGTCCGCATTGAGGGTGATTTTCTGTGTGGGATGGATAAGGTCTTTTACTCTTTCCCAGCTCTGTGTGCTTACGGTAACCGTGCCGTGGGCGATAAATTCATATTCGCCTGCGATTTCCTCTGCCGTATAGGTCTTATCGGCCTTTTCACCGTCATATTCAAAGGGAAGCATAGCCAGCCATCCATCCTCTGTGCGGAGCATCTGATGGACTCTTGTTTCATATCCGTCGTGACCGTTGTTGAGTCTTGTATGATAAACCTGAAGAATTTTTCCGTCCTTATCAATTATGCAGGAGGAATGACCTGCGGCAAGATATGCCTTTTCATTACAGTCAAATTTATATGAGCCCATAAGCTTTATGCCGCTGTTGATATTGTCTGTGGCGCTGTTGCCTGCCTTGTCAAGATATGGTCCGTCGGGAGTCTTACTGCGGTATTCTCTTATGTTATAGCCGCCGAGAGCGTTGAGCCCTCCGTAGGAAATAAAGAGATAGTAATATCCGCTTTCCTTGTCGTAGGTTATGAAAACACCCTCGCCGCTGTAGGCATTAGCGGCGGTTGTTGCAACGATTTTCTTACCGAAGTACATATCAAAGCCCTCGGTATTTTTCATATAATCATAGTCGGGGAGACCTGTGCTTTCATCCATAGGCATAATGTATGTGCCGCCGAAGTATGAGCCGTAGCTCATCCACAGCTGGCCCTCGCCGTCATAGAAAAGAGCAGGGTCGATACAGTTGGGATAAGCATCCTGATTGTAGCTTCCGCCCTCGTTGAACCAGGGAGCATTTTTCATTTCATCGTATGTAAAAATGCCTCTTTTAAAAAGCTCATCCATATTTGTAAAGGACCAGTGCATTGAGTTTGTGCGTATAAAGCCCTTATACTCTGTGAGATTGTTGAAGCCTGAATAGAGGAAGGCCTTTTCATAGGAATAGGGGCCCTCAATGCTATCGCTTGTGGCAAGCCATATTACCGATGCGCTTGTGCCCCAGACTGAGCATGAGCCGTAAAGACAGTATTTTCCCATAGCCTCGTTGTATATAACGGTGGGAGCCCAGATGTTTGTCTGCCATGAGCTCTCGTCGGCATTGTTAAGGGTCTGATAAGCATCTGTCCAGGCAAGAGGCTCCGCAAGAGTCTGACGTAAGGTTCTGCCCTGAGTGTCAAGCAGGGGATTTATATCACCGATGCCACAGGCAAAGCCCTTCCAGTTTATCAGATCCTCACTTGAGGCGGCACAAAGATGTGTGCCGAAGGCGTAATATTTCCCGTCCTTATCCTGCACTGCAGAGGGATCGTGAATTGCTACCCTTCCGTCGCCGATGTCAACCGAGCCGCTTTCGGAAATAGCGTAATCCTTTACCTCGGGAGCTGATGCATCGGTATAACCGAAAACATTCCCGATAAGACATATAACTGCGGAAAGAAAAATTATAAAGGTATTTTTGAGCACAGAAACCCACTCCTTTTTGCTTGCTTTCATCATATGATGAGGGCCGAGAAATATATTCCGGCTCCCTATGAAGAGTTTAACCTATGCTGCCGTGAAAGTCAACACCGAATATACTGTAAAGGACAAAGTTTTTTATTTTTTATGTTGCTATTATTGTATAAGTTTAGTATAATAAAATGAGTATGTATGTGTCCTTCGGGATGCGGCAGACAGATCTTTATCCGATTATTCTGCAATTGGAGGAGAAACAATGGAAGAAAAAAACATAGATATGAAGGCTGTACTTTCCCTTGCACTTGACGTGGGAAAAAGTATGGTACGATGCGGTGCTGAAATCAACCGTGTCGAAGAAACAGTAATAAGAATATGCCACGCCTACGGAATTAAGAGAACAGAGGTGTTTTCCGTTATTTCCATGACAACGGCAACCGTCTTTGACGAAAAGGGAAATACGGAAACCCAGACACGCCGTATTCTTACAAGAGGTGTTAATTTCAGAAGACTCGAAAATCTTAACGCCCTTTCAAGAAAAATTTGTGCGACCACGCCCGATATTGAGGAGGCACGCAGGGAGCTTGACGCTATCTGTGTCGAAAGCAAGAAATTTGATATTTTTAACTGTCTGGGCTATGTTGTGGGTGCAATGGGCTTTACCGTTTTTTTCGGCGGAAGCCTTTACGATTCGCTCGCAAGTGCACCGATTGCGGTTGTGCTTTACCTTATCAACCTTTACGTTAAATCCAACGGTGTAAACAAGCTGTTTTTTACTGCATTGTCCTCTGCCTTTGCGGGCTTTGCGGCTATCACAAGCGTGCATTTCGGCTTCGGTCATGACGCTAATATGATTATGATAGGCGATATTATGCTTCTTATACCGGGTCTTATGCTTATAAACTCAGTCAGAGAGATGCTTTGCGGAGATCTTATGTCGGGTCTTCTGAGGCTTCTTGAATCAATAGTAATAGCACTCGCCATTGCCTGCGGCTTTGCGGTGGCTATTATGACTCTGGGAAAGGTATGGTGACGGCTATGGATATAAAACAGGATCTCATACTTATTCTTTCCGGCGCTGTGGGTACTCTGGGCTTTTCCTATATTTTCCGCTCACCAAAAAGAAGAACCCTTGCAAACGTTATCGGCGGAATACTTGTATGTGTCGTTTACGTTATATGCTGCGAGCTTAACGAGCAGACATTTTTCAGAAACTTCTATCCCGCACTTGTTGCAACCGTTTATGCTGAAATTACGGCAAGAGTCATCAAGGCTCCGGCGACGCCTATTCTCGGCTGCTCGATTATTGCCCTCGTGCCGGGCGGCAAGCTTTATTACACCACGTATTATTTCGTTATGGGTGAAACGGAGCTTTTCAATAAAACGGCACACGAGCTTCTGACGGTTGCTCTCGGCCTTGCAGTAGGTATTATCTGTGTCACGGTCGTGGTGCATGAAATAAACAGACGGAAATTCAGACAAATTATTGACGTAGAATAAAGGAGAAAAATTATGGCAATCAAAAAAATCATCTCATCAGTTGTCGGTGCCTTCACCTCTCTTTCACAGGCAGAGCAGGGCAGAAAAAATGCAGAAAAGGTGATTACACCCGGTATGCCCGAGGCTTTACGCTATGCAGCTGCTCAGGGTGCCGTTCTTCTGGAAAATGACGGTACGCTTCCTCTTGAAAAGGGAACTAAGGTTACTCTTTTCGGCAGAGTGCAGAAGGATTGGTTCTATACAGGCTACGGCTCAGGCGGTGACGTAAACAAGCCCTACGCTGTAAATCTTATTGAAGGTATGAGAAGCTGCGGGGAGCTTGAGCTTGATGAAAATACTGCAAGGCTTTATGAGGCCTGGTGCGAAAAGAACCCCATTGACCATGGATATTGGGGCAACTGGCCCAGATTTTATCCCGAAATGCCCGTAAGTGCGGATTTTGTTTCTCTTGCAAAGAAAAAATCCGACGTGGCAGTTGCGGTTATCGGCCGTTCCTCGGGTGAGGACAGAGAAAATGCTCTCGAAAAGGGAAGCTATTATATAACCGACGAGGAGCTTGATATGCTCTCAAAAATTACTGCTGAATTTGATAAAACCGTTATCCTTCTCAATATCGGCAGTATTATGGATATGTCATGGCTTGACGTGCTTCCCAAGAAGCCCTCCGCAGTTATGATTGTATGGCAGGGCGGTATGGAAAGCGGTAACGCAGTCTGTGACCTTCTTTCGGGTAAGGTGTCACCCTCGGGCAGACTTACAGATACCATCGTTAATGATTATGATTTATATCCCTGCAGTAAGGACTTCGGCGGTAAGGATTTCAATAACTACACCGAGGATATTTACGTAGGCTACCGTTACTTCGAAACCTTTATGAAGGACGGAGTGAGATATCCCTTCGGCTTCGGACTTTCATATACGGAGTTTGAGACTGAATTTATTTCTGCTGAAAAGTGCGACAAGGGTGTAACTGTTAAATGTAACGTAAAGAACGTAGGTAAAGCCGCATCTGCTCAGGTTGTACAGGCTTATATAGAAAAGCCCTGCGGAGTGCTGGGCAATCCCTACCGTGAGCTTTGTGCCTTCGGCAAGACAGCTGTTATATCTGCAGGCGAAAGTGAGGAGCTGACTCTCTTTGTTCCTCTTTCTGCCTATGCAAGCTATGACGATAAGGGAGAAACAGGCTTTGCTTTTGCATACGTTATCGAAAAGGGCAGCTACGGTATTGCAATCGGTGACAACGTAAGAGATGCAAAAACAGTCTATACCGAGGAGGTTGCAGAAACATCTGTTCTTGAACAGCTCGGTCAGACCTCAGCACCTCAGAACGACTTTGAAATTCTCAAGGCAACCGTAAAGAACGGTGAATATGTTCCCGTTAAGGTGCCGGTTGAAAAGAGAAGATATGACCTTAAGAGGATTATCTCCGACTCACTTCCTGCCGATATACCTCAGACGGGGGATAAGGGCATTAAGCTCGCAGACGTAAAGAGCGGCAAAAACACAATGGAAGAGTTTGTTGCTCAGCTGAGCCTCAAGGAGCTTGAAGCAATTTCAAGAGGCCACTACGTAATGGGCAGTGAGCTCGGCGCACCCGGTAACGCCGGCTGCTTTGCAGGTGTACTTCCCTCTCTTCGTGAAAAGGGTGTGCCTGCAGTCACAACAACCGACGGCCCCTCTGGTATCAGACTTTCCGCATGCTGCTCGCTTATGCCTATCGGCACCCTTCTTGCCTGCAGCTTTGACGTCAATATGGTTGAGGACCTTCTTACAAAGGAGGGAGCGGAAATGGCTGACAAGCTGACCGACGTTATCCTCGCTCCCGGTATGAATATCCACAGAACACCTCTTTGCGGCAGAAACTTCGAGTACTTTTCCGAGGATCCCTTCCTCACAGGTAAAATAGCTGCCGCATATGTCAGAGGTATTCAGAAAAACGGAAAATCAGCCTGTCCCAAGCATTACGCCTGTAACAATCAGGAATTCAACCGTGCAGGTAACGACTCACGCCTTTCTGAAAGAGCTCTCAGAGAGATTTATCTCAAGGGCTTTGAAATCTGCGTTAAGGAGTCTGCACCGAAGAACATTATGACCTCATATAACCTTATCAACGGCGTATGGGGACACTATAACTATGAGCTCTGCACAAGAATTCTCAGAGAGGAATGGGGCTACAAGGGCAACGTTATGACTGACTGGTGGATGAGAAGCTCAAATAGCCAGGAGTTCCCCGAAATGTGCGATCAGGCATACAGAGTAAGAGCTCAGGTTGACGTGCTTATGCCCGGCGGACCGAGAGTTGCTCTTTTCAAGAGACCTGACGGTACACTTCTTAAGACCTACGGTAAAAAGGACGGTATCACTCTCGGTGAAATGCAGAGATGTGCTATGAACGTTCTGCGCTTCGCTATGGAATCAACTGCTTTTGACAGAATATAATGCAATTCGCAATTGCGGAGAGCGTGGCAGGAAGCGGAAAGGCACTGTCCGCTCCGAAAATACAATTAAGGAGATATAATTATGCCTCTTATAACAACAAAAGCATCAACCGCAATAAGCAAGGAAAAGGAAGCTTTTCTCAAGGCTGAATTCGGCAAGGCGATTGAGCTCATAAACAAAACAGAAAGCTGGCTTATGGTCGACTTTCAGGAAAACTGCCACCTTTGGTTCAAGGGCGATGACGAGCCTTGTGCAATGATCGAGATTGACCTTTTCGGCAAGGCATCCGACAGCGGCTATGACGCTCTGACAAAGGCGATAACAGATATAGTTTCCGACGGACTCGGAATCGCAGGCGACAGAATTTATGTCAAATACAACGAAATCAGTCATTGGGGATACAGCGGATTTAATTTTTAAATTTGCAAAATACCGACAAGCTTAAGGGAGAGGGGACACCTCTCCCTTTTTACGTCGGCGAAAGCTTGGGGGGCGGCTCCTCAAATCACCTGCGGTGATTTCTTTTGCAGGCAAAAGCCCCACGGCTTTCCCCTCGGGAAAGCCGTGGGGGAGGAGCCGCTTCCCTCCCCGTAATCACACGTAAAAGCAAAAGCAGTCTGCTTCCCCGTAAAAAGGAGCAGACTGCGTATATATTGATATGTTATCAGTCGTTGAGCATTTTGAAAATCTTCTTGTTTGCAGCGTAGATTTCCTTATAAGCGGCAAACATCTTGTCGTATACCGGCTTATTGGCCTTGTTGGGCTCAAAGCGCTTTTCAGCGTCGATGAGCATATTTGCCTCTGCGATTGAATCAATAACACCGAGACCTACTGCAACAACAACTGCCGCACCTACAGCACCGACGTTCTGGGGGTTAGCAACGGTTTCAACAACTCTGCCTGTGCAATCGGCAAGAATCTGACTTGTTGAATCGTTAAGAGCGCCGCCGCCTACAAAACGGATAACGTTTGAGGTCTTGGTCTTCTTTTCGTGGGTTTCGAGCATCCATCTCATATGGAGACAAACACCTTCAACAACGGCACGGATCATTTCACTCTTGCCGGTTTCAATGCTGAGGTTAAAGAACATACCTCTTGAGTTGGGGTCCTCAAAGGGACAGCGGTTGCCGTGAAGCCAGGGAGTGAAGAGAACACCGTTTGAGCCTGCGGGAACCTGCTCGATAACAGATGAAAGATACTGGTAAAGGTTTGTGAACTTTGATTCCATATCCTCTGCTACATCGGTCTTTTTGAGATAGATGCCGATTTCGTCGAGGGCAAGGTGATTCTTTACCCATTCAAGGCACTTACCTGCAGTTTCAAGCTCTGCGAAGTAGTTATAGTAGCCGGGACGTGCGCCGACAACTGCGGCAATCATAGCGGAAGCGTCAACGATGCTCTTGTCAACAACGGTTGATACCCAGCCTGATGTACCCATATATACGTGGGTTTCGTGCTTGTTTACTGCACCTGCGCCTACACCGATGAGTGAAGCATCCATACCGCCGCCGAAAACTGTTGTGCCTTCCTTGAGGCCGAGCTCCTCGGCTGCCTGCTTTGTAAGACCGCCTACAGCGTCTGTTGACTTGATGATTTTTGCAAGGTGGCGCATGTCAACGTGTAAAATCTTGCAGACCTCCTGGCTCCAGCACTTCTTGTGAATATCATAAAGAAGTGTACCGAAGGCGGAGTCCTCGGTCATAACGAACTTGCCTGTCATTCTTGCGATGAGAGCCTCCTTGACGTCAAGCCATTTATGTACCTTTTCGAAATTATCCGATTCATTGTTTCTTACCCAGTTGTATTTGAAAACGGGGTCCTTTACGCTGGCGGCAACTGCACCTGTCTTAGCAAGTGAAACAAGGAGCTTGGGAATGCTTGCACCGGCAATCTGGATGCCGTGAGCCATAAGCTGCTTACGTTCCTCTCTTGCTCTCTGGTCCATATAGCTCATAGCACGGCGTACGGGAAGACCGTCCTTGTCAACAAGAACGAGACCCTGAGCCTGTGAGCAGAAGGAGATACCGTCAACCTGCTCGGGCTTTACCTTTGTTTTGCTGAAAACAGTAGCGGTGGTTTTGCGCATAGCCTCCCACCATTCGTTGGGGTCCTGCTCAGCTCCGCCGTCGGGGAGAATATAGAGCTCATAGCCTTCGTTGGCGTCGGCGATAAGCTTAATCTGCTTGTCGATTTCAAAAAGGCAGGTTTTGACGCCGGTGGTACCGATGTCATAAGCAAGTGCGTACTTCATATTATTTACTTCCTTTCCGGATTTTATTTCTTTTCAAGAGCACCCTTTATAAACTGAAGGATGTTACTGATTGCAAAATCGTCTTTTTCCATTATGCCGTCGCCTGCATAGATTTTATATCTGCAGGAATAGTAATCGCAGGCATAGGAAAACTGAAGATTCATAAGTATATTATCGATAAGAAAGGCGGCTATACCCGGGTCGATATCCTGTCGTATTTCACCGGCCTTCTGTCCGTCCTCGATGGTTTTTTTATAGGCGTAGCAGCTTTTTTTCTCAATATCTGCGGCTATCTTTTCGACGAGTGCGCTGTTGCCCTCGCTCGTTACCTCGTTATAGAGCTTTATGAGAACTCCGCTTTTTCTTGAAAATTCAATATCGCTTCTTATAAGCTTTTCGAGCTTTATAAGCACGTCCTCGTCGGAGGAAACTATTGATTCAAGCATTGCATCACGTACAGATATGCTGTAATTGACGCTCATGAGAAAAAGGTCTGCTTTGGTATCAAAATATTTATAAAGTGCACCGACGCTTACCTGAGCCTTTTTTGCGATGGTGTTGATGTTGGCATTTTCAAAGCCCTCGTTGGCAAATTCGCTGACGGCAACGTCAAGAATTTTTTTTCGTTTTTCCTCAGATATGTTGTTAAAGGTCGGCTTACAATAGGCTTCTCCCTTCAGCATAGAGAATCTCCGTTTCAAAGTTATTCAACTTATTGTAACAATTATCACGGAAAAATGCAAGTATAAAATCAGAGATGAAATCTATGCACATTGCATAAAGAAAACAAGGGTGTACAGATAAATCAGCAAAGGATGAATTTTTTGAAAATTCCGATACTTTCGGTTGACATCGGATGAATATGGTTGTATTATATACTATGTATAATAGTGCGATAGTATTATTTCAGAATGATATAAATATATAAGGGGGAAATCCCATAATGAAAAAATTTGTTTCTTTGCTTCTTGCAACGGTTCTGCTGTTTGCATTTACGGTCTGTCCCTTGAGTGCATCGGCAATTATAACAGGCTATTCAGGTGTTATTGCGGTGCTTCCCGGTAATACCCGCTCGTCAAATCCCGACTATAACTATGCGTGGCTTGATAACGTTGTTGTACGCAGCGACGCTACTGCGGTCACCTCGAGCAAGCTTGTTCCGAAGCCCGACGATTATCCCGGCAGCCACACCTATGATGAATTCATCAAGGAAGCAGAGCAGTACAGCGTTCTTTTTGACATTGACGAAAACACAGTTGCCGCAGGCTATGCCGAGGTAACAAGAACGCTTTATTACCTTGTTGTTGCTATGGGTATGACAGATGAGCTTCCCGCTATGCGTCAGTATCTTCAGGATTACGGCATTAAGCTTCCCGCTACAGAGGGCGCTGAGGATGCGGCTGAGGTTTCGGTTGTTTATGCTGCAATCAAATACAATGCGGTTTACACTCTTTACGGCAAGAATGCTGAAATTCCCGTCGGTACAACCCTTGAGGGTGCACTCGTTATTATTGTTTCAGCTCTTACAAATACCATGCTTCCCTCGGGTGTAAACACCTTTACAGGTATGGCAGTCAATATGGTAAAGACCTATGTTACACAGTTTGAGCAGATTCCCGTCAGCGCAAATCCCGGTGCGGATGAAATTTTCCATTGGGCAAAGGTAATTACGGCTGCAAGTAACGGCTATCAGGTTCCCGTGGCATCATACGACGTTGCTACCCCCGCTCAGAAGGAATACGTGGATTATGCTTATTATGCAACGGTTATAAATATGGTTTACGATATTACCGTAAACCCCATTTACCTTATTATCGCCACTCAGAGTGAGGATGACCTTGCCCTTCAGAAGCTTATTCTTACAACAATGCTCGACGAGAAGGAAGTATACTATGACCGTAACCTGAGCTGCGAGGAGCTTTTCAACCTTGCAACACAGTACGGCTGCTTTGCTCTTGAGGATGAGTTTTACAGCGACATTCTTACATACGAAATCACCGTAGCCGAAAATTGCGAAAAGATATGGTTTACTCCCTTTGCTCTTGCAGGTCAGCTCGAGGGCGGCAGTGATGATACGGTTTCAATTATGCTCGGTGATACACTTATGAAGCCCTCAGCTACAGTCGGTGTGGAGCTTAATAAGAATCTCAGACAGGAAGAAATCACAATGACTGTCGCATACGTTGACAGCGTGAGAAACGATAAGGCAACCTACCGCTTCATCATTAAAAAGGATGCTTCACTCAACACACAGGGTACCTCAGATTCGGAAAACGATATGGTTGCAGGCGTTGAGGAATTTGTAAATACAATCGTACCTACCGACAATGAAAAGGTTTCGGAAATTGTTGACAGCGTTTTCAATGCAGTTGACAATAAGCTTGAAAACACCACCGGAAGCGGCGACAGCGTTCTTACAACCTTTGACGTTTCATCCGGTTCAAATGACGTAAGTCTTCCCGGCGTAAGCACCACAAGCGGCTACGAGTTTGATTATCTCGACGATCTTTTTGCAGGTCTTTATGCAACCGACGCTGACGGTAACATCGTTACAACAACCTCCTTCTTCGGCAATACAGACGGTGATGAAACAACTACTGCCTCCTTTGTGCAGACTGTATCGCAGGCAGTTAAGGAAAATCCCGGCTTAGTTGTTGCACCCACATCTCTTGCGGCTCTCGGCTCAATCGCAGGCTTCCTTATGACCAAGAAAAAGAGAAGCAGCGTTCTTGACGGCGAAGAGCTTACAGAGGACGAAGCAGAAGAGGAATAAGCTTTAATAAGCATATTTTAAAAAAGTCATCGGATTTCAAGTTTCGGTGACTTTTTTATTTTTTCTAATCATTCTTTAATCTTGCGGGTGTATTATACAGGTGTAAAGAGAAACAAAGCAAAACAAATTCACACACGAAAGGTGGTAAAAAATATGAAAAAATTCTCAAAAAAGCTTCTCTCTCTCGCTCTTGCAGCGGTAACCGTTTTCTCTCTTTCATCGGTTTCCTTTGCAGCAGCTCCCGCTAAGGTAACAAAGGTAAGTGCCTATAACATCGACGATGATGAAATCAATCTCAAATGGAATTCAGTAAAGAACGCCGACGGCTATTCGGTTTATATCCACGACGGCAACAAGTGGAGAGGCTACAGCTCCACCAAGCGTCTTTATATGGAGGTAGACGACCTTCAGAGTGCTAAGGTATATAAGTTCAGGGTAAGAGCCTATGAGCTCGTTAAGGGTAAAAGAAATTACGGTGCTTATTCATCTGTAATCACTGCGGCAACCGAGCCCGAAGAGGTTGACAGCTTAAAGGCCTCCTCAAAGGCACGTACATCAATCACTCTCAAATGGTCAAAGGTTCCCCGTGCAAAGGGATATCAGGTTTACCTTTACGACAAGGCAGCAGGTAAATACGTAAAGAAGGCAGTTGTTTCCTCTAACTCGGCAACAATAAAGAGCCTCAAGGAAAACACAAGCTACTCCTTCAAGGTCAGAGCATACTACAAGTATGACGGCAAGTATTATTACGGTGACTATTCAGACGTTTTAAAGGTGAAGACGGCGGCTAAGAATACAACATCCTCCTCATCGACGGTAATCGCCGAATCAAAGGCTGCTCAGATAGCTCTTACTCACGCAAAGCTTAAGAAGGCTGACGTAAGAGAATTTGAATGTGAGCTCGATTATGAAAAGGGTGTAAAGGTATACGAGGTCAGCTTTGATCACGGCAGATACGAATACGATTACGTAATCAATGCAAAAACAGGAAAAATCCTCCGCTATGAAAAGGAAAGAGATTAACACCTCCCCGGTAATTTGAATGGTTAAAAAGGGTCTGTCGGCTTATGCCGGCAGGCTTTCTTTTCCGTATAATTCCTTGCCGTACGATTATCGGCATATCGGTGAAACTCCGAATTCTTCAAACCCTCTTGCAAATTTCGGACCGATAGGTTAAAATAAATCCATAAACTATTCAGGAGTGATAATGTGTTTGAAAAACTTGAGTTTGACAGTAACGGCATAAAGACCCTTTGCGAAATGGGCGGTAAGAATGCCGATATGCTTATGACAATCCGTATCAAGAGGTTTAAGGAAAATGAAGAAATAACCGTGCTTGACGGTGAAAACGAAACAGCCTTTCTTATTCTCACGGGTGATGCACATATTACCTGGCAGGGCAGAACAGAGCATATAACAAGAATCAACGCCTTCGACAGAAAGCCCTTCTGCCTTCATATTCCCAGAAATATTGAAGTAAAAATCACCGCAAAGGAAAATACGGAGATTCTTATTCAGCAGACCGATAACGAAAGAGATTTTGCTCCCGTTTTCTATACTCCCGACGATATTCTCTATCAGCATTTCGGCGAAGGACAGTACGACGGCACCGCTTACCGTATCTGCTCAACCGTATTCGATTACGACAACGCTCCCTATTCAAACATGGTGCTCGGCGAGGTCTTCAATCAGCCCGGCAGATGGTCAAGCTATCCTCCCCACCATCATCCTCAGCCTGAGGTATATTACTATCAGTTTGATAAGGAGCAGGGCTTCGGAGCCTGCTTCCTCGGTGATGAGGTTTATAAGAGCGTACAGGGCTCAGCCGCCTTTATCACCGACGGTCACGACCATCAGCAGGTTGTTGCTCCCGGCTATGAGATGTGCTACGTATGGATGATAAGACACCTTCCCGATGATACATGGTATAAAACCTCACGCTTCTATGCTCCCGAGCACGAATGGCTCGTTAAATAAGGCTGTATCTTTAAAGCACCCTTTGGGGTGCTTTTGCTTTAAGCGGGGATGATGAGTAATCAGTAGTCAGTAGCCAGTAGTCAGGGAATCCCCTTCGGGGATTTATATAACCGACAATATAAACTATACTTTTATCTTTAAGACCTTGATTTTGCTCTCGTAATTATATATAATCAGTTTAAAGGGGGAGATAATATGATAAAGAAACTCTATCTCGACACAAAGGAGAAAATCTACCGTGCTACATCGATAATTTTCATCGTTCAGCTTTTCGGTGCTCTCGGCGCAGGCTTTTTCTTCGTTATTCAGAATCTTTTCAAGACCTATCACATTTTCGGTCTTACAGGTGCGGAAACAGAGCCTACCTTGTGGCTCATTCTTTTCTGGGCAACTGACTTTTTCTTCGTTGCTCTTGCGGTGATTGTTGCTTATCTCATTGCGGGGGTTCCTGCAATCGCTCCCTCACTTGCTCTTTCGGTATATTTCTGCCACTTTACAGAGGCCTCTGCTTCTGCGACGGAAATGTATCCCTGCTTTTTCGCAATGCCCGAAAATTACTCAAGTGCAACGGCAATCGGCTATATGGGATATCTCATTATGGCGGTCATGCTTGCACTTCTTATAAAGCTTCTCTATATAGGCTGGTCAAACGCCAAAAACTCAATCGGCAGGGGACTTGACAAGCTTCTTTCAAAGCTTCGCAAAAAGATAAAGCTTATCCCCGAGGCACTCAAGGGTCTTGAGGTTATCGAGGGCGTTGACCTTATCGTGCTCGTGCTTATTATCCCCGTTGCAAGTGCAGCGACAACCTTTGTGCTTATCAGATACGGCATAGAAATTCCCTTCGGCGCTCTTGCGGCAAAATTAGGTGATACTCTTACCGCTATGGCATCCTCAAGCGTTATCCTTACTGCAGTTGTTATGGGTCTTATGGTAGGCTTTGACCTTATCGGTCCCGTTTCACTTTCTGCCTTTTCCGTTGCAACGGCAGCGTACCTTACCACAGGCAACGCTCAGCTTGTCACGATTTATTCCGCTTGCTTTATCTGTGTCGCATGGACAGCCTTCTTCGGCGTGCTTTGCTGTAAGATATTCAAAAAGGGCGGCGTTACCGATACCAACGATTTCAACCTTGCAACAACAGGTCCTATCAACGCCTTCTTTGAAAACATCAAGCTTACCGTTGCTCCCTCTATGCCCCTTGCAATGAGAAGTCCTCTTACATATATTCCCGGCTTTATGGTTGGCTCGGCACTCAGCGGTCTTCTTACCGCAGTCTTCGGAATTGTTAATACCGCCTATACCGACGGCTCACTTCCCTTGTACACAACCTCAGAGTATACCTTCGGCTCGGTAGATTACACCTATGCCGATATGTTCCGCCGCGGCGACGTATTTATGAGCTTCACGCTTCCTCTGCGTTCAGGTGATTTCCTTACCTGCCGTCTTCCTCTTGCGCTTATCATTCTCGCAAGTGCATTTGTCGGCGGTCTCGTGATTATGGCTCTTCGTCAGGGCGAATACAGATTCCTCAAAAAGAGAAACTGCTATTACGAGCCCAAGGACGATATAGTTATAGAAATGAGAGAATACGGCAAGAAGCTGGCGTCTCAGCTTAAAAAGTAAAAATCTGTAAGGGCAGTTGCGGTTGTCCTGCTACGGTTGAAAAAACACCCCTCGGGGGGTGTTTTTTCTTGACATCCTTTTTAAATGATGTTATTATTTTTTAGTATAGGAAAATATGCAAATTTAAGGAGGAAACAATATGAAAGCATATAAATTCTGGTTCTGCACAGGCTCTCAGGACCTTTACGGTGACGAGTGCTTACAGCACGTTGCAGAGCATTCTCAGGCTATTGTCAAGGAGCTTAACAAGAGCGGTGTTATGCCCTATGAAATCGTCTGGAAGCCCACACTCATCACAAACGAGCTTATCAGAAAAACCTTCAACGAGGCAAATAATGACGAGGAATGTGCAGGCGTTATTACATGGATGCACACCTTCTCACCCGCTAAGAGCTGGATTTTAGGCCATCAGGAATTCAGAAAGCCTCTTCTTCATTTCAACACACAGTACAATATGGAAATCCCCTACGATACAATCGATATGGATTTCATGAACGAAAATCAGTCCGCTCACGGCGACAGAGAGTACGCTCACATTCTGTCGAGAATGAATATCTCACGTGAAATCGTTGTAGGTCATTGGTCAACCAAGGCAGTGCAGGAAAAAATCGCAAGATGGATGCGTACTGCAGTCGGTGTTGTTGAGTCCTCACACATCAGAGTTATGCGTGTTGCCGACAATATGAGGAATGTTGCCGTAACGGAAGGTGACAAGGTTGAAGCTCAGCTTAAATTCGGCTGGGAAATCGACGCTTACCCCGTAAACGAAATCGCAGAGGCTGTTGATGCAGTTTCCGCTTCCGATACAAAGGCTCTTACAGATGAGTACTATGAAAAGTACAACATTCTCCTTGAGGGCAGAGATGCGGCTGAATTCCGCCGTCACGTTGAGGTTCAGGCACAGATTGAGCTTGGCTTCGAGCGTTTCTTAAAGGAAAAGAACTATCAGGCTATCGTAACTCACTTCGGTGACCTCGGTGCATTAAAGCAACTTCCCGGTCTCGCTATTCAGAGACTTATGGAAAAGGGCTACGGCTTCGGTGCAGAGGGTGACTGGAAGGTTGCCGCTATGGTACGCCTTATGAAGCTTATGACCGAGGGTATGAAGGACGCAAAGGGCACCTCAATGCTTGAGGACTATACATATAATCTTGTTCCCGGCAAGGAGGGTATTCTTCAGGCACATATGCTTGAAATCTGCCCCTCTATTGCAGAAGGCCCCATCTCAATCAAGTGCAAGCCTCTTTCAATGGGCGACAGAGAAGACCCTGCAAGACTTGTTTTCACCTCAAAGCAGGGCGAGGGTATTGCCTGCTCACTTGTTGACCTCGGCCACCGCTTCCGTCTTATCATCAACGAGGTTGATTGCATAAAGACAGAAAAGGAAATGCCCTCTCTTCCCACCGCAACAAACTTCTGGGTACCCAAGCCCGACTTCTATACAGGTGTTGAGGCATGGACACTTGCAGGCGGCGCACATCACACCGCATTCAGCTATGACGTAACCACAGAGCAGATGGTAGCTTGGGCAGAGGCTATGGGCATTGAAGCAGTTGTTATCGGTAAGAACACAAATATCCTTGACTTCAAGCGTGAGCTTCGTCTCAACGAGGTTTATTACAGATAAGAGGTATAATATGGATAAAACACTTATGATACAGAGCGGTAAGACCGCTCTCGGTATTGAGTTCGGCTCAACGAGAGTAAAGGCAGTTCTTATCGGCGACGATTTTCTTCCCCTTGCCTCAGGCGGCTATGAGTGGGAGAATAAATTAGAGGGCGGCTACTGGACCTATTCACTCGACGAGGTTCACACCGCACTCAGAGAGAGCTTTTCTGCTCTTAAAAATGACGTTAAGGAAAAGTACGGATGTGCTCTTACCAAGGTCGGTGCAATCGGCATTTCGGGTATGATGCACGGCTACCTTGCCTTTGATAAAGGGGGTAAGCTGCTCGTTCCCTTCCGCACATGGAGAAATACCACAACCGGTGAGGCGGCAGAAAAGCTGACAGAGGCTCTTTCCTTCAATATTCCTCAGCGCTGGACAAGTGCACACACCTATCAGGCTATTTTGTCAAAAGAGGCTCACGTGCCTGAGGTCGCTTACGTAACTACTCTTGCGGGCTATGTTCACTATATGCTCACGGGCGTAAATGCAGTCGGTGTAGGTGAGGCCTCGGGTATATTCCCCATTGACAGCGAAAAGCTTGACTACGACGAGAGAATGGCAGAGATTTTCGACTCTCTCACCGCAAGAGAGGGCTTCACAAAGAAGCTTCGTGAGATTTTCCCCAGGGTGCTTCCTGCCGGTGAAAACGCAGGCTTCCTTACAGAAAAGGGTGCACTTCTTCTTGACGAAAGCGGAGAATTTGAAGCGGGTATTCCCTTCTGCCCCTGCGAGGGTGATGCAGGTACGGGTATGACCGCAACCAACAGCGTAAGAAAGAGAACGGGTAACGTTTCCGCAGGTACCTCCGTTTTTGCTATGCTCGTGCTTGAAAAGAGTCTTTCAAGGGTTTATCCCGAAATTGATATGGTTACAACTCCCGACGGTGCTCCCGTTGCTATGGTGCACTGCAACAACTGTACCGGTGATATAAACGCCTGGGGCGGACTTTTCACTGAGTTTGCAAGAGCAATCGGCTGTGATATACCCAAGGGCAAGGTCTTTGACCTTATATATGAAAAGGCACTTGAGGGTGAGGCTGACTGCGGCGGACTTATGAGCTACAACTATTTTTCGGGCGAGCCCGTAACAGGTCTTATGGAGGGCAGACCCATGTTCCTTCGTACTCCCGACAGTAATTTCACTCTCGGCAACTTTATGAGAACACACCTTTATTCTGCTATGGCGGCTCTCAAGGTCGGTGCAGACCTTCTCTTTGAAAACGAAAGAGTTGAAATTGACGAGCTTTACGGACACGGCGGATATTATATCTATCCCGGTGTAGGTCAGAAAATCACCGCGGCGGCTCTCGGTACTCCTGTGTCGGTTATGAAAACCGCAGGTGAGGGCGGACCTTACGGAATGGCTCTTCTTGCTTCATTCCTCTTAAACGGTAACGGTATGTCTCTTCCCGAGTTCCTTTCCGAAAAGGTATTCAGGGATGCTGAATGTATCTGCGTAGAGCCTGATGAAGAAACCGTAGAAGGCTTCAGAAAATACACTGAAAAGTTTGTCAAGGGTCTCGGTTGCCAGAAGGCGGCAATTGAGTGTATATAAATTTGAAAAAGGAGTAATTGGCTATGAAAAAGATTATTTCATTGGTTCTCACATTTGTTTTGATTTCAACCCTTATGCTGCCTATGACAGTCGCCGCTGCAAGTGATGAGGGCAAGCTGCCTGTTATTTATATAGTAGGTAAGCAGAATTCACCTGTTTACAAGCTGGACGAAAACGGAAACTTCCTTCTTGACGAAAACGGCAAAAGAGTTCAGGTTGACAATGTTAACACCCCCCTCGGTATGACTCGTGAGGAGTATATTCTCACTCAGATTGAGCCGGTAATTCAGGAGCTTTTACCCGCCGTTATTTCAGGTAATTACGACGATTATGTTCAGGCTCTTATCGATTCCTTTGTTCCTGTTTATGAGGAAGCTGTTCTTGACCCTGACGGTGTCGACCGTGACGGAAAAATCGACTGGGACTATTCTGTTCAGCAGCCGTCAGTGGGTGCAGGCGGACTTAAGTATTATTATTTCAGATACGACTGGCGTTATTCACCTTATGAAATAGCTGACGATCTTCATACCTTTGTTGAATATGTGTGCAAAAAGGAAAAGGTAGAAAAGGTTAACATTCACGCTCGTTGCTACGGTTCAAATGTTGCAATGGCTTATATTGCAAAAAGCGAGGCAGGCTTTTATGATGCCCCCTTCAGAATGAACAACCTTGCACTTAACACAACTCCCATTGACGGTTATATCGTTTTAGGTGCGCTTATGTCAGGTTCGCTTACCTTTGATGCTGACACAATAGACCGTTATGTTGCTCTTTATCTTGACGGAGACGATATTTTTGATGATCCGTTGATGGAAACCTGTGCAGTAGTTCTTATGTCAATTATGAATCAGGCTGAGATTCTCGGTTGGGGTCTGGATATGGTTCAGGATATTTATGATGAAATTGCCGATGAGGTAGTATCCGGACTTGCTCTTGCCTCCTACGGTACCTTCCCTTCATACTGGTCAATGATTGGTGACAAGTATTTTGACAAGGCCAAGAAGGCTGTTTTCAATACACCCGAGCTTCAGTCGGAATACGCAGTTCTTATTGAAAAGCTTGACACATATCACAATTTCCTCGGCAGAATTGATGCAGAAACAGGCAAGCCCCTTTACGCTTCAGTTCTTAAGAGATGCGAACAAAAATACGGTATGAAAACTGCAGTTCTTGCAAAGTACGGTTCCTGCTCCTTCCCCTTCTTTGAGGGCAGCGAGATAACCGGTGATGCAAGAGGTACCGTAACAGAGCTTTCACTCGGTGCTATGGGCACTGTTATCGGTGAAACCTTCACTGACGCCGAGCTCGAACAGATTGAGGCTTTGGAAGACTACGATGCAAGATACCTTTCACCCGATAAGAAGGTATATGCAGGAACCTGTCTTTTCCCCGAAACAACATGGTTCTCAAAAAATCTCAGACACGATCAGCTCAATCAGATTGATCCCATTGTAACTGAATTCTTCCTTTCAGACGGTAAGCTTACTGTTCACTCAGATGAAAGATATCCCCAGTTCCACGAATATGACAACGGAACCTTCGTTGAGGTTTCAGAGGTAGACGAGAAGGATTCAGTATGGACAAACAATCCTTTTGCAATTCTTGTAAGATTCCTTTCAACAATGTTTAAGGTTCTTACAGCAATTTTAAAAGGCGAGTTCAAGCTTCCGTCGCTTAATTAATATTTTTTAAAAACAACCGCCGTCTTTGGTGTGGCGGATGAAAAAATATAATAGTCAAAGGAGAAAAAACGATGAAAAAGATTCTTTCTGTTATTCTTTCATCCGTTATGCTTCTTTCGATAGCAGCAATCGGCGTCAGTGCAGAAGAAAGCACAGATCTTGTTGTTTCTGTTGCAAACGATCTTCATTACAATATGAAAGGCTCAGCTGAGCTTACCTTCTGGGAAAAGCTTGTTAAATTCTTCAAGGATATGTTCGCATATATTGCAAGAATTTTCGGCTTCTGATAAAAATAACACTTCATCCGCAAACGCCGACACCCCATAAGGAAGTATTTCTTCAAAATACGTAGTAACCGCATAATAATGCGTTGAAAACCACCGATATGCGTCAGCATTATCGGTGGTTTCCGTTTTTTCTCGTAGGGTTATTTCGCATTTTAAAGTGCTTTGCAGTTTCGTAAGAACTGAAAGTTTCTTATATCGAAGCGACAAAATTGTCGCCTTGCGAGGCTTTTGGCAAAGATACAGGGAATTTTGTTCGAGAAACAAATGCTGCCTTGTGGGGTGTCGGCGTTTGCGGGTGTTTTTTGTTTAAAAAAAGGAAAAATCTTCCGTTTTTCTATTGACAAACGGAGAATAAGGGTGTATTATAGCATATGGTTAGTGACGGCTAACTATAATTTATTGTCAACGAGTTAGTGTAGACTAACTCTTGTATGGCGGCTCAGGAGGTTTTAATATATGACTCTTAAGGATATAAAGGTAGGACAGAGAGCCAGGGTCCTGAAGGTAGGCGGTGAGGGTGCCGTCAGACGCAGGATAATGGATATGGGAATAACCAAGGGCGTAGAGATTTACGTCAGGAAGGTTGCTCCCTTAGGTGACCCTATGGAGCTTTTTGTCAGAGGCTATGAGCTTTCACTCAGAAAAGCAGATGCGGATATGATAGAGGTCGCCGCTCTGTAATCTGATTTTTAAAGAATATATCTGTTGTGCAGACATTTTGCGAAAGGAATACATTTATGAAAATTAAAGTTGCTCTTGCGGGCAATCCTAACTGTGGAAAGACCACACTTTTCAATGCACTTACGGGCTCCAATCAGTTTGTAGGAAACTGGCCCGGTGTAACCGTTGAAAAAAAGGAAGGCAGGATGAAAAAGAATTCCGACATTATTGTTGTTGACCTTCCCGGTATATATTCACTTTCACCCTATACTCTGGAAGAGGTGGTTGCAAGAAAATTTCTTGTTGAGGAAAAGCCCGACGTTATTTTAAATCTCGTTGACGGCACAAACCTTGAAAGAAACCTTTACCTCACCTCACAGCTTACGGAAATGGGTATCCCCGTAGTTATTGCCGTCAATATGATGGATATTGTAAGACGTAACGGAGATAAAATTGATATTGATAAGCTTTCGGGGCGGCTCGGTGCAGAAATCGTTGAAATTTCCGCACTTAAGGAGACGGGCCTTGACGAAGCAGTTGAGGCGGTAAAAAGAGCGGCTGAAAAGGGCAGAAGAGTGCCTCAGCATAACTTTTCGGGTGAGGTTGAGCACGCCCTTGCTCATATTGAGGAGGCTATACTTCACGACCTTCCCGATGAGGAGCAGAGATGGTATGCCGTAAAGCTTTTTGAAAGAGATAAAAGAGTTATCGAAAAGCTTCACACGGACAAGGACATCATTTCTCATATAGAAAAGGATATTGTACACGTTGAGGAGGAGTTTGACGACGATTCCGAGGCTATTATTATCAATGAAAGATACGGCTACGTGGCAAGAGTTCTTGACGGCTGCTATGATAAAAAGAACAAAAACGGACTTACCCTTTCTGACAGAATAGATAAGATAGTTACAAACCGTTTTCTTGCTCTTCCCATATTTGCGGTGGTAATATTCCTTATTTACTACATATCCGTTTCGACGGTAGGTACGTGGGTTACCGACTGGATGAACGACGGGGTTTTCGGTGAAGGCTGGACCTTCTTCGGACACTTTGTTCCCGGTATCCCTGTAGCGGTAGGGGAGCTTCTTACAAAAATAAACTGTGCCGATTGGCTTCAGAGCCTTATTCTTGACGGTATTGTCGGCGGCGTAGGTGCAGTTCTCGGCTTTGTGCCTCAGATTTTTGTGCTCTTCCTCTTCCTTGCCTTCCTTGAGGGCTGCGGATATATGTCACGAATTGCTTTCGTGCTCGACAAGCTTTTCAGAAAGTTCGGTCTTTCAGGCAAATCCTTTATTCCCATTCTTGTGGGAACGGGCTGCGGTGTGCCGGGTATTATGGCTTCACGTACCATTGAAAGTGACCGTGACAGAAAGATGACAATTATCACCACGACCTTTATTCCCTGCTCGGCAAAGCTTCCCGTTATTGCCCTTATCGCAGGTGCACTCTTCGGCGAGGCGGAATGGGTTGCTCCCTCGGCTTATTTTATCGGCATCGGAGCCATTGTTGCGTCGGGTCTTATTCTCAAAAAGACAAAGGCCTTCAGAGGTGACGTTGCTCCCTTCGTTATGGAGCTTCCCGCTTATCATATGCCTCCTGCAAGAAACGTTCTGCGCTCAACCTGGGAAAGAGGCTGGTCCTTTATCAAAAAGGCGGGTACGGTTATTCTTCTTTCGACCGTTGTGCTCTGGTTTTTACAGTCCTTCGGCTTTGAGAACGGCTCTTTTGGTATGGTAGAAGACCTTAACAGCTCGGTTATAGCAAGAATCGGCAATCTTTTTGCGTGGATTTTCACACCCCTCGGCTTCGGTAGCTGGCAGAGCACGGTAGCGACCTTCACGGGTCTTATCGCTAAGGAAAACGTTGTTTCAACCTTCGGTGTTCTTTTCGGCTCAGCGGAGGTATCTGAAAGCGGCAGGGAAATCTGGCTTGCACTTCAGAATATTTTCACCCCTGTATCGGCATTTGCATTTCTCGTATTCAACCTTCTCTGTGCTCCCTGCTTTGCGGCTATGGGTGCTATCAGACGTGAAATGAACAACTGGAAGTGGACACTTTTTGCTATAGGTTATCAGTGCGGCTTTGCATATTGCATCGCACTTATCATTAATCAGTTCGGCTCATTTTTCAGCGGTGAGGGCTCATACGTCGGACTTGCGGCGGCGGCACTCGTCCTTGCAGGACTTCTGTTTATGATGTTCAGACCCGTAAACCGAAAGGCGGTAAAGAAATGATTGAATTTTTAACTTCAAACAGCGGTACTATTGCCGTTGCATCGACCTTGTGCCTTGTGCTTATCAGAATAATCGTAAAGCTTCGCAAGGATAAAAAGAACGGCAAGGGCTGCTGCGGTTGTCCCTCATCAGGAAGCTGTTCGGGCTGCTGCGGAACAAAAAAGGAATAAAAAATTAAACTCCGGCTCAAGTCGGAGTTTTTTATGTTACTTTGCTCTCTCATAGGGCTTTTTTTCATCGGTAAGCCCTGCGAGATAGTCCATGCTCGTGTCAAGAGCAAGGGCTATTCTTTTACACTGTTCAAAGGTATAATATCTTTTACCGTTTTCAATTTTTGAGTAATCACTCTGGTCGATGCCTGTAATCAGTTGAATCTGCACCTGTGTCAGACCTTTTTCTTTTCGCAATTCTTTTAATCTGCTCATAATAATCACCAAATATATTATGGCATATTGACCTATTGACATTAGGGTGAAATTGACCTATAATGTAGATGGGTCAGAGGAAAAACAAATTTTTTTAAAATAATTTTGTTACTTTTCTTAAAAATGAAGACGTAATATATGTAAGGAGGTAAAGGTTAGTAAATTATAAGTAAGAAAGAAGGATTTTTATATTAGAAAGAAATCTTTGGAGATATGCCGATGAAAACAACTCAAATCCCTATTGGTCAGCAAATTCAGCTGATGATTTATATGTTTTCACAGGCAACTTTGTCTCGCAAACAGGCTCAATCGGTGAGCATATTGTTTTTATAGCAAAATGGTCTTGATGCTATTTTGTAAAGATGATATAATTTAAGCACAAATAAATACATGAAGGAGAATTTTTTATGAAAAAGATCAAATCAAAGTTGCTTTTTATATGCTCTGTATTTGCGCTTACAATGATATTTTGTACCAGTGCATTCGCTTTATCAGATGCCCGTGAAGGTGAAATTGAATATAAATATGATGAAGACACAGGTATTATGACGATAAACGGAACAGGCGGAACTCTTTATCCTGAGGCTTTTTATCCCTATAGTGTAAGTAGTAATAAAAATGTAATAATAGGTAACATCAAAGAAGAAAGTTGTGTTGTTAGTGATCAGGATAGGGAAGGCGACGGAGTCGAATTCTGGGACTATGAGCCGAATGCAATAGCAGGCAGAGCTGCAATTGCAGCAAAAGTAGTTATTGTTGATAAAAGTGTCAAGGAGCTAAAGCCTGCTTGTTTTGTTGCTTTTGAAAATGCAGAGATCATAATTCTTCCTGATAATATTACGACTATACCTACAGCGGCTTTCTATGATTTGGATAAGCTTAAGACTGTAATTCTGTCTCCGGAAACTGTCACAATTGAAGACTACGCTTTCGCAGGATGTACAAACCTCAAAACTATTAACTTAACAAACACAGTCAAATATATAGATGAACATTCCTTCAAAGACTGTAACACTAACTATATCACTATTCCCGATAGTGTTGAAGCTTTCTCAGAGAGCAGAAGCTACATTCCGGAAAATTTCGATAGTTATTCGATTTACAGTATAAGAGGCGGATATGTCGGCATAAGATGGAATCGTCATGTTGATTGCACTGCTTACAGAGTGTTCAGACGTGTTGACGGATCTTGGAAAAAGCTTGTGGATATTCCTTGGGGCGCGTGGGGTGCACACCTTTCTCTCGATGAGGGTACAACCCATACTCTTGCCGTCAGACCTTATAACAAGATAAACGGAAAATTGTATTTTGCTGAAAAATATGTAAAAATTACGGTTACAACCGGACCTGCAAAACCAACACTTAAAGTTACATCAACTAAGGCAGGCACAGCTTCATTCACATGGAATAACGTAAGCGGCGAAACAGGTTATCAGCTCTGGTATTCAACTAAAGAAAACGGAAAGTACACAAAGATAAGCAACTATAAGGCAAACACCGTAAGTGCGAGCAAGAGTGGGTTGACTGGCGGAAAGACATATTATTTCAAGATCAGAGCTTATAAAAGCACGACTGACGGATATGTTTATAGCTATTACAGTTCTCCTGTTGAGATGAAAATTGCGACTACAACCAGCCCTGCAACACCTACGCTCAAGGTTACATCAACTAAGACAGGCACAGCTTCATTCACATGGAATAACGTAAGCGGTGAAACAGGATATCAGATATGGTATTCTACCGCACAAAACGGAAAATACACAAAGATAAGCAACTATAAGGCGAATGCCGTAAGTGCAAGCAAGAACGGTCTTAAGAGCGGAAGTACTTACTATTTCAAGATCAGAGCCTATAAAAGCACGGCTGACGGATATGTTTACAGCAGCTACGGCAATCCTGTTAAGATGAAAATCAAATAAACAATCTTCAGGGCATCTGCTTTTGGCGGGTGCCCTGCCTTTATATATAAAAAAATACATAGCCATATCCTAAAAAAATATGCAATCACTATTGAAAGTGTGTTTTTTTTTTGATATTATAAATAGTGGTAAAAATAAAACCAATAATATATTCCGAAAGGAGCAAATGAACAACATGAATTATTCACATGAAGTTGAACAGATGTGTACGGTCAAAAAAGGACCGAACCACGGCCCCGCCCCCATTCCTCAGGAAGGCTTATGGACAAAGGCTTACGAAATCAAGGATATCTCCGCTTTCACACACGGTGTAGGCTGGTGTGCACCTCAGCAGGGCGCATGTAAGCTTTCACTTAACGTTAAGAACGGTATCATTGAGGAAGCTCTTGTTGAAACAATCGGCTGCTCAGGTATGACTCACTCAGCTGCTATGGCAAGTGAAATCCTTCCCGGCAAGACAATTCTTGAGGCTCTCAATACAGACCTTGTTTGTGACGCTATCAACACCGCTATGCGCGAGCTCTTCCTTCAGATCGTATACGGCAGAAGCCAGTCCGCTTTCTCAGAGGACGGTCTTTCAATCGGCGCAGGTCTTGAAGACCTCGGTAAGGGCCTTCGTTCACAGGTTGGTACAATGTACGGCACAAAGGTTAAGGGCGTTCGTTATCTTGAAATGGCAGAAGGCTATGTTACAAGAATGGCTCTTGACGCTGACGATCAGGTTATCGGCTATGAATTCGTTTCTCTCGGTAAGATGACAGACTTCATCAAGAAGGGCGACGATCCCACAACAGCTTATAACAAGGCTATGGGTACTTACGGCAGATTCGCTGATGCTGCTAAGTATATCGATCCCCGTAAGGAATAAGGAGGTAAACGGACATGGCATTATTTGAAAACTACGAAAGAAGAATTGAAAAAATTCTTGCTGTTCTTAAGGAATACGGTATTTCTTCAGTTGAAGAATGCAAGGAAATCTGCGCTGCTAAGGGCATCGACCCCTACAAAATCGTAGAAGAAACTCAGCCCATCGCTTTCGAAAATGCAAAGTGGGCATACACAGTTGGTTGCGCTATCGCAATCAAGAAGGGCTGCACAAAGGCTGCTGATGCTGCTGCAGCTATCGGTGAAGGTCTTCAGAGCTTCTGTATCCCCGGCTCAGTTGCTGACAACCGTCAGGTTGGTCTCGGCCACGGTAACCTCGGCAAGATGCTCCTTTCAGAAGAAACAGAGTGCTTCTGCTTCCTTGCAGGTCACGAATCCTTCGCAGCTGCTGAAGGCGCTATCAAAATCGCTCTCAACGCTAACAAGGTAAGAACTCAGCCCCTTCGCGTTATCCTCAACGGTCTCGGCAAGGATGCCGCTATGATCATCTCAAGAATCAACGGCTTCACATATGTACAGACCGAATTTGATCCCTACTCAGAAACCGTTAAGGTTGTTAAGGAAACAGCTTATTCAAACGGCGACAGAGCTAAGGTTAAGTGCTACGGCTCAGACAACGTACCCGAAGGCGTTGCTATCATGAAGCTTGAAAACGTTGGTGTTTCCATCACAGGTAACTCAACCAACCCCACCCGCTTCCAGCATCCCGTTGCAGGTACCTACAAGAAGTGGTGTGTTGAGAACGGCGTAAGCTACTTCTCAGTTGCATCAGGCGGCGGTACAGGCCGTACACTTCATCCTGACAACATGGCAGCAGGCCCCGCTTCCTACGGTATGACAGACACAATGGGCAGAATGCACTCAGACGCTCAGTTTGCAGGCTCCTCATCAGTTCCCGCACACGTAGAAATGATGGGCCTTATCGGCGCAGGTAACAACCCCATGGTTGGTATGACCGTTGCATGTGCAGTTGCTATTGAAGAGGCTTCAAAGTAATAGATAAATAAAGGTTTTTCAGCCTTTTAGCAAATCACCTGTTCAGGAAATGAGCAGGTGATTTTTTGCGTTTTTGAGCCGAAAAACTTTACAAAACTTTACAAGAAATCGAATTATAAAAAAATAAGGCCTCAGACCATCCGTTTTTGAGTGGTCTGAGGCAAAGTTTTATAATGCTTCAAAAGTTGCTAGAATTTCATTATAGCGGACAATGTAATCATCTATCATTGCCACGACGCTAATCCATAAAGCGATGGAGTCACATTTGTAATTGTCGTAATTTTGAAAGATTTTTTCAAAGAGAACGAGACTTTCTTTATAGTAACCGAAATACTGATTCAATTCGTACAGATGAGGTTCTATAATATATGAAATAAGGCAACTATGATAGATTTGAAGTGAAAAACATTTTCTCTCACAAGTAAAATTTTTCACTTTTTGCCCGTAGAAAAACAATAATTGGCGGTTATACCCTGCAGATTCAAGAGGATAACCGACCAATTTTTAGGATTTTTAGTTATGGGGGAAAATGTAGTGTAAAGATAAGCACAACGAAAAAGTTGTTTAAAAAGAATGTGTTAGTCCCGATAAAGTCACTCTGTTGCTTGCAGTATATAAAGTTATTCTGAAGTCATTGACATATTAGACAGAATTTTACTTTGCCTTAACTAAAAAACATGATTGTTTAACCCGTCAGTAAGTTAATTCTTACTGGCGGATTTCTCTTTTTCGTTACTTTTTCCCACTTTTTGACACTATATAAATATAAAGTCCTTTTATCGTCTCGCAGGTCGTAAACAAACCCTCGAATTTTCTTGCATAAAAAGATTTTATGTAGTATAATTCACTATGTATAACTATACCTTGTTGCAGTGAAAAAAGGAGAAAGTTCAGAATGGTAAACATCCGTACACTTGAAAAAGAATTATGGGAGGCAGCAGACCTTCTTCGTGCCGATTCAAAAGTAACCTCACAGGAGTATTGTATGCCTGTGCTTGGCCTTATATTTTTAAGATATGCTTACAGCCGCTTTAAGTTTGTTGAAGCAGATATATTAAAGGACAGACCTGTTCGTAACGGCAGAGTTCTTCCCGTTGAAGCTGATGATTTCAAAACTAAAAGTGCCATCTTCCTTCCCGAAGAGGCAAGATATGACTATCTGCTCAACCTTCCCGATAATACCGATATGGGACAGGCTATCAATAAGGCTATGGAGCTTATTGAAGGACAGTCCATTCAGCTTAAGGGTATTCTTCCCAAAAACTATACAATTCTTCAGAATGATCTTTTGAGAGAGCTTCTCCGTATTTTCAATAACGAGGCATTTAACGAGGTTAAGGATGATATTATCGGCAGAATTTACGAGTATTTCCTCAATAAATTTGCACCTGCTGTGGCATCTGATGACGGTGTTTTCTTCACCCCGAAATCATTGGTTAAAATGATAGTTAATATCATTGAGCCGAGTCACGGTACTGTTCTTGATCCTGCCTGCGGTAGTGGCGGTATGTTCGTTTCATCTGCAGATTTTATTGAGCAGTACGGTGCAAATGCCAACACTGCAATGACCTTCTACGGTCAGGAAAAGGTAGAGTATAACGCAAAGCTCTGTATTATGAATATGGCTGTTCACGGTCTTACTGCAAAGATTGTTTCCGGTGACGAGGCAAACAGCTTTTATCACGATGCACATAACCTTGAGGGTATGTGTGACTATGTTATGGCGAATCCTCCCTTTAATGTTGACAAGGTTAAATCAGAGACGGCACAGAACGCAGGTCGTCTTCCCTTCGGTCTGCCCGGCGTTAATAAAAACAAAGAGATAGGCAATGCGAACTATCTCTGGATTTCATATTTCCACGCTTACCTGAAAGAGACAGGCAGAGCAGGCTTTGTTATGGCTTCTTCTGCTACAGACAGTCAGGGTAAGGACAAGAATATCCGTGAGGAGCTTATCAGGACAGGCGATGTTGACGTTATGCTTTCCGTAGGTAACAACTTCTTCTACACAAAGAGTCTTCCCTGTACTCTTTGGTTCTTTGACAAGGCGAAGCGAGAAGAAAACAAGGATAAGATTCTCTTTATTGATGCGAGAAATTACTATACCCAGATTGACCGTACTCTCAATGAGTGGTCCGAGTGGCAGATGAAAAACCTTAACGCTATTGTTTGGTTGTACCGTGGAGAGACAGAGAAGTATCAGGCTCTGATAAATGAATATCAGCAGATTTTAGGAAAAGCGAGAACCTTCGAAGAGATTCACGAGCTTCTTAAGGAAGACCTTGCTGAATTACAGAGACGAGCTAAGACAGAGGTTGAACACGCTGCCCGTAATGATAAAAAGCGTGTTCAGGCTCATTATGATGAATTGATAGCGGCAAAAAATGCCGAAATAACTATTGCTAAAGAAGCTATATGGCTCACAGAGAAATTCGGTGACGGAGAATACAAGGATATTCTCGGTCTGTGTAAGGTTGCGGACATAAACGGCGAAGTCAAGGACAAAGGCTACTCACTCACACCGGGTGCTTATGTCGGTGTTGCACCCACTGAGGATGATGGCGTAGATTTTGCAGAGCGTATGGCAGAGATACACAGTGAGCTTCTCGCTTTACAGGCAGAGTCAAACGACCTTATGGCAACTATCTCCAAAAATATGGAGGAGCTGGGGTTATGAGGTATAGTCAGGTTGAAATTGGTTCTGTAGTAACTCTTAAACAGGGTTTTGCGATTAATAAAAACACAAAGCATCATATGGCGGATGAAAAAACAGATTTGCCTTTGTTGAGAATTGCTGATATGAAGGATGGTAGCAGAAACGTTTTTGTGAAGGATACAATTCCTGAACATTTTATTGCTAAATCTGATGATATTATTTATACGAGAACAGGACAAGTTGGGTTGGTTTTTATTAATCAATACGGAGTAGTACATAATAACTGTTTTACCGTTACACCTAATAATGAAAAGGTGTTGCTGAGGAAGTATTTATACTATGCATTACAAAGCAAAGATTTTTATACAAAAGCAAACAATTTAGCATCTGGTGCTGCACAACCAGACTTACCTCATGGAGCTTTTAATTCTATAAAAATTTATTTGCCGCCTTTAGGAAAGCAAAATCGTATTGCTGATGTACTTTCAACATACGACGACCTCATCGAAAACAACCAAAAGCAAATCAAACTTCTTGAAGAAGCGGCACAACGACTTTATAAAGAGTGGTTTGTTGACCTTCGCTTCCCAGGTCACGAAAACACAAAAATCGTTGATGGTGTCCCTGAGGGGTGGAGGAAAGATGCGGTTGCTTCAATAGTTTCATTATTAAGCGGTTATGCTTTCAAAAGTGATTCGTTTGATGATAAAGGAGAATATAAAATAGTCACAATAAAAAATGTTCAAGACGGTCATTTTGATGGCGACAACGTTAACAGAATAGTTGACATACCATCTAAAATGCCTGAACATTGTGAATTGTATGATGGCGATATTCTGCTATCTCTTACAGGAAATATAGGACGTGTTTGTTTGGTTGTGGGCGATAATTATTTATTAAACCAGCGAGTTGCAAAATTGAAATCAGAATATCCGGCATATGCCTATTGTCTTTTCAGAAGTAAGGATATGTTTGACGAAATGAACAATTTAGCTAATGGAGCAGCTCAACAAAATTTGAGCCCTATCAGAACTTCAAATGTGCAGATTGTTATTCCTGATGATAACAAATTAAAAGAGTTTGAAATGAATGTTCAGCCCATTATAAAAAAGATAATTATTCTCAATAAACAGAATTGTAAACTAAAAGAAGCTCGTGATCGTCTGTTGCCTAAACTGATGAGTGGCGAGTTGGAGGTGTGAATTGTTATGAATAAAGAACATATCAAAAAAGTATTATCAGAATATCGAGAACTTTGTAATTTGAAAAAGGGCAGTATTATTAATTTAGAAAAACAGGATTATGGTCGTTTAAAATCAACACTTGATATTTTGGAAGCGGGAGGATATGTCAGGAATTTAGATGTTAACGGTGGATATATTTATATCGCAGATGAAAGCTTTGGGTATTTTGAAGTGAATTTCAGAACAGAAAATGGTGATTCCATAAGTGAAATAGAAAAACTTATAAATATGATCCCAGAGTTGGAAGAACATTTAATGCCTTCTTTTGCAGGAGTAGAAGTTATAGCGAGTGATGAGAAGTTTATTGAGTGGAAAAATAGAGTACTCTTTGAATTGAGAAAATTAAAGCAAGATGAATTTATCACTGAAATAATATCTGCTTTCGATTCTTTTGGTGGATGGCACGACAAAAAAGTGTTTAAGGATGTAAGTTCAAAATTATTAATTTTAAAAGAGAATCTAGATGGTTATCTGCTAGACATAACAAGTGATGAGTTTGTAGAGGAATCAGAAATGAGCAATAAGAAAGTATTTATCGTACACGGACATGATGAAAGATTGAAATTTGAAATGGCAAATTGGCTTAGGTCTTTAGATTTAGACCCGATTATTCTTCATTTGACGGCTAATATGGGAATAAAGACTATTATCAATAAAATAAAGGAAAACTCTGACGTTGGCTGTGCAATAGTTCTAATGACGGCAGATGATTTAGGTAAGGCAAAAGATAAAGATGAACTTTTGCCGAGAGCACGACAGAATGTTGTTTTTGAAGCAGGGTATTTTCTTGGCAAGCTCGGCGAAGAACGTGTAATTTTACTATATGACAAAGGCCTAGAGGCTCCTGGCGATTTGTCTGGTTGCGTGTACATAGAAGCAGATCCTTATGGAGGATGGAAAGAACAAGTCAGAACGGAATTTAAAGCAATGGGAATAGAGTATTCAAAGTAAAGAAGCAGAGGTTTTTATATGGCAAGTTTAACAGAATTGGAAAAAATTATTACCACACTAATAATTCAAGAGGATGTTGAAACAATTTATTCTCTACTTAAAAGTGAAACAGATCCTATTTTTTCGATGGAGATAGTGCCATATTATGCTTTATTTGTTCAATCTTTTCAGGAACTTGTGGGGAGCAACTTTTTTTCAGATTCTATGGCAACTCGAATAAAAGATATACGAAACCATATAAAAATATATTCCAAAAGTTTTAGTAAGTCCCAAAAGAGAGTTCTTGACATAGACGATACACTGAATTATGAGTTTAAATCTCTCTTAAAATTGGAATCTTTAAAGAATAAGAATATACATTTTAATTTAGGAGCGTATTGGACTGATGACCGAAAAATAGTCGGTAATACTCAACAAATTTCAGATTTTTTAGAGATTAAACATTTTGATGAAAATGTTGGTAAAAGACAGTATGAATTAGGTTGTGAAGTGAGATCTTTTGTTAATTCAGTAAGGACGGGAATATCGCAAAAAATACCTTTGCCTCAAATATCAAGAAAAAAC
>JAZNIH010000072.1:0-53838 GCA_045577395.1 Acutalibacteraceae bacterium | reverse complement strand
GTAAGCTGATGGTTATAGCCAACAGAAATGAGCATGATATCGACTATTATCTTCCCGATGAGTGGCACAATGCCAAGGCGATTTACGGTAATCGTGTTGAGGGAAACAAGGTCAGAGTAGACGGACTCGGAGTATCTGTATTAGTAAAGTGAATTATGAATATATAAGGAGAATGAACAATGAGTGACTGGACAGAAGTAAAAATCAGCGTTAATGCTGACGATGTTGAAAGAGCAGGGGATATAGCCTCAATGGTTGTGCCCTACGGAATTTATATTGAAGATTACCGCGACCTTGAAAAAGAGGCCTGGGAGATTGCTCACATTGACCTTATTGACGAGGACCTTTTAGCCAAGGACAGAAGTAAGGCTATAGTTCATGTCTATATTTCACCGGAAGAAAATCCTATGGAGGCTGTTGCTTTCCTTACTGAGAGGTACACTGCCGAAAATATTGAAAATGAGATTATCCTCAATCAGTGCAAAAACGAAGATTGGGAGAATAACTGGAAGCAATATTTCCATCCCATTCCCGTTGGTGAGAAGCTTCTTATAAGACCCACATGGGAGGATGAATTTGAAGCTGACGGTAGAGCAGTTCTTAATATTGAGCCGGGACTAGCATTTGGTACAGGTACTCACGAAACTACACGGCTCTGTCTTGAAACTCTTGAAAAACATATAACTGAAGGAACTACAGTTCTTGATATCGGTTGTGGAAGCGGAATTCTTTCTATAGCTTCACTTCTGCTCGGAGCGGATAAGGCTGTAGGTGTTGATATTGACGCTCTTGCGGTTAAGACTGCTATAGAAAACGGAGAAGTTAACGGCTTGAAGGAGCCTGAATATACTGTTCTTCACGGTAATCTTACAGATAAAGTCAGCGGAAAATACGATGTTGTTGTTGCTAATATAGTTGCAGACGTTATTATTATGTTCTGTGAGAATGTTGCAGATTTTATGAAGGATGATTCTGTTTTTGTCACCTCAGGAATAATTGACACAAGAGAAACCGATGTTACCGATGCATTTGAAAAATATGGATTTGAAATAATCGCACGACATACAGAGGGCGGTTGGGTTTGTTTTGAATGTAAAAAGAAATAAATATAAAACGCGGATTCTTGATATATCCGCGTTTTATTATTTTGCTTGTAATGATATTTTTATACTATTTCTCTGATATCAAACGTTTGATTTTTACAAATTCGTTCTAAAACTATTTTGCTGTTGTTAAGAGCCTCGTATAATTTTTCCTTACTTTTATCTACGTTAAATTCAGCTGTTTTCAGTTCCTTTAATAAATCAAAGCAAAGCTCTTTTTCTGTAAACATCATAAACACGGTGATTGATTTTTCATATTCCTTTATTGCAGTTGAAATTTGTCCTCTGATTTCTGGCTCGTTGTTCATATGTGATATAGAGTAATCAATATGTTTTTCTATCCTTCGGATTTTAATCCTTATGAATGATGACGAAGTGATTGCAGTTGATATGATTAATAGAAAAATCACTGTTGTTACTATCAGTCTTTTCAAATCGACTCACTCCTTTTTATGATTTTATAATTTCCTGAGTCATCAGCAGTCATAAGCAGAACATCAGCAATATTTACACTCTGCTTTTTCAGTATATTATCAAGCTTTTCCTTTGTCATATTACAGTATTTGAATTCTCTGTATAGAATTTTTCCGTCTCCGATTACAACACAGTTCAGTTTTCCGTCAGGCGTGTTCCGACTGATTTTTGTCGGGGGTTTATAATCATTCTTTAATTTAACACTGACTGCTCCGTTTGTTTCTACGTAAGCAAAATCAACTGCATCTATATCATATACATCCTTTAATCTTAACGCTTCAAGCAAATCCTCAATGCTGAAGCGTATTGCCTTCAGATTTTTTTCTGATATTTTACCTTTACGTATGATTAAAACAGGATTGCCCTGAATAAGGTTTCTGATTATTGGAACCTTAAGGCACAATTCTGAAGAAAAAACTTCATAACATGACAAAAGAAAAATCAGCAGGACACTTACTGTCAACGGTGTTGACGGATTCTGCAGAGTCAATGCCGCAACCTCTGAAAGCAAGATTGTTATTACAAGCTCTGATGGCTGAAGCTCGCCGATCTGCCTTTTTCCCATAAGGCGTACAACCGGTATAATTGCCAGATATATTATTGTTACCTTGATAAGTATATTTATCACATAATCACCTCTAGACAATTATTGTACGCTGTTTATTAAAATATTTAAAAAGAGAGATGAAAATTTAATTTTTTCATGCTATAATAAGAATATATGTTGGGAGTGTTATTATGAAATCACGTATTTTCGGCGTTTTAGCGGCTTCGATCGGTTTTTTGATGATGCTGCTTGGTGTAAGCAGGGGAGAGATTGCTATTATTTTCAGCAAAGCAATACGTATATGTCTGGAGTGCATAGGAATTGGATAATAAGAATAAATTAAAAAAGATAAACCGTTTCCGACATCTGGTACAGGCTGTTTGGATGTTTTTGAGCAACAGCTATCTGATAGGGTTTGCTAAGGGCAAAATTTATACCGGTGACATTAAAAAAATATGCCTTCCGGGACTGAACTGTTATTCATGTCCCGGTGCGATAGGATCTTGTCCGATTGGTGCCCTCCAGGCAGTTTCTGGCTCACGTAATTTTAATATCAGCTTATATGTTTCGGGTTTTCTCATTTTTATAGGTGCTTTGACAGGCAGATTTGTTTGCGGCTGGTTGTGTCCGTTTGGCTTGTTACAGGATTTAATTCATAAAATTCCTTTTATAAAAAAGGTAACATCGTTTAAGTTTGATTCTTATCTTCGTAAGTTGAAGTATGTAGTTTTATTATTATTTGTAATAATTATACCGATGTTTTTTGTCGATGAAACAGGTCTGGGTGATCCTTTCTTCTGTAAGTGGATATGTCCTGCAGGTACTTTTGAGGGAAGTGTTCCTCTGATGCTTGTTGACAGAGGTTTACGTAGTGCTATAGGGCTTCTTTACAGATGGAAGATTTTAATTCTGATAATTTTAATACTTCTGAGTGTTGTTATTTACAGACCTTTTTGTAAGTATGTTTGTCCTTTGGGGGCGATATATTCTTTATTTAACGGGATTTCGGTGTTTACTATAAAGAAGGACAATAATAAATGTACAGACTGTGGCCTGTGTAACAAGGCTTGCGACATGAATGTTGACGTTATGAAAAATCCCAACGGCACTGAGTGCATAAGGTGCGGCAGATGTATATCTGCTTGTTCTAACGGCGCACTTTCCGGTATTCTAGCTAAACAGAAAAAAGATAAAAGTGGGGAATAAGCATTATAAAACGGAAAATTTGTTGTAAAAAATAAGAAATATTTTTAAAAATATTATAAATACCCATTGTTTTATTTATCATTATAAGGTATAATATTACACGAAATATTTTGATTTTTACATCTTTTGGAGGTGCGAAGTATGACAGATAAAACAATTCAGTTTAAAATTGAAACCGGCTCTGCCGATGAAATGAGAGACATTCTGTCACAGGTATATGAGGCTCTTAGAGAAAAAGGCTATAACCCGATCAACCAGATAGTCGGTTATATTCTTTCTGAAGATCCTACTTATATTACTACACACAACAATGCTCGCAGTCTTATAAGAAAGCTTGACAGAGATGAGCTTCTTCAAGAGCTTGTAAAAAAATACCTTTCAAAATAATACGGAGGTTAAATATGGCTGCTAAGAAAAAGAATGAATTTCTGACATATAAGGAAAGACCTTTAGTTAGAAAAGGCAATACAATTTATTACGGTAATATGAGTGATAAATTTGTTGTTGTTTTTCAGGTTCTTTCAACAAAGGAAGTTAACGGTATTCAGGTGGCTGACAGAGTTTCTGTCCAGCTTATCAATACTGACCCTAATGTCAGACCACATGACAGAATTGCACAGAAAACCGAGAAAAAAGGTCTTTACAGTGCGATGGATATCGGTAAAATTTGGCTTGAAAGAGCTTTGGCCGAATAATAAACAGCGGCGGATATACCGCCGCTTATATTTTATAACCGCTCATGGCGCAGCTGGATAACGCAGCAGATTCCGATTCTGAAGAACGGGGGTTCGAATCCCTCTGGGCGGGCCAAAAAACACGGCACTCTTGGTAGTGCCGTTGTTTTTTTGCTCGGATAGGAACACAGAGGGATTCGAACAAGGAGGGAGCAAACGGAGTTTGCGGAAGAAAACAGTCCGGTGGACTGTTTTCGCCGACGTGGCAACGAGCGAAGCGAGGCGATAGGCGCGGGAGCGCCGGGACAAAATCTCTCTGGGCGGGCCAAAAAAATCGACAATCTTCGACAGAAGGTTGTCGTTTTTTACTTATTTGCTCGATTGCAAATTAATGTTATGTATGATACAATTTGTTAAATAAATAAAAATTTGAGGAAGTGTGAAGTTGAAGAAATATATTGCAAATACTATAACAATTTGCCGTATTTTTGGCAGTGTTTTGTTATTGTTCTTTTCTGCATTTTCAGTAGAGTTTTACATTATTTACATAATCTGTGGATTTAGCGATATGGTTGATGGCACTATCGCAAGAAAGACGAATAGCACTAATGAATTCGGAACGAAAATCGATACTGTAGCTGACTTTATGTTTCTGACAGTATCTCTGATTAAAATACTGCCAACAATTAACATTCCTCAATGGCTATGGATATGGGGTGTTGTGATTGCAATTTTAAAAATAAGTAATATCGTATTGGGATATGTCTCTAAAAAACAGTTTATATCCATACACAGTATGATGAACAAGATTACAGGATTGTTATTGTTTCTTTTGCCCTTGACACTACATTTCATTGAATTAAAATACAGCTGCGTAGTATTATGTTCAATAGCTACATTTTCGGCAATTCAAGAGGGATATTATATTGTAACAGGTTGCGAAATCGTTTAGCTCAATAACTTCCAATTTATCTGCTTGCTGCTAAATTGACCTGCAAACCCAAAAATAACAACGGCACCTTGTGCGCCGTTGTTATTTTTGTGTGCGGACAGGAATACAGAGGGATTCGAACAAGGAATGAGCGAAGCGAAAGAATATGCCGATTGTCGTAATCATGTAATCCACTGTAAACTGAATATTCGTTTGCTTGACAAACGCTGAATTTAATAGTATAATACTATCGAACAAATGTTCTCGGAGGTGCAGATGTGGAGCGAATTATAATACATTCGGATATGAATTCCTGCTATGCGTCCATTGAATGCAGTCTTAATCCCTATTTGAAAGGTAAGCCGGTTGCTGTCGGAGGGAATAAGGAGGACAGGCACGGTATAATTCTCGCTAAAAGTGAAGAGGCTAAAAGGTGTGGGGTAAAAACAGGTGAGGTTATATGGAAGGCAAAGAGAAAATGTCCTGATCTGATTGTTGTCCCTCCGCATTTTGATATCTACACAAAATATTCAAGGCTTGCTCATAAGATATATGCAGATTATTCTGACAGAATTGAGCCTATGGGGCTTGATGAGGTTTGGTGCGACCTTACAGGTTATGCCGGAAGCTACACCGAAGCAAGGGCGATTGCCGATGAGATACGTGAACGATTTAAAAATGAGCTCGGTGTAACGGTTTCTGTCGGTATATCCTTTAACAAGATATTCGCAAAGCTTTGCAGTGATCTTGCGGGACGCGATGAAACCTGTACTGTTACACCTGATGATTTCAGAGAAAAGATATGGCCACTGCCGGCTTCTGCAATGATGGGTATTGGCGGTAAAACAGCAAAAAAGCTTGATATGCTCGGTATAAAAACCATAAAAGACCTTGCGCTTTTTAATGGTGAGGATTTGAAATACCATTTCGGTGTGGTGGGGATCGATATGCACCGTAACGCTAACGGACTGGATGTGTCTCCTGTAGCAAAATACGGAGAATATCCCGCCATTAAAAGTATAGGCCACGGTATTACCTGCCGCGAGGATTTGAAGGACAATGACCAGGTGTGGAGAGTTTTTCTTTCTCTGAGTCAGAATTTAGGCAAGAGACTGAAAAAAGAGAGGATGATTGCCTGCGGTATACAGATATCCGTAAGGAACAATCAGCTTATTACAAAACAGTTCCAATGTGAATTACCCATTGCAACACGCTCATCCTTTGAGATCGCTACGGCGGCTATGAAGCTTTTTGAAAAGCAGTACCGATGGACTCATGATGTAAGAGCCCTTACAGTGAGGGCTATTAATTTAGTAAAAGAGGATGCTCCTATGCAGCTGGATCTCTGTAACGATTATAAAAAGCACGACAGACAGATGAAAATAGAAGATACCGTGCTCGAATTACGCCGTCGTTTCGGAGAGGATGCAATAAAAAACTGTTGTCTGATGCTTGAGGATAAAATACCTGCCGACAGCAATGCGAAGCCCACCCCGTTTATGCGGGATTTCAGAGGTGTTAAGGGCTAATAATAAATGAAAGGACGGATATTATGCCCGTCAGAAAGGTTTTTGTAAGTGTGCTCGTCAGGGTTGACGAAGAGGGAAGAAACCGACCTGAACGTATATTTTTTGAAAACGGAAAAGCTTATAATATTGATAGAGTAACCGATATAAGAAGAGCCACTGCAATGAAGGTTGGCGGAACAGCTGTAAGGTATACAGTTATGATAAATGGCAGGACAACCTATCTTTTTGAAGATGAAGGAAAGTGGTTTGTAGAAGCTACTTGATTTTTTTGAAAAAATAGTGTAATATTTCATTAGTTGTGCAAAAAAGTAGATTAATCCACAATATTTTGTGTTTAAATCCAATATGTAAGAAAGGAAACCGATAAAATGGCAAAAAAATCAGGTTATTCCGATAACGATATCGAAATGCTGGAGGGTGCCGACCGAGTCAGAAAAAGACCGGCAGTTATTTTCGGCTCAAACGGTATTGCAGGCTGTGAGCATTCTGTATTTGAGATTCTCTCAAACTCCATCGACGAAGCAAGGGAAGGCTACGGAGATAAAATTGTTGTTACCCGTTACTCCGACGGTTCTTTTGAGATACAGGACTTCGGACGAGGTATTCCCGTAGGCTATAACCAGAAATACGATAAGGAAAACTGGGAAATTATTTTCTGCGAAATGTACGGCGGCGGTAAATACAATACCAACTCCAGCGGCAGCTATGAATATTCTCTCGGTCTTAACGGTCTCGGCCTTTGTGCCACTCAGTATGCAAGTGAATATATGGATGCTGAAATCAAAAAGGACGGCATGAAGTATAATCTTCACTTTGAAAAGGGTATAAACATCGGAGGACTTACAAGTGAACCCTACGGAAAAAGGGACACAGGTACAAAAATCAGATGGAAGCCTGACCTTGAGGTTTTTACGGATATTAATATTTCTCTTGAGTATTTTCAGAACATCATGCAGAAGCAAGCTATCGTCAACCCGAGAGTACGCTTTGAATTAAAGAATCAGATCAAGGGTGGTTTTGAAACCTTTGTTTATTACTATGAGAACGGCATCAGCGACTACGTAAAGGAAATCGCAGGTGAGGACGGTCTTACATCGGTTCAGTTCTGGAACACGGAAAGAAGCGGTAAGGACCGTGATGACCTTCCGGAATATAAAGTAAGACTTAATGTTGCTCTTACTTTCTCAAACAAAAAACAGCTTATTGAATATTACCACAACTCAAGCTTCCTTGAATTCGGAGGCTCGCCTGATAACGCCGTCAAGAGTGCACTGGTTTCGCAAATTGACGCATATCTTAAGCAGAGCGGTAAATACACAAAGAGCGATTCAAAAATCAAGTTTCAGGATATTGCCGACTGCCTTATCCTTGTTTCGTCATCCTTCTCAACGGAGACATCCTATCTCAACCAGACAAAGAAGGCTATTACAAACAAGTTCATTCAAGAAGCAATGACTGAATTTCTCCGTCATCAGTTTGAGGTTTATTTCATCGAAAACAAGCTTGAAGCTGACAAAATTGCTGATCAGGTGCTTGTAAACATGAGAAGCCGTGTCAGAGCGGAAAGCACAAGACAGAGCCTTAAAAAGACTCTCGCATCTTCGAACGATATGGCTAACAGAGTGCAGAAGTTTGTTGACTGCAGAAGCAAGGATATCGATAAGCGTGAGCTCTTTATAGTGGAGGGTGATTCAGCTCTCGGTGCCTGTAAGCAGGCAAGAGATTCTGAATTCCAGGCTATTATTCCTGTAAGAGGTAAGATACTTAACTGTCTTAAGAGTGAATACGATAAAATTTTCAAGAGCGAAATTATTACTGATCTTCTTAAGGTGCTCGGTTGCGGTGTAGAAGTTAGCACCAAGAGTATGAAGAATCTTTCAACCTTCTCTCTTGATAACCTTCGCTGGAGCAAAATTATCATCTGTACCGACGCCGACGTTGACGGATATCAGATAAGAACACTTATCCTTACAATGATTTACCGTCTTATTCCTACCCTTATCAAGGAGGGAAAGGTGTTTATCGCAGAATCACCCCTTTATGAAATAACCTGCGGTAATGAGACCTGGTTTGCATATACGGAAAAAGAAAAGACCGATGCTCTTGAGGAAATCGGCAACAAAAAGTACGTTATCCAGCGCTCAAAGGGTCTCGGTGAAAACGATGCAGATATGATGAATCTTACCACTATGAATCCCGCAACAAGAAGACTTATCAAAATTGATCCTGCTGAGGCTCAGGCAACTGCAGATAAATTTGACCTTCTGCTCGGTGACAATCTTACCGGCAGAAAGGATTATATTGCTAACTACGGTCATCTTTACATTGATATGACCGATGTCAGCTGAGAGGAGGTAATACCTTGGCTAAGAAAAAATCAACTGATAAAAAAAAGACGGAGGATAAGGATATTCTCAAAAATACCCATATTGCCAATGCCGGAGAAATGATTGAGCAGCGTATTACCGATACTCTCGAAATCAACTATATGCCTTATGCGATGAGTGTTATTCTTTCACGTGCTATTCCCGAAATTGACGGCTTCAAGCCCTCGCACCGAAAGCTCCTCTACACTATGTATAAGATGGGACTTCTCTCAGGCGGCAGAACTAAGTCAGCTAACATCGTCGGTCAGACAATGCGTCTTAACCCTCACGGTGATGCTGCTATTTATGAAACAATGGTACGTCTTTCAAGAGGTAACGAAGCACTTCTTACGCCTTTTGTTGATTCAAAGGGTAACTTCGGTAAGGCATATTCAAGAGATATGCACTATGCGGCTGCCCGTTACACCGAGGCTAAGCTTGAAAATATCTGCGCAGAGCTTTTCGGTGAAATAGATAAAGACACCGTTGATATGGTCGACAACTACGACAGCACGATGAAGGAGCCTTCACTTCTTCCTGTTACTTTCCCTTCAATTCTTGCCAATGTCAATTTAGGTATTGCCGTCGGTATGGCAAGCTCAATCTGTTCATTTAACCTCAAGGAGCTTTGCGAAACCACAATCGAGCTTATCAAGGACAGAGAACACAACTGCATCGACACTATGCCTGCTCCTGATTTTGTAGGCGGCGGCACAATACTCTGCAACCGTGATGAGATGGAAGAAATTTACCGTACCGGCAGAGGCGGTATCAAGGTGCGTGCAAAATACACCTACGATAAGGAATTTAACTGTATCGATATTACGGAAATACCTCCCACTACAACTGCAGAGGCTATTATTGACAAGGTCATTGAACGAGTAAAAGCAGGCTCAATAAAGGAAATTACTGATATACGTGATGAAACTGACAAGAACGGTCTCAAGATTACGATAGACCTTAAAAGGGGTACTGATGCAGATAAGCTTATGCAGAAGCTTTACAGACTCACTCCGCTTGAGGATTCCTTCTCTTGTAACTTCAATATTCTTGTAGACGGCTACCCGAGAGTTATGGGTGTCAAGGATATTCTTATTGAGTGGATTCGTTTCAGAGGTCGTTGTGTTTTCCGACGCGTCAGCTTTGAGCTCAACAAGGCGCAGAACAGACTTCATCTTCTCAAGGGCCTTGAAAAAATACTTCTGGATATTGACAAGGCTATTGCTATTATCCGCAATACCGAAGAGGAAAGTGAAGTTATCCCCAATTTGATGATAGGTTTCGGTATTGATGAAACTCAGGCAGAGTATGTTGCCGAAATCAAGCTCCGTCACCTTAACAAAGAATATATTTTGAAAAAGCTCAAGGACATCGAAAACCTTGAAGAAACAATCAAGGATATGAATGATATTCTTTCATCTAAGGCAAGGGTAAGAAAAATCATTATAGCCGAGCTTAACGATATCATCAAAAAGTACGGCTCCGACAGAAAGAGTTCAATCCTTTATACAAGTGAAATCGAAGAGGCTGAAACCGAGGAAGAAATTCCTGATTACGCCGTTAATCTCTTCTTTACTAAAGAAGGTTACTTCAAAAAGATTACACCTCTTTCTCTTCGTATGGGCGGTGAACATAAGCTTAAGGAAACCGATGAAATAATACAGAGCTTCGAGACGACCAACAACAACGATCTGCTCTTCTTTACCGACAAAAATCAGGTTTATAAGGCCAGAGTATCCGACTTTGCAGACAGTAAAGCAAGTGTTCTTGGTGATTATATTCCCTCAAAGCTTGAAATGGAAGAAGGGGAGCAGACTCTGTATATGGTCCTGACTAAGCAGTACGAGGGCTTTATGCTGTTCTTCTTTGAAAACGGCAAATGTGCCAAGGTGAGTCTTTTGTCCTACGCTACAAAAACAAACAGAAAGAAGCTGATTAAGGCTTACAGTGACAAATCACCTCTTGTAGGTATGCTTTATATGAAGCAAGAGGGTCAGGTTGTGCTTGAAACTACCGGAGGCAGATGTCTTATTGTTGATTCCTCGGCAATTACGACTAAAGCGATGAAGGACACTCAGGGTGTTGCCTGTCTTACGGTCAAGAAAAATCAAAAGCTTTCAGTTGTAAGAGAGTATATTGATGGTGAGTTCGTCAAAGCCTCAAGATACAAATCGAAGAGTCTTCCCTCAGCCGGCGCAGTAATTTCAAATGAAGACGTTATGAAAAGAAGTAATGTAACCTTTGAGGGATTTGAATAATATAAAATCAGAGTGTATTTTGGTACACTCTGATTTTTTTCGTTCATTGCAATAAATTTGCATATAAGTGTTGCATTAGAAACAATTTGTTTACAAACACACAACAAATCGCATAAATCCGGGGTATATTGTTTTAAATGTCAGTAAAATTATTATGCGGAGGTTGTCTGTATTGTATAATGAAATTAAAACGGTTAAAGAGCTGGTTTCAGTCGCTGCAGCCAAATACAAAGACAAGGATTTCTGCCGTTATATAGTTGATGGTACGGTAAAATCAAAAAGCTACAGTGAGTTTTATGAAGACTGTCTTGCAGTAAGCAGATATATAAGAACTACCCATAATGACAGAATAAATATTGGTTTCATCGGAAAGACCAGCTATGAATATGTTGCGTGCCTTACCGGTATGATATTCAGCGGTAATACAGTTGTTCCTTTTGCTCCCGATATAACTGTTGATGAGGCAAATATTCTTTTTATGGATGCAGATATTGAAATTCTGTTCTGCGAGGAAGAATTCAGGGAAAAAGCAGAGGAGATATTCAGAATTTGTCCGACGCTGAACAAAATAATATCACTGGGTGACCGTAAATGGTTCGGTGATATATTCCGGGCATTTTCATCGTCTTCCGAATACGCCGTAATCCCCGATGCTGATGTCAGTCCTGATGATTGTGCACTCATTATCTATACCTCGGGTACAACAGGCGGACGAAAGGGTGTTATGCTTTCTAACCGCAATCTTGCAGCAAATTCCAGCTATGAAGCATACTGTATGGATGATGAGGATGTCAGCTTTTCCATACTTCCTATGCATCATGTGTTTTGTTATGCCTGTGACGTGCTCAAAACTATATATGACGGTGGAATACTTTGTCTTAACGGTGCAATGACGGATATGTATAAAAACTTTCTCATTTTTGAGCCAACTATTATGAGAATAGTACCTGCTATATGCAAAGCAATACTTACGAGAATAAGAATAACCCAAAGGAGAAATCCGACCCTTACTCCTAGAGAATCAGCGGAGCTTGTTGTAGGTAAAAACTTCCGCAGAATGATTGCAGGAAGTGCTTTTCTAAGTGCAGCTGTAATCGATGAATTTGAGAAATACGGAATAACCGCAAGGCAGGGCTACGGTATGAGTGAGTGTAGCCCGAGAATCACTACCTCGGATTTTTCTGATGAAAAGAAATATTCCAACGGCAGACTCATCGGTATCGATGAAGTAAGGGTTGTTGATGGCGAGATTCAGGTCAGAGGTCCTTCAGTTATGCTCGGATATTATAAAAAAGCTGATACAACAGCTGAAGCTTTCACCGAGGACGGCTTTTTACATACAGGAGACCTTGGTTATATTGACGGAGATCACGTTTATCTTGTTGGCAGAAAGAAAAATCTTATTATACTTTCCAATGGGGAAAACATATCTCCGGAGGAGATAGAAAACAGGTTTGCCGACGACGGACTTGTTAAAGAAATAATTGTATATGCCGAAAACGACAAAATTGTTGCTGATATATATCCTGACTCCGAGCTGTCAGCATTTCTGAATGTAAATGATATTCAAGAGGAAATCGGTCTTATTATTGACAGAGTCAACACTTCTCTCGGCTCGGACCGGCAGATTGACTCTTTCAATCTTAGAAGTAATCCGTTTCCAAGAACTTCAACCGGTAAAATCAAGAGAACAGAATTTTATTTCAAGGAGACAAATTAAATGGTCGAAATGATTACTGCATCAGGTGAAACGGTAAACGCTTACCCATTATCATCTTCTCAACAGATGATGTATCTTATGTCGTTGAAATACGGCTCAGGATACCCTGTAAACAACATTGGATACGGATATTATTGGAAGGGTGAACTCGACAAAAAGATAATGAAGGAAGCAATTTATGAGGCTGTATCACGGTGTGATACTATGCGTCTGCGCTTTATTATGGGTAAAAAATTTAAGCTCCATCAGTATGTAACTGAAAAAAGTGGGTTACATATCGAGGAGTGGAATTATTCTCATATGTCATTTGAGGATGCTCAGAGGGTGCTTACTGAAATTTCAAGGGAAAATATACCTATGTTCAATTGTGAAATACATAAGATAGCTCTTGTTGATCTTGCAGATGGTTATAAGGGTATATTTATGAGAATACATCACCTTGCAATGGATGCTTATTCTCTTAAGGTTTTTGTAAACGATATTATTGAAATCTACCTTCATAAAACACGCGGTGCAGCATATCCGAAGCCTATGAAGGCGTATATTCCTGTTCTCGAAAAAGAGCTTGCGTATGAGGACTCAGCAGAGTATAAAGCAGATAAGATGTTCTGGTATAATTCGCTCGCAAAAACGGACGAGCCTATATTTACCGATTATATGCTTGATAACAGACTGAAGGAGCAACAAAAAAAGCATCCGGAACACAGGTTTGCAGATATCCATTCGGGTCTTCCTGATGCCGATGTTATAAAGTTTAGCCTCTCAAAAGAAGATAGCGATAAGATTTTCTCTCTTTCCGAAGGAAGAAATCTCTCGGTTTTTGCACTGATTTCAATGGGAGTCAGAACAGGCCTTTCCTGCTTCAATGATAATCAGAAGGATGTTTCCTTTAAAATGATCATTAACCGCAGAGGAACTGTTGCAGAAAAGAAATCAGGTGGTCTTCGTATTAATTTCCTTCCTATGAGAAGTATAATAGGGCCTGATAAAACATTTACAGATGCGGTGAGGGATATTTCTGAGATTCAGAACGAAATGTATCTTCATTCAAAGCTCGCCTTCCTTGAAACTCTGAAGGAAAGGCATAAATCAATGCCGAAGGATGCTAAGTTCGACTCGACTTACGACAGCTTTGGTCTTTCATATCAGCCTGTTGTAAAGCCTTCATCCATTGATGAAGAAATGAAACTGACATGTAAAAGCATCTGGTATAACAATGGAGCAATAATGATTCCTCTTTACTTAACTGTTGTACACAGAATCTCTGACGGAGGACTTGATTTTATTTTCGAATACAGACAGAAGCCGGAAGCAAAATATGACCTTTCGCTTCTCTATTCAAAGATAACTAAAGCAATGGTTATCGGTGCTGAAAATCCCGATATAACAGTGGGGGAAATACTTGAAACAATTAAAATAACTGATGAAGAAAGGAACGGTAAACCGGAATGTGTGCTTACGAAGAAAAGCTTATATCAATCCTTGAAAACTACGTGGAGGCTGACGAAATCAAGAGTGAAGACTCTTTCAAGTCTGATCTCGGCCTGAGCTCCTTTGAAATTATGTGTCTTATAGCTGATGTTGCAGATGATACCGGTGTTACTCTGAAGTCATCGGATTTTATCAGTAATAAAACTGTAGGACGGCTTGCTGAATATATTGACTCGCTTTTATAATCAGAAGAGGCAGATCCTGAAGGATTTGCCTCGTTTTTATAATAACAAGCCCCGCCGGATTTTTCCGACGGGGAAATCTATACGGTTGAGCGGGACTTCTCCGCATCAATCGTGGCGGAGAAGCTGCAAACGCTCAAGCTGTCCGCTTGATAATATTCTGTGCTTTTAAAAGTGAATTATGCAAAGGAAAAATTTTACTTTTCGTTAAGCTTGTTTACCATAATCTTGGCAGCCTTATAAATATCTCCGCAGCCAAGGGTGATTATTATGTCTCCTTTTTCTGCTTTTGAGAGCACATAGTCTGATATTTCTTCAAAGGTGTTGAACCATACGCTTCCGGGGATCCTTTCGGCGAGATCCTTTGTATAAATACCGTAGGTGTTAACTTCACGTGATCCCATAATTTCGGTCATCACACATTTATCAGGAATCTGAAGTACTCTGACAAAGTCATCAAAGAGAATTTTGGTTCTGGAAAAGGTGAAGGGCTGGAATACTGCCCATACGGTTTTGTAGCCCATCTTCATAACTGCCTCAAGCGTTACGCGAAGCTCTTCGGGATGGTGGGCATAATCGTCTGCAATGGTAATTCCGTCAATTTCACCGAGAATTTCAAAGCGTCTGCCTGCGCCGGAAAATGCCTCGATACCTTTTTTGCATTCTTCGTAGGAACAACCTGCATTTACCGCCGCTGCAAATGCGCCGAGGGCGTTAGTAATGTTATGCTCACCGGGAATTTTAAGTGCGACCCTTGTAAGCTTTTTGCCCTTACTCATTATGTCAAATTCAGCAAAAGCGCCTCTGTTATATGTGATGTTTTCAGCATAATAATCATTACTTTCGGTTCTTCCGAAGGTTATTTTATTTCTTTCAACACCTTCTACAGATTTTACGGTATTGGTATCGTCACCGTTGTAAATCAGTGTGTTCGTTGTAAGAAGAGAGAAGTCGGTAAAGCATTTGATTATATTTTCAAGATTTCCGAAAAATTCAAGGTGATCCTCATCAACATTAAGAATAAGAGCAACATCAGGGGCAAGGTCGAGGAAATGAGCACCGTATTCACAGGCTTCGCAAACCATAATATCGCTCTTGCCGGCGATGCCGTGACTGTCAATAAGAGGGAGTCTGCCGCCGATAACTGCAGTGGGATCTTTTTCTGCCATAACGAGTATCTGTGTAAGCATTGAGGTAACAGTTGTTTTTCCGTGAGTACCGCATACACCGATACAGTTTCCGTACATTCTCGTTATTGCTCCGAAAAGCTTTGCTCTTTCAAAGCAGGGTATACCGCTTTCCTTGGCAGCAACAAGCTCAGGATTATCCTTAAGAATTGCTGCTGTGTAAACAATGATTTCTGCTCCTTCAAGGTTTTCGGGCTTCTGTCCGAGCGTTACTTTACAGCCGAGAGAACGGAGCTTATCAATGTTATCTCCGGTATTGTTATCAGAGCCTGAAATTTCATAGCCCCATGTATGTAAAATTTCTGCAAGGGGACACATACCGCTTCCGCCTATGCCGATAAAATGAATACGCTTTTTTTCTTTTAGAAGCATATCTATTTCGTGCATAATATCACTCCTTAAAATTTATACATTACATTATATTGTATTTTTTGTAATTAGTAAACACTTAAATCAAAAATAACAATAAATTTTTTAATTCATATAATAAAATGAACTGAAAATTTTAGGAGGATAGGGCTTATGACAGAAAACAGAATTATGATAATAGGCGGTGACGACAGACAATGTCATTTGTGTGATCTGCTTTTAAACGACGGCTACGCCTGTCTGTATGAAAACAATGATATCGGTCGGGTGTTAACAAAGCTTAGCAAATGTAGGTATATAGTACTGCCTGTTCCTGTTTCACGTAACGGAAGACATATATACTCAAAAAACGAAAAGTTCAAACTAGATATCGAAAAGCTTTTGACTTCATTGTCGAAAGAACACATTGTTTTTGGCGGAGGCTTTTCTGCTGAGGCTTCTGAAATTCTGAACAGAAGAAATATTATCTATGCGGACATAAACGCAAATGAAGATTTTTTGATATATAACGCTTATCTTACAGCGCAGGGGGCTGTTAATTTATTACTGTCTTCAACAAAAAAGTTGATAACAGGCAGGAAAATTCTTATTACCGGCTTTGGAAGAATAAGTGTCGCATTGGCTCCTGTTCTCAGAAGCATGGGTGCTGAAGTAACAATTTGTGCGAGAAATGTATGTCAGCTCACTCAGGCTGCTTGTATAGGCTTTGATACGCTGATGCTTAAAGATATAAGCAAAAAGGTGCATTTATTTGATTATATATTCAATACTGTGCCTGAAAATATATTTACCTTTAGCGACATAGCGTCTATTGACTCGGGCGCAACATATTTTGAATTAGCATCCAAGCCGTACGGAGCTCCCGCTACTGTTTTTGACGAGCTGGATAAAAGCTATGTTGACGGTTCAAATCTACCGGGCAGATATCTTAGTGAATCAGCAGGTGAAAGGATTGCTGAATTTATAAGAAAAATGGTTTAGCGGGTGAGAGTATGAGTTCTAATATTAAAATTGCATTTGCGCTTACAGGTTCATTCTGTACCTTTGAAAAAACAGTTGCACAGATGAAGCTGATGAAAGAAAAGGGCATCGATATATTGCCGATTATGTCATTCAACGCATATAATCTTGACACAAAATTTGGTAAGGCGTGTGACTTCATTAAAAGAATTGAGTCTATATGTGAAAAAAAGATAATATCTGACATTGTTTCGGCAGAGCCTATTGGTCCTCAGAAGCTTGCCGATATAATGCTGGTGCTTCCATGCACGGGTAATACACTTGCAAAGCTCAGAAACGGTATATATGACACTTCTGTTACTCTTGCTGTGAAATCGCATCTGCGCAACGAAAGACCTGTTGTAATAGGAATTTCGACAAATGATGCGCTGTCAAATACTGCGAAAAATATAGGTGAGCTTCTTAATTACCGAAACCTTTTCTTTGTTCCCTTTGGTCAGGATGACAGCATAAATAAGCCAAGGTCAATAGTCTGTGACTTCGATAAAGCATACGAAACCGTAATTGCTGCGTCAGAGGGAAGACAGCTTCAACCGATGTTGATATAAATAATAAGACTCAGTACCGTTTGTGATACTGAGTCAATTTTTTTAAAGAACCGAAAACTTTTCTTTGATCTCCTTACTTTTTCCGCAGGTAAGCCTTCCTTCAGGGCAGAAGCCATTGATGTAACAGCTTGGGCCGTAAAGAGTGAAAAGCGCAGGGTAAATTTTACGGAGCTTTTTAAGGAAATCGATTGCAAATTCCTGAATTTCCCACTGAGCTCTTGTGCAGGATCTGAGGCGGAAGAAGAGGAGCATTTCTCTTGCATTCATTGTAGTTACTATATCAAGTGTAGAACCGCTTAATACACAGTATATAAGCTCGCTCTTTGTAAATCCCTTATTTGTGAGCACGGTATAAAGCTCATTCATTGCGTCAAAACTGTCAGTGTAAATTTTCATAAGCTCAGCATCTGCTTTGACAGTTTCAGGGAGGACGTAATCATCTCTTCTGGCTCTCATGAGGTCGGGAATGCAGATACCGTGCATTCTGTGTCTAGCAAAGTGAGTAAGACATGCAAGTGAAACACGGTTGAAGCGTACGGTTGCACACATAGCCTCAAGTGCTCTGGGCCTTGATGAAGAGGTAAGAGCCTTAAGAATGGATTCAGTACTGCCGTCACGGGATATTATTTCGTCAGCCTCAGCAGTTGAACAGTTGTATTTTTCGATTAATGCACATCTGCAGATATTTTTTTCAGCATCGGTGGTGTATGAGAGAATTTCACAAAGCTCTTCTGAAGGTGCTTCGGAGCGGAAATCAAAGTCAAAAGCATAAGTATCATTATACTTATGGCCTTTTACCTCGAAGTCAGAGAATATGCCGGGCGCCTTTTCTCTCGCCTGGGAAAGCAAGGAAAGTCCGAGCTCATATATTTCTTTTATATCTTTACCTCTGCCGTAAAGCATTGCATTGAGCACGTTTACAAGCTCTCTACCATTGAGAGAGCAGAAGAAATTGCTGTAGAAGCAATAGGGGAGAATGAAACGGGCATCCTCCTTAGGTATGCCTGCTTCAGTGAGTCTTACGTAAGACTCAAAAAGCTTATCCATCGTGTCGGTATAAAGCTTCTTATCCTCATCGCTTTTAAAATCAGGTACAAGATAACCGCAGTCTGAAAAATCGACATAACGTCTTGATTTTACGGTAAAGGAAGCAAGTCTGAATTCAATCATAAACTGCTCGACAACAACACTGACATTTTCAAAAGCAAGATTAAAGAAAATGTGCTCTACGGTTGACGTGTGACCCGAACGGGTAACCTTTTCAATAAGCTTTGTATTTTTTTCTTCATCGTGGCTTCTTTCAAATATTTCCAGAGCGGTTCCGCTCTGCGTTGAAATTCTGCCGGATGCTGCACATACATCCTGAGTGCAGTCGGTGGCACCGATTATATATACTCCGTTTTTAACCATAAAAACACATCCTTACATATTTTACTTAATTGTAATTTATAAATGAATTTTTGTCAATTGAGTTATGCAAAAGATTATAAAAAAAATATTCAAAAAGCATTGAATAAAATTGAAAAAGTTGATATAATCATAAGGATTATAAGAATGGGGGTAGTATGTAATGATAAAAAGGAATGAAACCTTTACAGAATCCGTAAAAGTTAATATGCGTGGCGGTGACGGACAGGTTGTTATACGCGAAGTGCTTGATAAAGGCGAATACAAAGGAGCGTCAAGACTTGTCGCTGAAATTATACTTGAGCCCGGCTGCTCAATAGGCGGTCACGTACACGAAAATGAAGAAGAAATCTTCTATATTATGGAAGGTATTGCTACCTACGATGATGACGGAAAGACCGAAATTCTCCGTAAGGGTGACAGTTGTGTTTGCCTTGGCGGTCAACACCACTCAATCGCTAACAGAGAAGCCGAGGGCACTCTCAGAGTGTTTGCCGTTATTCTTACATATTGATTTTCAGGAGAAATAAACAATGGGAAAAATGATTGTTATTGAGGGCCTTGACGGCAGCGGAAAATCAACCCAGGCTGAGCTTTTGAAAAAATGGCTTAATAGCGAGGGGTATTCCACTTATACTCTTGACCTGCCGTTCTATAATGACCCTTCAAGTACACTTGTAAAAATGTATCTTGGCGGAGAAATGGGTGACAAGCCTTCGGACGTTAATGCTTATGCTGCATCAACCTTTTATGCGGTTGACCGTTATGCAAGCTATAAGAAGCATTGGGAAAAGGAATATAACAGCGATAAAATAACTGTTGCAAACAGATATACTACATCAAACGCTTCTCATCAGATGACAAAGCTCTGTGAATGCGAATGGGATAGTTATCTTGATTGGCTTTTGGATTTTGAATATAAAAAGATGGGTATTCCCGAACCTGATCTTGTAATTTATCTTGATATGCCTGTTGATATCTCGCAGAAGCTTCTTTCTAAAAGATATAACGGAGATGAAAATAAAAAGGACGTGCACGAAAGAGACGTTCAGTACCTGATATCGTGTCACAAGGCAGCTCTCTATGCTGCTGAAAAATTAGGTTGGACAGTTATTCGTTGCGGCAAGGATGGTGAGCCTCTTAGTCTCGAAGAGATCTCACAGGCTGTATCTGATACTGTAAAAAGGAAGCTTCTTGCAAATGATTGATTTTCGCAGTCCGCATCTTAGCGACGAAAAGTGGATAAAAAAGAAAATATCTGAAATGGATTTTCCGACCTGTGAATATTCATTTGGTAATATAATGTCTTACACTGCCGTTATGGATATCAGGGTTGCTGATTGCTACGGATGTCTTGTTACCAGGTGTACCTTTACTGACGGCTTTTTTGAATACTGCTTTCCTGTCGGAAACGGTAATAACGAGCTTGCACTTGCTGAGATTGTAGCTGACGGGATAAGAAGCGGTATGCCATTCGGAATTTTTGGCATGAATAAAGATAATGCTGAGATGCTCAGCGAACTTTACTCGGATAAATTTGATATTCACTTTGAGCGTGATGTGTGTGATTATGTTTATAACTGTGAGGACCTTATCAGTCTTGCAGGAAAGAAATATCAGCCTAAAAGAAATCACATTTCATTCTTTGAAAAGAATTATAACTGGTCATATGAAAAAATCAGTAGTGATAATATCGATGAGTGTGTCGAAATGGCTGAGCATTGGCTTGAACTGAGCAGACATGATGATAAGCAGTCTCTGATACAGGAGCTCAGTATTATCCGTAAGGCATTTTCAATGTATGACTGTCTCGGATACGTCGGCGGACTTCTGAGAATTGACGGCAGAGTGGTTGCTTTCGCAATGGGCGAGCCGCTTTCTGATGATATATTCTGTGTTCACTTTGAAAAAGCGTATACGGATATCAGAGGTGCTTATCAGATGATTAACCGTCAGTTCGTTATGAACGAGCTTTCCGGGTACAAGTATATCAACCGTGAAGATGACGTCGGCTCTGAAAATCTCAGAAAGGCAAAGCTTTCCTATTATCCTGCTATAATAGCGGATAAATATGAAGCTACCTATATAAATGAAAATTATTCTGAACTGTAAAGATAAAGAAAAGCTGATAGATTTGTGGGTAAAGGTTTTTGGTGACGAAAGAGAGTTTGCTGAACTTATTTTTCTCAGTGAAAATACATCCTGCGATATATTTGCTGATTTTGACGATGAAAATTTTTGTTCAGCACTATATCTTCTTGACTGTAATCTGAGCTTTGAAAACAGAGACTATATCGGTAAGTATCTGTATGCTGCAGCAACAGCACATGATTACAGAGGCAGAGGCATTATGGCTTCACTTATCAATGAGGCCGTTGATTTCTGCAAGCGGAACGGCGTTGATTTCATCTCTCTTGTTCCCGCAGATGATGGGCTATATAATTATTATCGTAAATTCGGCTTTGAAGAAGCTATGTACCGCAAAACTATATATACACCAGCTGATTTGTTTTCCGATGATGCGAAAGAAATTGAAGCTTATGAATATTTCCGAGAGAGACACAGACGGCTCGATAATTGCTTCAGCTTCAATGATAAAAGCCTGGATTACGCGGTATCTGTTCTCAGTTGCTCAGGTATGAAATTTTATGCAAACAAAAACGGTCTGCTTTTCATTAGAGATTCGGACGGAGCTTATTTTAATGAAGTTTTGTTTGATGAGTATGCAGCCTCGTATGTTATTGATGACAATTTTAACGATGAAAAGGCAGAAAAAAATAAATACGGTATGCTCTATCCGATACACGCCGCTCTTAAAAGAGACTGGAGATATACCGATATATATATGAACATTGCTCTTGACTAAGGAGGAAATAGAGATGATTTACTGCTTTCTCGGTGACGGCTTTGAAGAACTTGAAGCTATTGCACCGATTGACGTTCTGAAGCGTGCCGGCTTCGATGTTGTTACTGTTGGTGTAACTGGTAAAACCATATCGGGAAGCCACGGTATACCCGTTGTTGCAGATATAACCGCTGATGAGCTTACTCTTGTTGAAGGCCTCGAGGCTGTTATCTTACCCGGCGGTATGCCCGGTACTTTAAATCTTGAGAAATCACCTGCAGTTCAGAGTGCTATAGATTTTGCGGATGAATGTGGTGCTTTTATATGTGCTATATGCGCTGCGCCGCAGATACTCGGTCATAAGCGTCTTCTCGACGGCAAGGAAGCTATTGCTTTTCCGGGCTTTGAAGATGAACTCTACGGTGCGATAATAAGCGACAAACATGTTGTTCGTGACGGTAAATTTATTACTGCAAAGGGTGCCGGAGTAGCTGTTGAATTCGGTCTTGAGATTATCGCTGCTCTTAAAAGCAGAGAGATTGCGGATGAAATCAGAAGCACCATTCAATCGTTATGAATAAGGCAGAGATCAGACAAATTTATAAAACCGTAAGACGTCGGATTGTCGGAAGAGAATCCTGTGAGGAAGACATTTTATTCAGGTTCACCCGAAGTGACGAATTCAGAAGATGCAAAACCTTGTTCCTTTATTCGTCATACGGTACTGAGGTCGCAACGGATAAAATTGCAGAAAAAGCCTTTGAAGATGGCAAGACTGTTGCCTATCCCGTTTGTACAGACGTCGACGGAAGCATGAGGTTTTATATTGTCTCAGGCAGAGAACAGCTTATAAGCGGCATGTACGGCATTAAGGAGCCCGACACATCGGTATGCTCTGAGATAATTCCCGATAAGGATTCTCTGATAGTTGTTCCTGCTCTTGTATTCGATCTTGACGGCAACAGATTGGGCTACGGTAAGGGTTATTATGACAGGTATATGCATAAGTATCCTTGCTTCTCGGTTGGTCTGGCCTTTGAGGATTGTGTTACTGAAAAGCTTCCTGCGGCACAATATGATAAAAAGGTAAATATTCTTATTACAGATAAGAAAAAATATATATTCAGCATTACTAAGGAGGAATAAAATATGGATGACCGTTTCCATACGGAAGACAGCAATCTTAATAATTTCGGTAAGTCTTCCGCTTCCAACAATACACCCGGGTTTACTAATCTTGGTAATTTCAGCGAAAATATTGAAACTAAGGCTATGAATAAGGATAAGCCTGCGCCAAAGAAGTTTGAGGTACATATAGCCGATTATGATTATGTACCTGAGGCACAGCCTGTTGCTCATTCGGAGCCTGTCAGAAGAACATCGTCAGCTCAACAGAGAAAGCCCGGATCTTCTGCAGGTCAGCGCAGAGTCCCGACCAATGCAGCTGCATCAAAAAACAGAGCTGCAGTAAAGAAGCCTGTTCCCGTGAGAAATTCAACAAAGTCTGCCGCTAAGACAGGAAATACAGTAAAAAAAGCAGCGCCTTCACAGAAAAAGGCACCTCTTACCACTAACGAGCAGCGCAGAAAGGCAAAAAAGAGATATAATACAGTCAAAAATCTTCTTATCAGTTGTGTGTGTATTATCTTTATTTCAATAATAACTGTTTCCGTTTCTTCGGTTGCTCTCGGATTTCTTAATGACGTTCTTGTTATAAGCGATAAAAGTAACTATACCGCTATAGTAGAAATTCCCGAGGGAGCAACCTATGATGAGGTTTTCGATGCTCTTTGTGAGAGCGGTCTTGTTCGTCAGCCTTTCCTTACTGACTTTTTCCTTCGCTTCAGACATTACGATCAGTATGAATATACAGATTCTAAAACAGGAGAGCGCAAGGTAAAGGTTATTGAATACGAGCCCGGCAAATATTATCTTGAATCTGCTGACGGTATCGAGAATATCATCGAGAGTATTATGGTTAAGCAGAATTATGCCAAGGATACTGTACGTCTTACCTTCCCTGAGGGCTGGACGATAGCTCAGATATTTGAAAAAATCGAAAAATACGAGGTTTGTGAAGCTGATAAGCTTTATGCTAATCTTGATATTGTTGCTGAGCAGTACGGTTTTATTGCTGATATCGAAACCAAGGGCGGAAGATATCTCCTTTCTGAAGGCTATCTTTTCCCTGACACTTACGACTTCTTCGTCGGTGAATCCGCATCCTCTGTTCTTAAAAAGCTTTTCAATAATTTCAGCAGTAAATGGAAAGACGATTATGATGAACAGCTTGATAAGCTCGGTATGACCAAGGATGAGATTATAATCATTGCCTCAATCATTCAGAGAGAGGCTAAGGACGGCTCGCAGATGAAGGATATTTCTGCGGTTATTCACAACCGTCTTAAGGATTCTGCGAGCTTCCCGAATATCCAGATGAACTCAACTACCGACTACATTACAAATCTTAAGCCGTTTAACGTGTTTACAGACACATATTATGCTATTTATCTTGAGCAGTATAATACCTACAGTAATGTTGGTCTTCCTCCCGGACCTATATGTAATCCCGGTATCAAGGCTATTGAGGCGGCTCTTTATCCGTCGGATGTAAACTATTATTTCTTCTGCCACGATACATCCGGTAACGTTTACTATGCGGAAACGGCTCAACAGCACGAAGAAAACACATCTAAGGTTCTTTATGGAGATATAGTCTGATGAATGTAAAAAACAGCAAAATTATAAAGCCTGAGCTTCTCGCTCCTGCAGGCGATATGGAGAGACTTATTGCCGCAGTCAGATACGGTGCGGACGCAGTTTATCTCGGCGGTACCGTATTCGGTATGAGAGCCGGACCTGCGAACTTTACTGACAGCGAGCTTCATAAAGCGGTTGAATACGCTCATAATCACGGAGTTAAGGTTTATCTTACGTGTAATGTTCTACCGAGAAGCAATGAGCTTGAGCAGCTGCCTTCATTTCTCATAAATGCTAAAGAGGCAGGTGTTGATGCGTTTATAATTTCGGACCTCGGTGTGCTTGAATATGCAAAAAAATATGCACCGGGAGTTGAAATTCATATATCCACGCAGACCGGTATTGTTAATTATGCGGCAGCTTTGGCGTTTTATAAAATGGGTGCTAAGCGTGTTGTTACTGCAAGAGAGCTCAGTATGGATGAAATCCGCATGCTCAGATCCAATATACCTGAGGATATGGATATTGAATGCTTTGTTCACGGAGCAATGTGTGTGTCGTTTTCAGGCAGATGTCTTATATCAAACTACCTCGTCAACCGTGACGCTAACAAGGGTGAGTGCGCTCAGCCCTGCAGATGGAATTACCGTCTCGTTGAAGAAAAACGACCCGGACAGTACTTCCCGGTTGGTGAAGATGAGGGCGGAACCTATATTCTCAACTCTAAGGATATGTGTATGATTGAGCATATACCTGAAATGATAAAGGCGGGTATAACAAGCTTTAAAATTGAAGGCAGAGCCAAGTCGGCTTATTATGTTGCAGTTGTAACCAACGCATATCGCAAGGCTATTGATGCTTATATGGAAAATCCGTCCGATGATTTTATGCCTGAGAAGTGGATTGTTGACGAAATGACAAAAATCAGCTACAGGGATTACTGTACAGGCTTTTTCTACGGTGACCCGTCTGATGATGCTCAGATTAGCTACAAGGGCGGATATAACCGTGAATGGGACGTTATGGCTATTGCTGAAAAGCAGGAAAACGGTATTGTTTACTGCTCTCAGCGAAACCGCTTTTTTGAGGGTGATACACTTGAGGTTATGGAGGTAGGTAAAAAGCCGTATACCGTAGTCGCAAAAAATCTTCGCAACGAAGACGGTGAAGCAATTGAAAGCACTAATCATCCAATGATGAAATTTACCTTTGAATGTGATCTTCCTATTGAAGAAAATGCGATCCTCAGAAAGCAAAGGGAAGAAGCAGGAAGGGTAATTATCTGACAATTCAACACGGAGGTGTGAAATAATGGCTGCGAAATATTCAGTTTCACTTGCCAAAATAATAAAAGATTTACAGTTTGAGGTTTTGTACATGCCAAAGGATCCGGCTGATATACTTATTACCTCACTTGATGTACATAGACCCGGACTTGTACTTGCAGGCTTTGACGATTTCTTTGACAGTCAGCGAATCAACTTCCTCGGTAAAGCTGAAGTAGAGTATATCAACCGTTTTGAGCAGAATGAACGCTACGGCAAGGTTGAAAACTATATGAAAAAAAATCCTGCATGTATAGTTGTTTCAAGAAATCTTGACTGTCCTGATGCTATATTTGACTTGGCACAGAGTTATGAAGTGCCTGTTCTTAAGACTGCGGAAACAACATCACGTTCAATGGCTGCAACTATTGCTTACCTTAATGTTGAGCTTGCTGAAAGAATCACCCGTCACGGCGTTTTTGTCGAGGTTTACGGTGAGGGTGTGCTTATACTCGGTGACAGCGGAGTCGGTAAAAGTGAGGCAGCAGTTGAGCTTATTAAGCGTGGACACAGACTTATTGCTGATGATGCAGTAGAAATCAAAAAAACAAGCTCCAGAACAATAGTTGGATCGGCTCCTGATAACATAAGACATTTCATTGAGCTTCGCGGTATCGGTATTATAAATGCACGCCGTATATTCGGTATGGGTGCTGTTAAGCTTAACGAAAAAATAGATATGGTTATTCAGCTTGAGCCATGGGACAGTGATAAGGTATATGACCGTATGGGCATCGAGAACGAATATACTGAAATTCTCGGAATAAAGGTGCCTTATACATGTGTACCTGTCAAGCCCGGTCGAAATCTTGCCGTTATTATTGAAATTGCGGCTATGAACAACAGACAGAAAAAAATGGGATACAATGCAGCACGTGAGCTTATGCACAATCTCGGTATGGATGATGCAATTCTGCCCCAGGAAGATGAAATCAAGCTTTGGGGAAATTTTTAAGAGGTGAAAAAAATGTATAGAATTGGTGTAGATTTAGGTGGAACCAATATTGCAGTTGGTGTAATTAACGATAAATTTGAAATTATCGGTACGGGAAAGACAAAGACAAACGTACCGAGACCTGCTAAAGAGATTTTTGATGACATAGTAAAATGTATATATATGGCAGTTGAAAATGCAGGTATAACTGTTGATGATATCGAATCTGTCGGTATCGGTACTCCCGGTTCTGTTGATAAGGAAAACGGTATCATTATGTATGCAAACAATCTTGATTTCTATAACGTACCTGCAGTTGAATACATTAAATCAGCTCTTCCCGATGTTAAGGTTTGTATCGAAAATGATGCTAATGCAGCTGCTCTCGGTGAGGCGCTTGCAGGCTGCGGCAAGGGTAAAAAGAGCTTTATAGCAATTACTCTCGGTACAGGTGTAGGCAGCGGTATTGTTCTTGACGGCAAGCTTCTTACAGGCTGCAACGATGCAGGCGGTGAGCTTGGTCACATGTCAATTAAATTTGACGGTGAGCCTTGCAATTGCGGAAGAATCGGCTGTTGGGAAAGATATGCTTCAGCTACTGCTCTTGTTAATCAGACAAAGGCTGCTATGCTTGAGCATAAGGATAGTAAGATGTGGGAGCTTTGCGGCGGAAACATTGAAAATGCAGGCGGCAGAACGGCGTTTGACGGTATGCGTGCCGGAGATAAATATGCCAAGGAAGTTTGCGACAACTACATTTATTATGTTGCTGTCGGTACCGCTAACATTGTCAATGCCTTCCAGCCTGATATGCTTTGCTTCGGCGGAGGCGTCTGCAACGAGGGCGATACACTTCTCAAGCCTATTGAAAAGCACGTTGAACAGATGCGTTACTCAAAGAGCCATGAAATTCAGACTGTTCTTTGCAGAGCAACCCTCGGCAATGACGCAGGTATTATCGGCGCCGCTCTTTTAGAATATTAATCGGAGGTTTTTCTCTTGACAGAACTTATTAAGTTACTTGATGCTAACGGCATTTCATATTCCTTGAATGAGCCCATGAAGAATCATACCTCTTTTAAAACCGGAGGCAATGCTGCAGTGTTTATTGCACCTGCAGATGAAAATGAACTTTCAATGGTGCTCGGGAAGTGTTCGGATATCGGTATGAAGCCTTTTGTTTTCGGTAACGGAAGCAATCTTCTTATAAGTGATGACGGCATTAACAACAGACCTGTTATTCATATTCATAAGGGCTTTGATTTTATCAGGGAGCTTGATGAGAATACACTTGAAATCGGTGCAGGTGCAAACCTTACAACAGTATGCAAACATGCCTTATCAAAGAATCTTTCAGGTCTTGAATTTGCTTACGGCATACCCGGATCATGCGGAGGTGCAGCCTTTATGAATGCAGGTGCCTACGGCGGAGAAATGAAGGATGTGCTTATCAGATGTAATCACATAGACCGAAACGGCAATAAAGGATTTTTTGAAGGTGAAGCGCTTGATTTATCCTATAGACACAGTGTTTACTCGTCATCTGATTACGTCATCACTTCAATCGTAGTTAAGCTCAATAAGGGTGACCACGATGAAATCGAAGCAAAAATGAAGGACCTTATCGGAAGAAGAAAGGATAAGCAACCGCTCGAATATCCCAGCGCAGGCAGTGTTTTCAAGCGTCCTGAGGGCTATTTTGCAGGTGCTCTTATCGAGCAGAGCGGACTTAAGGGTAAAAGAATAGGCGGTGCTATGGTAAGTGAAAAGCACGCCGGATTTATAATCAACTATGACAATGCTACTACAAAGGACGTAACTGACCTTATTAAATATTGTCAGGATACCGTTAAAGAAAAATTCGGTGTAGAGCTTGAGCCGGAAATAAGAGTTATTTCTTAATTAAATTATTAAGGCAGGAGGGTATTTGATGTCTTTTTCGTCAAACATTAAGGATGAGCTTATAAAAATTGATAATATGCCCGATTGCTGTGTTCATGCAATGGCTTACGGAATGCTTCTTTTCGGTAGAAGCTTCAATTCAGGCGGTATTTCTCTGATGACTGATCATCAGGGTGTTGCAGAAAAATATCTCAGCGTTGTCAATGAGTCCTGTTCAGTTATGGGTGAATGTACCGTTTCTGATGCAGGTAAATATACACTTGATTTTCCTTCGGCTGAGGATAGGTTAAAGCTTCTTTCGGCTTTTTCTTCAAGCGGCAAGGAAAGGGTGCTCAGAATCGACAGAGGTAATCTTTCCAACGATACTGTTATTGAGGGTGAGAGCCTTAACTGTTGTGACGGCGCTTTTCTCAGGGGAGCTTTTTTGTCCTGCGGTACAGCCAGCGATCCGAGTAAAAGCTATCATATTGAGTTCGTTGTTCCCTTCAAAACTCTCAGTATGGATCTTTTAAAGATTCTGACCGATTACGGTCTTAAAGCTAAGCATATGGTCAGACGCTATGTAAACGTCATTTATATAAAAGACAGTGAGAGCATAGAAGATCTTCTGACTATCATGGGTGCTACCAACAGTGCTATGGAAATTATGAACATCAAGATATATAAGGATGTCCGTAATCTTACTAACAGAAGAACTAACTTTGAAAATGCTAACTACGACCGTACTGTTGATGCGGCATATGAACAGCTCAGTGCGATTACATATCTTGAAGAACAGGATATATTCCCGACACTTGAGCCTGATTTAAGAGAAATTGCTGAAATCCGCCTTGCAAATCCCGAGGCAAGCCTCAGACAAATAGGCGAGCTATGCAGCGTTAAAATGAGCCGTACGGCGGTTAATTACAGATTAAAAAGGCTTGTTTCGTTAAGTGACAGCCTGAAAAAAAGCGAAAATTCAGAATCAACGGAGGCATAACAATTGGATAAATGCTATTTTGTTCCCGAAGAGGAGCTCAAAAAACAAAAAGAATATACTGAGCTTGTCAAAACTGTTTTGTCTTCACGTTTTATTGATGCTCCGAAGGCTTTTGTACATACATACGGCTGTCAGGGTAACGTCGCTGACGGTGAAAAGCTTAAAGGTATGCTAAGTGAGATGGGTTACTGCTTTACCGATGACGTATCTGAGGCTGATATTGTACTTTATAATACCTGTGCAATACGAGAGCATGCAGAGGACAGAGTTTTCGGTAACGTAGGAGCACTCAAGCAATATAAAAAAATCAGACCTGATATGATAATCGGTCTTTGCGGCTGTATGACACAGCAGCTTTCCGTTGCTGAAAAATTCAGGAAGAGCTATCCTTTTGTAAATCTGCTTTTCGGTACACATTCAGCTCACAAGCTTCCCGAATACGTATACAAGTGTCTTTGTACAGGCAAAAGAGTATTTGACGTTACAGAATCTGACGGCAATATCGCCGAAGGTCTTCCAATAAGACGTGACGGTAATCTCAGAGCGTGGATTCCGATTATGTACGGCTGTAACAATTTTTGCTCTTACTGCATAGTGCCTTACGTAAGAGGTAGGGAAAGAAGCAGAAAATTCGAGGATGTTATTGCTGAAGTAAAAGATGTTGTAGCAAAAGGCTATAAGGAAATAAACCTTCTCGGCCAGAATGTCAACTCATACAACAAGGATAAGGGGGAAGGTCTTCGTTTTCCTGCGCTCCTCAGAGCTATAAATGATATTGAAGGGGATTTCATTATCAGATTTATGACATCCCATCCGAGAGACTGCACCTTTGAGCTGCTTGATGCAATGGCTGAGTGTGATAAGGTTGCAAAGCACCTTCATCTGCCGTTTCAATCCGGTAACGACCGAGTACTTAAGGAAATGAACAGGCATTATGACAGATCAAAGTATCTTCAGCTTATCGATTATGCTTACGAAAGAATGCCGGGACTTTCAGTTACAAGTGACGTTATTGTCGGATTCCCCGGGGAAACCTATAAGGAATTTCAGGATACTCTTTCTCTTATTGAAAGGGTTAAATATACATCACTCTTTACTTTTATTTTTTCTCCCAGACCGGGAACAAAGGCTTATGATATGGAGGACCCTGTTTCAAGAGAGGAAAAAGGCAAATGGTTCAAGGAATTAACCGATCTTCAGGAAAAAATAGCTGCAACACGTACTGCTGATATGAAAGGTAAGACGTATCGTGTTCTTGTAGAAGGCAAGGCTAAGGGTGACGGTATGCTTTCCGGCAGGACTTATGGAAATGTTATTATTGAATTTATGGGTGACGAAAGTCTCATTGGAGGCTTTGCGGATGTAAAAGTTACCAACTGTAAAACATGGGTTGTTTACGGTGAAACTGTATAAATTTACTCATACGAGTATCTATTATAAATTTAATTTAAGGAGTAGTTAAAATGGACATCATTAAACTCACACGTGAGCTCGGCGCTGCAATTCAGCAGGATGAGCGCTATCTTGCATTTACAAAGGCAAGAGAAGAAAATGAAAAGGATGAGGCTCTCAATGAGCTTATGGGCAAGATTCAGATGGTTCAGATGAACTATCAGCTTGAAGCAAGCAAGGAAGAGCCCGATTCAGAAAAGATGCAGGGCTATGAGGCTGAATTCAATGCACTCTACGGTCAGTTTATGGCTAACGAAAAGATGCAGGCTTATGACGCTGCAAGAACAGAGGTTGACGAGATGATGAATTACATTATGCAGATTCTCAGCCTTTGCGTAAACGGTGCTGATCCTGCTACCTGTGAGCCCGAAAAGCCCCACGAACACGAATGCGGTGGTTCGTGCTCATCATGCAGCGGTTGCCACTAATATCTTAAAAAGATAAAATTAAGGAATTATATCAGGAGGAAAGCAGTATGTCTGAAATGACACCTATGATGCTTCAATATTTTGAAATAAAAAAGGAATATCCGGACACTATACTGTTTTTCCGCCTGGGTGATTTCTATGAAATGTTTTTTGACGATGCTAAAATTGCTTCGTCAGTGCTCGAGCTTACACTTACGGGCAGAGCTTGCGGTAACGGTGAAAAGGCACCTATGTGCGGCGTTCCGTTTCACTCTGCCGATAACTATATCGCAAGACTTGTCAATAACGGCTACAAGGTCGCCATCTGTGAGCAGGTGGAGGACCCTGCTTCTGCAAAGGGCCTTGTAAAAAGAGACGTTGTAAGAATTATTACAAGAGGCTCCGTTATTGAAAATAATATGCTCGAGGAGGGCAGAAACAACTACCTTACGTCAATTTTCTTTGACAATGAAGGCGCCGGTGTCTGCTTTGCCGATGTATCAACCGGCTCTGTCAAGCTTACAACTTTTGAAGCGGGTAATAAGCTTCAGTCCTCGGTTATAAATGAACTCGGTGTATTTTCTCCGAGTGAGATTGTACTCAATCTTGCCTGTGCCAGAGATAAGCAGATTTCAGAATTTATTTCAGGCAAAACTATGGCAAGCTGCGAGGTTCCTGATGATGGGTATTTTGAGTATGATGACTGCCTTAATGAATGCAAAGGCCATTTCGGTGATGATAAATTTGCTTCATTTTCACTCGACGGCAACAGACATGCAATTATTTGTCTTGGTGTTGTACTTAAATATCTTAAAAACGTACAAAAAAATAATCTTGATAATATACGTGACGTCAACATTTATTCTGACAGTCAGTATATGAAAATCAGTTATTCAACCAAACGCGATCTTGAAATAACTGAAACAATGAGAAGCCGTGAAAAGAAGGGCTCTTTACTCTGGGTGCTTGACAAGACAAAGTCATCAATGGGAAAAAGACTTATCAGATCATGGCTTGAGAAACCGCTTATCAATATTGCTCAGATCACGAGAAGACACAATGCTGTCGGTGAGCTTTGTGATAACAGCATAAGATTAAGTGAGCTCACCTCTGCTTTAAGCGGTATTTATGATATTGAGAGACTTCTTACAAGAGTTGTATATGAATCAGCCAATGCCAAGGATCTCAATTCTTTAAAACAGACAATAAGCAGACTTCCTGAGATAAAGAGGCTTCTCAGTCAGTCGACAAGCGCATATCTCAAGCAGCAATTTGAAAATCTTGACCTGCTTACAGATATTTACTGCCTTATCGATGCGGCTATTGATGAAGAAGCTCCCTTCAGTATCAGAGAAGGCAATATTATAAAGGATGGCTTCAATGAAGAGCTTGATATGCTCAGAGATATACAGAATAACGGTAAAAAATTTATTGCGGAAATTGAAGCCCGTGAAAAAGAAAAAACAGGTATTCCTAAGCTCAAAATAAGCTACAACAGGGTTTTCGGTTATTATATTGAGGTTACAAACTCATATAAAACTCTAGTCCCTGAGGAATACATAAGAAAGCAGACTCTTGCAAACTGTGAGAGATATATCACTCAGGAGCTCAAAGAGCTCGAAAGTAAGGTTCTCGGTGCTCAAGAAAGAATAGTAAAGCTTGAGTATGAAATTTTCTGTCAGATCAGAAAGTCAGTAGCTGATGAATTTAACCGTATACAGTCAACTGCATCGGCTATTGCGGTAACAGACGTGCTCTGCTCCTTTGCGAATGCAGCAATTAATAATAATTACGTTTGCCCGACAGTTTTAACTGACGGTTCAATAAATATTACAGATGGCAGACATCCGGTTGTTGAGGCTATGCTCGGAGATATGCCTTTTGTTCCTAACGATACTAAGCTTGACTGTGATGAAAACAGATGTGCAATCATAACCGGTCCTAATATGGCCGGTAAATCAACCTATATGCGTCAGGTAGCTCTTATTTGTCTTATGGCACAGATTGGCTCATTTGTACCTGCAAAGCGTGCTGAACTGTCGATTGTTGACAGTATTTTCACCCGTGTTGGTGCGTCTGATGACCTCGCAACGGGACAATCTACATTTATGGTTGAAATGAATGAGGTTTCAACTATTATCAGAAATGCAACAAAAAATAGTCTTATTATACTTGATGAGGTCGGCAGAGGTACATCTACCTTTGACGGCATGAGTATTGCACGTGCAGTGCTTGAGCACATTGTAGATAAGAAAAAAATCGGTGCAAAAACACTTTTTTCAACACATTATCATGAGCTTACTGAACTCGAAAAGCAGCTTCAGGGTGTAAAGAATTACAATATTTCCGTCAAAAAGAGGGGAGATACTATCACCTTCTTAAGGCGTATTGTAAGAGGCTGTGCTGACGGAAGCTACGGCCTTGAGGTTGCAAAGCTCGCAGGAATACCCGGTTCTGTTGTATCAAGAGCAAGACTTATTCTCACTGAGCTTGAAAGGAACACCCCTGACAGCCGTGTTATAATGAATTCAGTTAAGGTTGAGGATGCTGAAGAAGATCTTCAGATTTCACTTCAGTCAACTGTTGATGATGAGCTTATAGACTCAATTAAAAATATTGATATTAATACTCTTACTCCTCTTGAAGCACTTACTACACTTCATGAGCTTGTCAGAAAAGCAAGAGGAGAATAATTTAAGGATGTGATGGCTTTATGGCAAAAATCAACATACTTTCTCAGCATATAGCAGAACTGATAGCTGCCGGTGAAGTTGTCGAAAGACCTGCATCGGTTGTCAAGGAGCTTATGGAAAACTCCATAGATGCCGGTGCAACCTCAATAACAGTTGAAATTAAAAACGGCGGTGTAACCTATATCCGCATTACAGACAACGGTTGCGGCATAGAAAGGGAAGATGTTCCCAATGCCTTCATAAGTCATGCAACCAGTAAAATCAAGGATGAAAATGATCTTAATTCTATTTTTACACTGGGTTTCCGTGGCGAGGCGCTCGCTTCTGTTGCTGCTGTGTCAAGAACAGAACTGCTTACAAAAACTGCAGATGAGTCAATGGGAACATCTTTTGCTATCAGCGGCGGTATTCAGCAGAGATATGAGCCTGCGGGTTGCCCTGACGGAACAACGATTATAGTCAGAGATCTCTTTTATAACACACCGGCCCGTATGAAATTCCTTAAGCGTGATGTTTCTGAGGCTAATGCGGTTGCAGAGGTTGTTGACAGAATTGCTCTTTCTCACCCTGAAATCAGTATCAGATTTATCAGGGAAGGTAAGCAGGCCCTTATAACCCCGGGCGACGGTAAAGTGCTTTCTGCCATTTATTCTGTTTTCGGTAAAGCTTTTGCTGATTCTCTTCTACCCGTTGATTATGAGCTCGACGGTATAAAGGTTGAGGGCTATACATGTAAGCCTCATTCTGCAAGACCGACTCGCTCTATGCAATATTTTTACCTTAATAACAGATATATCAAATCCCGTTCCTGCATTGCATCAATGGAAAATGCGTATAAAAATACGGTTATGGTTGGTAAATTCCCCAGCTGTGTGCTCAATATAACCGTACCGCCTCATACTGTTGATGTTAATGTGCATCCTGCAAAAACTGAGGTTCGCTTCAGTGACGATAGAAGAGTTTCTTCAGCGGTGTATTATGCTGTTAAAAGTGCTATAGAGGAGCTTGACAAGGCCCCCGAGGTTAACCTTTCAAGAATTCAGAGGCTCGCTCAGAAAACTCTTCCTGACAATCCGCAGATAGTTATTCAGGAAATTGAACCTCAGTCACAAAGTCACGTGCCTGCGTCTGCTATGCACAGACCTGTCAGAATTGAGCCTAAGCCTAAAAATTACACAGCTAATTCTCCGCGTGATTTTTGGAATAAAATGACGTCATCTGAATTTCAGGCGTCTGTTTCTGCACCTGAAGCAGAAAATCCCTTTGCCGAAAGCCCTGCCGAGCCTGATCTTTTAAGCAGCTTTAAGCAGAGACAAAAAGATTATACAGACAACAATTCTTCGAGTAAAATTGTTGAAAAGGCTCCCATACTTCCTGAGATTAGTACTGAGAAGTCTGGTATAGAAGAAGCTTTTGTAATCGGTGGTGATATCGGTGTTTCTGATGAAATAAAGGTGCCTGATGTTGTTCAGACTCCGACTGTCAGCTTTGCTCCTGCAAACGAAAAGGAGACCGCCGCAAAGCCTTTAAGACTTCTCGGAGAGGCGTTTAGGACATATGTTATTTGCGAATACGACGGTAAGCTTTGCCTTATTGACAAGCATGCCGCTCACGAAAGAATAATTTTCAACAAAATGAAAAAGAATGCTGAAAACAATGTTTCCAGTCAGGTTCTTTTAGCTCCCGTTACGGTTACCTTAAGCAAAACCGAATATGATACGGTAATATCAAATCTTGAGGTTTTCCGCAAAGCAGGATATCTTGTTGAGGATTTCGGAAGCGGTGTAGTTATTGTAAGAGAGTGTCCGATGCTTATATCGGGCGACGATATAGAGGATACTGTAATTGAAATTGCGGGCTATCTTATCGAAAACAGAACTAATACCGAGCCTGAAAAAATCGATAAAATCTATCATACCGCCGCATGCAAGGCAGCTATAAAGGCAGGATATAAGAATTCTACGGCTGAAATGAAGGTTCTTGCCGAGCAGGTTCTTTATGACGATGAGGTCAGATATTGTCCTCACGGAAGACCCGTTCTTATCGAGCTTTCAAAATATGAGCTTGAAAAACAGTTCGGTCGTATACAATAAACGGTGATACTATGAATAAACCACTCGTTGTAGCGATTGTCGGCCCGACTGCTTCGGGCAAAACATCGCTTTCAATTGAAATGGCTAAGCTGTTTAACGGCGAAATTATATCTGCTGATTCTATGCAGATTTATAAAAAAATGAATATTGCTACAGCTAAGCCTACCGAAGAAGAAAAAGAGGGTATACCTCATCATATGATTGATTTTCTTGAGCCGGGAGAAACATTTTCCGTTGCAAGGTTTAAGGAAATGGCTGTTGACTGCATTGAAGATATTCTGTCGAGAGGAAAGCTTCCTATTGTTGCAGGCGGCACAGGTCTTTATGTCGATACACTTATCAATAATACAGAATTTCTGGATTATGAAGATAACGGAGTAAGGGATATTCTTGTAAAAAGAGCTGCCGAAGAGGGGATTGATTCTCTTTTTGATGAGCTTAAGGCTATTGATCCCGAAACTGCAGAAAAGCTTCATACCAATGACACTAAAAGAATCGTCAGGGCACTTGAGGTTTATCACACGACAGGTCGTACGATTTCCGAACAGTGTGAGCTTTCTCACCTTAAAGAGAATCCTTATGAATGGTGTGTAATAGGTATAAATGCACGTAACAGACAGTATCTTTACGACAGAATCAATCTGAGAGTAGATATTATGGTCAAAAACGGTCTGATTGATGAAGCGAAAGATTTTTTTGAAGCTGATGCTTCTGAAACAGCAGTTCAGGCTATCGGTTATAAAGAGTTAAAGCCTTATCTTGACGGAATCGTTTCGCTTAACGAGGCACTTGACAAACTCAAGATGGAAACACGCCGTTATGCGAAAAGGCAGTTAACATGGTTCAGAAAGAACGAAAAAATCAACTGGATATATGCCGATGAGCTTTCGAAGGATATGCTTGTTTCGTCGGCTTATGAAATAATTAATAGTTACAGGAGATAAGTATGAAGAACAAAAAAGGCAAAACAGACAAAAGCAAGAAATTTTCTGCTATTGTTCTTATTTTTGTGTCTGTGTGTCTTGTTTTATATATTGTACAGGCAATGTATTTTGATAAATCTTCTATAGTGAAAACAGAGTACGCTCTGAACGATACACAGGAGGATATTATTTATGCAACCGGCTTTGCGGTCAGAGATGAATTCAGGGAAAACGGAGAAAAAAACAGCTCGGTGCTTTATAAAAACTCCGATAAAATATATGTACCTATCATCAAGGACAGCGCACCGGTTGGATTAGATGATAATATTGCTGTATGCTTTGATAGCGAAAATCAGGCTGACGCTTATATGCAGATAAAGGAGCTTGAAGCGAAAAAAGAATCGCTATTTAATCTTAAGAATTATGAGAATCTTAACAAGGTTGACGTGTCGTTTCTGAATTCAAGAGTTTATAAAAACATTCAGGATTATGTCGGACTTATTTCCGAAAGCAAATACAGTCAGTTGGACGGTAATATTGATAACTTCTGCAGCTATGTTACCTCAAGGCAGATAGCGGTCGGAAATTCATATGATTTCAACGGGCTTATTACTGACTGTGAGAATAAAATCAAAAGCCTTGAATCTGTTGTCGGGTCAAAGCAGTATATTACTTCACCATATGCAGGTTATTTTGTAAGCCTTGTTGACGGATTTGAAGAAACAGTAAGTTATAAGGATGTAGCTGATAAAAAGGTATCTGCTAATAAAGGTGATGAGCTGCTCAACACATCAGCTTCACCTGCGGAAAATGTATACGGTAAGATAATTGCGCAACATACATGGTATCTTATTTTTGATATTTCGCTTGAGGAAGCAGAATCAATAAAGACAGGTAAAACTGTATATGTTGACTTTCCTGAAAGAAGTATCGATAATATACCTATGACCGTACATAATGTTTCCGAGCTTAAGGACGGTAAAGTTACTGTCACTCTAAAATGTAAATATCTGAATGAAAAGCTTGCAGTTCTCAGAAAGGAAAAGCTGACTATTACGGTGTCTGAATATGAAGGTATCAGAATCAGCAATGATGCTCTCATTAAGAATGAAGAGGGAATCGACGGTGTATACGTACTCAGCGGTAACGTTGCGAGATTTACACCGATACATATTATTTATTACGGCAATGATTTTGTGCTTGCAGAAAAATATATAGCATATAAAACTGATAAAAAGGGTAAAAAAGTCATTGATGAGGAAAAGACGTCTTCTTACCGTTCTCTCGCCGTATACGATAGTATTATTGTGAAAGGAACTAATATAGTTGATGGAAAGGTTATCTATTGAGGAAAGATTCGGAAATATCGACCATAACATTTCTGTTATAAGAGAGCGAATAGCCGAAGCGGCAATTCGGTCAGGGCGTAATCCGGAAGATATTAAGCTTATGGCTGTTACCAAAACAGTCGAGCCTGTATTTATTAACAGAGCTATTGAAAACGGCATTGATCTTATCGGCGAAAATAAGGTTCAGGAATTTCTCGGAAAGAAGGAATATCTGAAGCTTGACAGCTGCGAGGCTCATCTTATCGGACACCTGCAGACTAATAAGGTGCGTCAGATAATAACCAATGTTTCTATGATACAGTCAGTTGACAGCGTTAAGCTCGCTTCTGAGATTTCAAAAAGAAGTGCTGCTGCAGGTATAACTACACATTGTCTTGCGGAGATCAATATCGGAGACGAAGAAAATAAGACAGGTATTTCATTTAGTATGATATACGAATTGCTTCACGAAATATCGGAAATGGATAATATAACAGTTGACGGACTGATGACGGTTCCGCCGATTTGTGACGATGATCTTGCCTTAGATAAATATTTTTCAAAAATGCACAGAATATTTATTGACATGCAGGCAAAAAAGTTAGATAATGTAAGTATGAATATCCTGTCGATGGGTATGTCTTCAGATTATGAAAGAGCAATAATTAACGGTTCTACTCTTGTCCGTGTAGGAACTGCTCTTTTCGGCAATAGACTTTATTAAATTTAAGGAGTGTTAAACAATGGGATTAGTAAAAAACTTTAAGGATAAGCTCAGCGAGCATTTTGTAAATAATGATTATGATGAGTTCGATGCAGATTCAGCAATAACCGATGACGATTTCGAGCCTAAGAATTCAGCAGGAATTTACGATGCACCTGCTCAGGAAAGCTATACCTTCACACCTCAGCCCGGAATAAATGTTCCTGATTACAGCTTTGAGCCTAAAACTGCCAAAGTTAAAAGTGAGCCTGCCGCACCTGCAAGAAATGTCGGCGGTGCAAATATTTACGATATGAATAAAGCCAGACCTGTAAATAAGTTCAAGCTTAATTCAATTCTTCTTCGTGACATATACGATGCTAAAAATGTTGCAACACTTATGATGGAAAAGGATACAATTGTGGTTGTAAATCTTTCTCAGCTCACAGACGACCAGAAGGTAAGAGCAATGGACTTCCTTGACGGTGCAAAATACGTTACAAAGTCTCTTTTTGCAAGATTTGCTGAAAATATCTGTGCCTTTGTTCCCGAGGGTGTAGAACTTTACGGCGATTTCTTCAGCCAGATTGATCTTGACTCATTCAATAAATAAGAAGTAATAACAGGGGGATTTATTATGTTGACACCGCTTCAGATAAGCACACAGCGTTTTGCACCTAACGGAAAAGGTGGATACAGAGCTTCTGATGTTGATGCATTTATGCAGAAGCTTTATAAAAGCTACGCTAAGCTTTATAATGATAATAATGTTCTTAATGAAAAAATACAGTCTGTTTCTCCTGCGCTTGAGGAGTATAATAAAAACAAGGCTGCTATTGCCAATGCACTTATCAGCGCACAGACTGTAGCTGAAAATATGCTTGAAAAGGCACAGAGTGAATCAGCTATTGTTCTTGAGGCTGCTAACAAGAACGCCGAAGCTTTTTTAGTTGAAAAGAAGGCAGAGGCTGAAAAGTATTATACTGAAAGAACACAGCAGGCTGATATAAGACTGCGTGAGCTTGAGTATGCTTATGCAAAGCTTCAGAAGGAAGCAGATGATTTCCGTGAGGCATATATTGCTAAGGTGAACGCTCAAATCGAAGCGCTTATTACAGATGCCAATGAAAAAGCTGCGGGTATTGTTGCGGCTGCTTATAATGATGCAAAGCTCGCAAAGAGCAAAGCTGATGAAGCTGTTTCCAACGCCGGTCTTCAGCTTCAGTCTCTTAAGGATGAAACTGCAAAAATCAAGGGTGAGCTTTCTGCTCTTATTCTTGTTGCAGATTCAGCGGTAAAATCAATCGGTGATTATAATATTGAAGAAGTAAATGCTTCTTCGAATGATGCTATTATTGCTGACGCTATTGATCCTGCAGAGATAGAAAAGTTTGATCTTGATGTAAAAGAGGAAGCGATTATCGAGCCTGTTACATTTGAAGATGATGCTGAGGATGTAGTTGTTCCGGTGTATGAGGACAAGGAAATCGAAATTACCCCCGTCTTTGAAGAAGCTAATTCAGCGGCAACCGACGAAATAGTTGATCTTTTCTCTCACTCTTCCGATTCAGGTAAGGATAAGAATGAAATACCTGACGTTTCATCATATCTTTCAAAAATCTTTGATTCTGTAAGTGATGACGATGACGAATCCTTTGGCTTTGATAATCTTATTTCAGAATCATAATGAGGTTCCGATTTGCTTAAATTTTCATTGAATAATATTAAAAAAAATATTGCTTCTGTCGGTGTAATTGCTGTACTGGTCACTATAGATCAGGTTATCAAATATCACGTTGTTACCTTACTTAAGCCGATAGAAACACATGCCTTTATACCTGGATTTATTCAGTTGCATTATCTTGAAAATGATGGTGCAATGATGGGGTTTATGGGCGGTAAAACTGAGATTATGACAGTTGCTTCGTTAATATGTATGATAATTGTCATTCTTTTGCTTTTTACTGATTTTGTCAAAAGTAAAATTGATTATATCTGCATTGTAATGATTGCAGCCGGTGGTATCGGTAATATAATAGACAGATTAATAAGGGGCTTTGTTGTTGATTACATAGAATACCTGTTTATGGATTTCTATATATTTAACTTTGCTGATTGTCTTATAACTGTCGGGGTGTTTACTCTGATTATTTATCAGATTGCGTTAACCGTCAGGGAATACAAAGAAAAGAAAGGTCACGCTCAGAATGATTGATGCTCATATTTTTACAGTTGCTGATGATTTGGCAGGTGAAAGAATCGATAAGGTTATCTGTAAATCGTTGGATATGTCATCGCGTTCAGCGTGTCAGAAGCTTCTCGAGGACGGTTATGTTACTGTAAACAATATAATTGTCGGTAAAAACTATAAGGTTAAAGCAGGGGAAAGAATTGCGGTTGTAACCCCAAAGCCTCGTGAACTTGAGGTTGCAGCAGAAAACATCCCTCTTGATATACGTTATGAGGATGAGGATCTTCTGGTCGTTAACAAGCCGAAGGGGATGGTTGTTCATCCTGCAGCGGGAAATTATGACGGTACATTGGTTAACGCTCTTCTATATCATTGTAAAGACAGCCTTTCGGGCATAAACGGAATTATCAGACCCGGCATAGTTCATCGAATCGATAAAGATACAAGCGGTCTGCTCATTGTTGCCAAAAATGATTTTGCACACATTTCTCTGGCTGAACAGATTAAAGTACATTCTTTTACACGTGAATACAGCAGTATTGTCTACGGAAGAATGAAAAATTCCATCGGTACAGTTGATGCACCGATCGGTCGACATCCTGTTGACAGAAAAAAGATGTCTGTTACAACTAAAAATTCAAAGCATGCAGTCACTCATTATGAGGTTACAGAAGAATTTAAAGATTTCACTAAGTTAAATCTCAGACTTGAAACCGGCAGAACACATCAGATAAGGGTACATATGTCCTATATAGGGCATCCTGTTGCCGGTGATCCCGTATACGGACCAAAGAAAATTATAGAATACCTCAACGGACAGTGTCTTCACGCCCGTCTGATAGGCTTCAAGCATCCTAGAAATGGTAAGTATATTGAGGTTGACAGTGAGCTTCCCGAATACTTTACCGATTTCATAAGGAGGATAAGATAAATGAATACTAATAAAAAATCATTGTCGCACTGGCTTCTTGCTTCCGATATCGACGGAACAATCAATGATAAAGGAAGAAGATTGGTACAGCGTAATTATGATGCTATTCAGAAATATATTAACGAATACGGCGGAAACTTCACGCTCGCTTCCGGCAGGTCGCCAAATTCAATGCGTAAGCATTATAAACGTCTTGATATTCCTGACGGAAAGGCTATTGTTATTAACGGAGCCGGTATTTATGATTATGCCGAAGAAAAAATGGTGTGGTCAAGCCCTTTGAATGAGCACTGTATTGATATGGTCAGGCGTACTATAAAGAAGTTCCCGACAATTTCTTTTCAGGTTATTTCAGATAAATACGTTTATATATTCAGACCTACAATTTCATCAAGAATTCTGGCTATTAACGCAAAGCTTCCGATAAAATATTTCTACTCCTTCGAATCTATACCAAAGGATAATTGGTATAAGGTTATTTATACGGGCTTACCGCCTGCAATCAAGGCTGTAAGTAAGTGCATCGAAAAAATGTCGTTTACAACAGAAAACCTTATGTTTTCATCGGCATGGAGCTATGAAATTGTTAATGAAGACACCAACAAGGGTAAGGCGGTTCTCAAGCTTGCCGAGCTGCTTGGAATAGACAGGGAGCATACAGCTGCTATCGGTGATTATTTCAACGATTTTGAAATGCTCAAAGAGGTTGCCTTTCCTGCTTGCTGCGGTCAGGCACCAAAAGAAATGAAGAAAATATCAAAATTTATTGCTTGTCATTGTAATCACGGCGCGGTTGCTGACCTGATTGAATATATGGTGATAAATTTTGCAGAATAATAAGGAGGATATTATGGAAGAAAACAAAAAACTCAAACTAAAAAAGATTGCAGTTAATGTGCGTAAGGGTGTAATCGAAGGCACATTTAATGCAAAATCCGGTCACCCCGGCGGATCACTTTCAATAGCAGATATTGTAACTTATCTGTATTTTGCAAAAATGAACGTCAATCCCGAAAAGCCTGATTGTGAGGACAGAGACAGATTTGTTCTTTCTAAAGGCCATACTGCTCCTGCTCTTTATGCGGCTCTTGCACACAGAGGCTTTTTCCCTGTTGAGCTTATAAAGACTCTCAGAAAGCCCGATTCAATTCTTCAGGGACATCCCAGTATGAGATATACTCCGGGCGTTGATATGAGTACAGGCTCACTTGGTCAGGGTATTTCGGTTGCTGCGGGTATGGCTCTTGCCGGTAAGCTCAAGGGTAAGGATTATAAGGTTTATACCATCCTCGGTGACGGTGAAATTGAAGAAGGTCAGGTATGGGAGGCAGCTATGTTTGCCGGTAACCGTAAGCTTGACAATCTTGTTGCTGTTGTTGACTATAATAACCTTCAGATTGACGGCTCTCTTGACGAGGTTAACTCACCTTACCCCATCAAGGAGAAATTTGAAGCGTTTAATTGGAATGTTATTGAAATTAACGGACATTGCTTTGATCAGATCGAGGAAGCTTTCAATAAAGCTGACGAATGTAAAGGCAAGCCCACCTGCATAGTTTCTAAGTCTGTAAAGGGTAAGGGTGTTTCCTTTATGGAAGACAAATGCGATTGGCACGGCTCAGCTCCCAATGCTGAACAGTATGCAACAGCTATGGCTGAATTAGATGCAGCTATGGCAGAATTGGAGGTGTAATTATGGCTGACGTTATTAAATGTGCAACAAGAGACGCTTACGGAGCCGCTCTTAAGGAGCTTGGCAACAGAGATGACATTCTTGTTCTTGATGCTGACCTCGCAAAGGCAACCAAGACCATTACCTTTAAAAAGGAATTTCCTGAGAAATTTATCGATTGCGGCATTGCAGAGGGTAATATGATGGGCATTGCAGCCGGACTTGCAACTACAGGCTATACTGTTTTCGCTTCATCCTTTGCTATGTTTGCTGCGGGCAGAGCTTTTGAACAGGTCAGAAATTCTATTGCATATCCTAATCTCAATGTTAAAATCGGTGCAACTCACGCCGGTATTTCTGTAGGCGAAGACGGTGCAAGCCATCAGTGCTGCGAAGATATAGCTCTTATGCGCTCGGTACCCAATATGGTTATCATTAATCCTGCTGACGATGTTGAGGCTAAGCAGGCTGTATTTGCTGCTGTTGAACATGAAGGACCTGTTTATATGCGCTTCGGCAGACTTGCAGTTCCACGTATTAATGCAGAGGATTATAAGTTTGAGCTCGGTAAGGGTGTCACTCTTAAGGACGGTAAGGATGTTACAATTATTGCAACAGGTCTTATGGTTAACGAGGCTTTAATCGCTGCAGATACTCTTAAGGCTGACGGTATCGATGCACGTGTAATCAACATCCATACCATTAAGCCGATTGATAAAGAAATAATCGTTAAAGCTGCAATAGAAACAGGCGCAATCGTAACTGCCGAAGAACACAGCATCATCGGTGGCCTTGGAGGTGCAGTTTCAGAGGTTCTCGCAGAGGAATATCCTGTTCCTGTTATAAGACTCGGTGTAAATGATACCTTCGGTAAATCGGGTCCCGCTCTTGAGCTTCTCAAGATTTACGGTCTTGATGCTGAAAATATTGTTACAAAAACCAAAAAAGCTATTGAGCTTAAAAACAAACTTGCTAAATAATATAAGGTGGTATATACAAATGAAAGAAATTACAAAAGATATGCTTATCGGCGATATTCTTGATAAGGAGCCCGGATCAGCTATGTTTTTTCTCGAAATGGGCATGCACTGTCTTGGTTGCCCTGCATCAAGAGGCGAATCTGTAGAAGAGGCTTGTGCTGTTCACGGCGTTAATGTTGATGAACTTGTTGAGAAAATCAACGGTTATCTTGCTACAAAATAAGCAAAAATCAACTTTGAGCCACCTAATATGACAGGTGGCTCTTTTTTTCGAGGTATTTATGAATAACTTTAAAATCGACAGCAGATTAAAGGCTGTTGCTTCACTTGTCAGAGAGGGAAGCAGAGTAGCGGATATTGGTACCGATCATGCATATTTACTTTGTTATCTGTTAAATACGGGAAAAATCCCGTCAGGCATCGGAGCTGATTTAAGAAAGGGTCCGCTTGAAAATGCGAGAAAAACTGTTATTGAGCAGGAATTGACAGATAAGGTTGAACTTATACTTTCGGACGGTCTTGAAAAACTGCCTGAAAACTGTGCCGATGATATCGTTCTTGCAGGTATGGGCGGTATTCTTATCAGTGAAATTCTTGAAAAAGCACCGTGGATTTATAATCCGCGGATCAGTATAGTTGCACAACCAATGACACATGCTGAACATCTGCGAGAATTTTTCATCAGAAACTCTTTCATAATTATGGAAGAGACTACTGCTACTGACGGAAAACATATCTATTGTGTTATCAGGGCGCAGTATACCGGTGAAAAATTAAACAAAGACAGAAGTTATTACTATCTTGGTGAGCTTCTCAGAAACAATGACGAAATAACAAAAAGTTACATAAATAAAATGCTTCAACCTATTGAAAAGAAGCATAAGGCTCAGACTGAAGCCGGTATAGAAGACAAAGAGAATCTTTCTGAACTAATTTCTGATATCAAAATCAGAATCGAGGAGTCATACAATGGTTAAGGTTAAAGATATTTCCGAATACATTGATAAAATTGCCCCATATTCAACGGAGTGTGATTGGGATAATTGCGGGATACTTGTCGGTGATCCTGAGCAGGAAGTGAAAAAAATTGCATTTACGCTTGATCTTACAGAGGAAACATTATCTGCATCTGAGAAATTTGGAGCGGATCTCATAGTAACTCATCATCCTGTGATTTTTAAGCCGCTGAAAGTTGTTTCGAGTGGCACGATTCCTTATAAGCTGGTCACAAAAGGCATTTCTGTTATATCTGCACATACATGCTTTGATTGCGCAGACGGAGGAGTAAATGATTGCCTGTGCGAAATTCTTGATATAAACGAAGTGTCAAAGGTACCGTCAGAGGGGTGTGTAGTTCCGATGGCGAGAATAGGTAACATTATTCCTGTTAGTTCCGGTGAGTTTATTTTAAAGGTTGCAGAAAAATTCAATACAGTCTGTAGGGCTTATGATGCAGGAAACGATGTAGGCAGAGTTGCTGTGTGCGGCGGGGCCGGTATGGATTTCTTTGAAGAGGCAATAAAGTTGGGTGCCGACGCCTATGTTACAGGTGATGCGAGTCATCACCACTTTTTAGATGCAGCACAAAAGGGAGTTACATTAATTGCTGCGGGTCATTTTGAAACGGAATTTCCTGCAATGGTCAGACTGATGGATGTTGTCGCAAATCAATTCAAAGATATTGATTGCATTGTTATTAACCAGACGAATCCCGTAAAATTTGTTGGATAAGGATATATTATGGCGTTAGACGGCATTTTTTTAAGAAAAGTAAGAAATGAATTAAATAATGAGATAGTCGGACTCAGAGTTGATAGGGTTAATCAACCCACAAAGGATGAAATTGTTCTAAATCTCAGAGGAAGAAGCGAAAACAAGAAGCTGCTTATCTGTGTGCGCGCTGACAGTCCCAGAGTGCATCTCATATCATCAAATATTGATAATCCACCTGTACCTCCTATGTTTTGTATGCTTATGAGAAAGCATCTTCAGGGCGCACAGGTTAAGTGCATCAGGCAACACGAAACCGACAGAATATTATTTATTGATTTCACAGGCACAAACGAAATAGGCGATAAAACAGAGCTGACCTTGTGCTCGGAAATTATGGGTAAGTATTCAAATCTCATTTTAATCAGCGATGGAAGAATAATTGACTCAATTAAAAGAGTTGACTATACAACATCATCGGTGAGACAAATTCTGCCCGGATTGGAATACAGACTTCCGCCCGAGCAGGACAAGCTATCAATCGAGACGGCGGACGTTGATTTTATCACTGAAAGGATACTTTCATATAAGGACAAATATCTTTCGACTGCCGTTATTAATACTATTCAGGGTATATCTCCGATTGTGAGCAGAGAAATTGCCTATAAAACGGCCTTTGAAGACGTTTTTGTAGGAAGCCTGACAAAGGAGTCGGTCGACTCATTGAAGTGCATTCTGGGCGAAATTAAAGCAAATCTTGATAAGTGCGGTAAAGTTTATATGGTTACCGAAAAGAATGGAAAACCGAAAGACTTATCCCATACAGGTGTTTCACAATACGGTGATATGCTTGATGTCTGTGAATTTAATAGCTGCAGTGCGCTTCTTGAAGCCTTTTATTATGAACGAGACCGCATAAACAGAATCAATCACAGAGGCCACGAGCTTATCAGGCTGCTGAATAATCTCATTGAAAGAACTGCAAAGAAAATTGCATTGCAGAAGGAAGAGCTTGAAAAGTGTAAAAACAAGGATGAGCTCCGATTGTACGGTGAGCTTATCGTTGCAAATATGCACCGTCTTGGAAAGGGCGGAACATACTATGAAGTTGAAAATTATTATGACAACTGCAATCTCATAAGGATACCTTGCAATCCCGCTCTTTCGCCCCAGGAAAATCAGAAAAAGTATTATAAGGAATACCGCAAAGCTCAGACGGCAGAAAAAATGCTTGCAGAGCTTATAATTGACGGAGAAAACGAAATTATATACCTTGACTCAGTTCTTGATGAGTTGTCGAGAGCAGATACTGATTCTGAAATTTCACTTATCAGAAAAGAGCTTGCAGATGCAGGCTATATTAAAAACATTAAAGGCAAAAAACAAAAACCGCCAAAAGAGCTTCCTCCGATTGAATTCAGAAGCGATGACGGATTCAGAATTCTGGTAGGCAGAAACAATATCCAGAATGAAAGACTTTCGTTTAAAACGGCTATGAAATCCGATATATGGCTTCATACTCAGCATTCACCAGGCTCGCATGTAATAATTTGCGGTGACGGTAATGATATTTCTGATTTGTCGATTGAACAAGCCGCTGCAATTGCTGCATATTACAGTAAAGTCAGAGAATCCTCTCACGTTCCCGTTGACTATACAAGGGTGAAGCATCTTAAGAAGCCCAACAAGGGGAAAACCGGTATGGTTATTTATCACGAATATTGGACAATAACCGTTGACCCTGACAAGGAACTTGTTGAAAGACTCAGAGTCAAATAAATAATAAAGGAGGGATGATATGTCTTTTGCTCATCTTCATCTTCATACAGAATACAGTCTTCTTGACGGTGCATGCAGAATAAACAGATTGATTGACAGAGTCGCTGAACTTGGTCAGAATGCAGTTGCAATAACAGATCACGGTGTAATGTACGGTGTGGTTGATTTTTATAAGGCTGCAAAAGAAAAGGGGATCAAGCCCATTATCGGTTGTGAATGCTACGTAGCACCGAGAAGCAGACTTGACAAGGTCCACGGACTTGATTCACAGAGATATCATCTCGTTCTTCTTTGTAAGGATAACACCGGTTATCAGAATCTTATTGCAATGGTAAGCAAGTCTTGGACTGAAGGCTTTTATGTCAAGCCTCGTATTGACCGTGAGCTTCTGGAAAAGCATCATGACGGTCTGATTGCTCTTTCAGGCTGTCTTGCAGGTGAAATACCGCAGGCTCTTATGAGAGGCGATTATGATTATGCAAAGAAAACAGCTGAATACTATCGTGATCTTTTCGGCAAGGACAATTATTTTATTGAAGTTCAGAACCATGGACTCAGCGAACAGCTTCAGATTATACCTGATTTGATAAGACTTTCCAAAGAAACAGGAATATCGCTTGTCGCAACAAACGATGCACATTATATCAATAAAGAAGACTCATCGATTCAGCAGATTCTTATATGTATTCAGACTAACCATGTGCTTGGTGAGGCGACAGGTCTTGAGTTCAGCACGGAAGAATTTTATCTTAAAAGTGAGTTTGAAATGCTCAGTGCCTTTGAAAATCTCAGCGATGCAGTTTACAACACTCAGCTTATTGCTGACAGATGTAACGTTGAATTCGAATTCGGTAACACAAAGCTTCCGCATTTTGAGATACCAAACGAGATGGATCACTTTGAGTACTTCAAAAATCAATGCTTTTACGGTCTTTGCAGATTAAAGGGCGATAATCCGCCTGAAGCATATATAAAAAGGCTTAATTATGAGCTTGAAATAATTAACCGTATGGGTTATGTAGATTATTTCTTGATAGTGCATGATTTTATCAGATATGCTAAAAGCTCTAAAATTCCGGTTGGACCGGGAAGAGGATCGGGTGCAGGCTCTCTTGCGGCATATTGTATCGGTATTACAGGTATTGATCCTATTAAATATAATCTGCTCTTTGAAAGATTCTTGAATCCTGAAAGAGTCAGTATGCCTGATTTTGATATTGATTTCTGTTACGTAAGACGGCAGGAGGTTATTGATTACGTTATATCAAAATACGGTGCTGATCACGTCGCTCAGATTGTAACCTTCGGTACTATGGCGGCCCGAGGCGCAATTCGTGATGTAGGACGTGCTCTCGGTATGCCATACGCTACAGTTGATGAGGTTGCAAAGCTAATACCCAATGAGCTCAGAATTACCATAGAAAAAGCTCTGAAAACTCCTGAACTCAATAAACTTTACAACACAAACGATGATATCAGGAGGCTCATTGATATATCTAAGCAGGTTGAGGGTATGCCGAGGCATGCTTCAACTCATGCGGCAGGTGTTGTAATTACAAGAGACCCTGTTTCCTCGTATGTGCCTCTTGCAGTTAATGATGAGAGTGTTGTAACTCAGTTTACTATGGTTACACTTGAACAGCTCGGTCTGTTAAAAATGGATTTTCTGGGTCTGCGTACGCTGACGGTCATTGATGATGCTGTCAGGATGATCAGAAGGAACGAACCTGATTTTGATCTGGACGGCATTGATCTCAATGATGCTGAAACCTTTGAAATGCTTTCTCAGGGCAGAACAGACGGGGTTTTCCAATATGAATCATCCGGTATGAGAAGTGTTCTCACAAGACTTAAGCCTCAATCACTTGAGGACCTTATTGCGGTTATTTCTCTTTACAGACCCGGCCCTGCCGATTCAATTGATACGTATATTCATAACCGTCATCATCCTGAGGATACAAAATATAAATCTGAGCTTTTGAAGGATATTCTTGATGTAACCTACGGATGCATGGTCTATCAGGAGCAGGTAATGGAAATCTGCCGAAGACTTGCAGGATATTCATACGGCAGAGCTGACCTCGTGCGTCGAGCGATGAGCAAGAAAAAGCTTGACGTAATGGAAAAAGAAAGACAGATTTTTATATACGGGCTTGAAGGGGATAATGATTGCTGCGGTGCTGTTAATAACGGCGTCAGCGTTGAAGCTGCAAATGCAATTTTTGATGAAATGTCCAACTTTGCCAAGTATGCTTTTAACAAATCTCATGCTGCAGCTTATGCTTATGTTTCTTATCAGACGGCATATCTTAAGGCTCACTATCCCTGTGAGCTTCTTGCTGCGACACTTACAAGTGTGCTCGAATCCTCGACAAAGGTATCGAATTATATTGCTGAATGTACAAGAATCGGCGTCAAGGTGCTTTCTCCGTCTGTTAACAGCAGCTTTGAAGGCTTTACAGTAAAAAACGGTGCGATACGTTTCGGCTTACTTGCAATCAAAAATCTCGGCAAGGGCTTTATAAGGACTATTATCAGAAACAGAGAACAATTAGGTAAGTATACAAGCTTTTATTCGTTCTGTAAGCGTGTACATGGCAAGGAATTTAACAAACGTGCGGTTGAAAGTCTGATTAAATGCGGAGCTCTTGACGGTCTTGATATGAACAGAAAGCAGATGCTGCTAGCATTGCCGAAAATTATATCAGCAATCGATGAGGACAAAAACAGAAATATTGTCGGTCAGATTGGCTTTTTTGATGATGATTCGGCTTTTGGCTCAACTGATGTTATTGAAGTTACCGAAACCGAAGAATTCTCATTTAATGAATTGCTCAGAATGGAAAAGGAAATTACCGGATTATATATATCCGGACACCCGATGGATGAATACAAGGAGCTTTCAGCACGGGTAAATGCTGACCGTATTGTAGACATACTGGAAAGTGACGGAAGCTTCAGAAGTAAATATAAAGATAACAGTAATGTTAAGCTTCTTGGTATAATTTCCCGGTTGGAAAAGAAAACGACAAAAAATAACACGACAATGTGTTTTGTTGAACTCGAAGATCTGACCGCGGGTATTGAATGCCTTGTATTTTCTAAGCTTTTTGCAGATAGAGCTAACCTTCTTCAGATGGGTAACATCATAATGATACGCGGACGATTGAGTCTCAGAGAAGATAAAGAGCCCACAGTTGTCTGTGAAAGCATTGAGCCTAATCCTGTTAATATTTATAAGAGCAATCCTGATGATAAACAGGTAAAGCAAAGAAAGGGGCTCTTCCTTCGTCTTGAATCTGAAAACAGCACTGCGACAAGGAAGATTGAGCTTCTGACAGAAATATTTGACGGAACGTTTCCTGTTTATTGTTACTATAATGATACTAAGGAGTACAAAAGAACCGGGCTTATTGATATTAACGGTGCGGTGCTCGAAGAATTAAATAATATTCTCGGAGAAAAAAATGTTGTTCTGAGGAAATAATGTGTTCCGCATAAATGGTAAAAATTCGCTAAATTGTTGACTTTTTATCGTATTTATGTATAATATCTTTAAATGTCTTATTGAATGTTATAAAGTTCAATTATTTAACAGTTAAACTCTAGGAGGATGTAGTAATGATTAAGACTATCGGTGTATTAACAAGCGGCGGCGACGCTCCCGGTATGAACGCTGCTATCAGAGCAGTAGTAAGAGCCGGCTGTGAGCTTGGCATGAAGGTATACGGTATCAGAAGAGGCTATAACGGTCTTATGGAAGACGACATGTACGAGATGAATCTTCGTTCTGTTTCTGATATTATCAACAGAGGCGGGACAATCCTCTATTCAGCAAGAAGCCCCAGATTCAAGACTGCAGAAGGTATTCAGGATGCAATTGCTACCTGTAAGGAAAGAGGCATCGAGGGTCTTGTTGTTATCGGCGGTGACGGTTCATTCAGAGGCGCAAGAGACCTTTCACTCAGAGGTATTCCCTGTGTTGCTATTCCTGGCACAATTGACAATGACATCGGTTGCTGTGATTACACAATCGGTTACGATACTGCAATGAACACAATTATGCAGATGGTTGACAGAATCAGAGATACAGCTGAATCACACGACCGTTGCGCAGTTGTTGAAGTAATGGGCAGAGGTGCAGGCTATCTTGCACTTAATGCAGGTGTTGCTTGTGGTGCTACAACAATTCTTATTCCTGAAATTCCTTACGATTTCGACCGTGATGTAATTGAAAGAATGAAGAGAGCTCAGAAGAGCGATAAGGTTCACTTTGTAATTGTTGTTTCAGAAGCAATCGGCGGCGTTGAAGAAATGGCAAAGAGAATTCAGGCTGAAACAGGCGTTGAAGCTAGAGCTACAATTCTCGGTCACGTTCAGCGTGGCGGTTCACCTACAGCTAAGGACAGAATCGTTGCAAGTCAGATGGGCTTCCGTGCCGTTCAGCTTCTCAAGGACGGTGTAGGCAACAGAGTTGTTGCTATGAGAAGAGAAAACATTGTTGACTATGATATTTTTGAAGCACTTCTTATGAAGAATACAATTGATCTTGATATGAACAAGATGAACTGCGATATTTCTATCTAAGTTACTTTTACGGAGGAGCTTTTAATGGCTGAGGGTAAAGTTAACATTCATTCGGGTCACCGCAAAAAGGTCAAAGACAGATTCTTTGAGTGCGGCTTTACAGGAATGCCTGATCATAACATTCTTGAAGCTATACTTTTTCTCGGAATACCGCAGAAGGATACAAATCCTATTGCACATGAGCTTATGGATACATTCGGATCTTTCTCTGCCGTGCTTGAAGCGAAAAAGAGTGACCTTATGAAAATCAGGGGTATGACCGAAAATGCAGCCTTTGCAATTATGTCTTATCTTCCTGTTAACAGAAGGTATATCGAATCCCTACAGAAGAAAAAGCCGGTTTTTGAAAACAATGATCAGATTGTTGATTATCTCAAGCCGCTGTTTTTCGAAAAAAGCACGATCGAAAGAGTGTTTGTTCTGTGCTTCGACTCTAAGAATAGGTTGATTGCTTGCAGAAATGTATGTGACGGTGATATTTCATCAGCACTTTTTGATGTTCGTGAGCTGACAAGGATTGTTCTCGAAGTCAATGCTCAGAAAATAATTATTGCTCACAGTCATCCTCACGGTGTGGCTCTTCCTTCGAGGGAAGATATATCAACCACAAAGCTTATATATGAAATGATGAAGTTTATCAAGGTTCATCTTGATGATCATCTGATAGTTACAGATACAGGTTATATGTCAAT
>JAZNIH010000071.1:0-89590 GCA_045577395.1 Acutalibacteraceae bacterium | reverse complement strand
TTCCCTCTTGCGGTGCCCAAAATCGCTTTTCGGCTTGGAGCGCCGAGCGATTTTGACCGCTGCGCCATCCTCGCCTCGCTTCATCCGCCACCGGCGGCGCTTCGGTGACGATGCCATAGCGGCACGAGCGCAGGACGAGTGAAAGAAGGATTAAACACATAAAGGTGAAAAAGAACAGCGGCAGAAGCAATAAAGCTCCGCCGCCATAAATTATGAATTGATAAATGCAACAGCCCTTGTTGCCGCAACAGTTCCGTCACTTACCGCCGTTGTAAGCTGACGGATCTCCTTTTTTCTACAGTCACCGCAGACATAAATTCCGTCCTTTACCGTGCAGTTCTCACCAACGTCAGCATATCCGCTTGTATCAAGAGGCAGAATATCTGCAAACTCCTTTGTCTGAGGTATCTGACCGATAGCCATAAACACACCGTTGACAGAAAGCTCTCTCTCTTCGTCGGTAAGCTTGTTTTTAACCTTAAGATACTGCACAATGGGTGCTCCGCCGATTTCAGCAGGCACACAGTCAAGCACCAATTCAATGTTTTCCTTCGACTTTGCCTTTTCCACAAGATTTTTCTCAGCCCTGAATTCATTCCTGCGGTGTATGAGGTAAACCTTTTTGCATATATCACTGAGATAAAGGGCATCCTGAACAGCAGTATTTCCTCCGCCTACAACGGCAACCTCCCGGTTTCTGAAAAAGTTTCCGTCACAGTAGGCGCAATAGGAAAGACCTCTACCTACGTACTTATCCTCATTTTCAAGGCCGCTTTTTCTTTCCTCTGTACCGAGCGCAAAAATAACCGCCTTTGCTTCGTATTCTCCCTTGTTAGTCACAACCTTTTTTATGCCGTCATCAATAACCTTAAGCACGGCTTCTCTTCTGAATTCACAGCCGAAGGACTCAGCCTGACTGCGCAAGCTTTCCGAAAGCTCCATACCGCTTATGCTCTTTATCCCCGGATAATTTTCTACCATGGGACTTTTTGCTATCTGTCCGCCGTAGCCTGTTTTTTCAAAAAGCATAACACTTTTGCCGCTTCTTACTGCGTAAAGTGCAGCCGTAAGACCGGAGGGCCCTCCGCCGATGATAATTATATCAAGCATTTTATTTCTCCTTTTTCTTATTTTCTGATTCTATTTTACCACAAATGTTCAAAAAAATAAATAGCAGGTAATTTTTTTTATAAAAAGAGTAAAAATGCTTCTGAAATGTGGAAATTATAAAACTGATGTGATATAATACTTTAGATTGGGTTACTATGCACATACGCTTTTCATATAATAGATTACGTCTTTGAAAGGAATGAGCCTGCTTGAACAAAACAGTAAATGGTCTTAACATAAATTACGTTGATCGGGGCGAGGGTGATATTGTTGTTATTCTCCACGGCTGGGGCAGCAATATTACACTTCACGAGCATATGATTTCCGTTCTTTCGCAGAAGTACCGTGTGCTTGCTATGGATATGCCCGGTTTCGGTGAAAGCGACGAGCCCGAAGAGCCTTGGTGCGTTGACGATTACGTTGATTTCGTAATTGAATTTTTAAAGGACTACTCCCCCTCTAAAATCACCGTTATGGGTCACTCCTTCGGCGGCAGAGTAATTATCAAGCTCTGTTCAAGAGAGCTTCCCTTTGAAATTGAAAAGGTTGTTCTTATTGATGCAGCAGGCGTTAAGCCTAAAAAGACTCTCAAGCAGAAAACCAAGCAGAGTATCTATAAGGCAACAAAGAATATCTATTCCTCTGCTCCCGTGCAGAAGCTCTTCCCTGAGGCTCTCGAAAATCTCAGAAAGAAAAACGGCTCTGCGGACTACAACGCCGCTTCCCCCGTTATGAGACAGACCCTTGTAAAGGTTGTAAACGAGGATTTATGTGACCTTATGCCCAACGTAAAGGCTCCCACGCTTTTAGTATGGGGTACCCTCGACGATGCTACTCCCCTTTCGGACGCGCTTACGATGGAAAAGCTTATGCCCGATGCGGGTCTTGTTAAATTTGAGGGTGCGGGACATTACTCCTTCCTCGAATGCCGTGAGCAGTTCGGCAGAGTTCTCAGCTCATTTATGAATATCCCCTATTAAGAAAGGAGCATATATATGAATACCGTTTTACTCATAATCTGTGCAGTGCTTTTCATAATTCCCACCGCTATGGGTCTTGTTGATTCAATGCACTTTTTCCAGCTCAACTCCTATCGCTTCGACACCCATACAAAGTGGATAAGCGAAAATGCAAGGAAATACGTAAAGCACGTGCTTCTCTCTCTTTTACTTTGCATTGCAATATTACCCGAAACCAACCTTACAATAAAGCTTATTGCTTCGGCGGTTGTCTTCCTTCTTGCTGTTCCCGCCGAAAAGCCCAAAAAGGCAAAAAAGCCCCTCGTTTATACCCCGAGAGTTAAACGGATGTTATTGACTGAGGCTCTTGTGATTCTCCTTGTGACCGTTCCCGTTTCGGTCTGGGCTTTAGGCGCCAACAGAGAATCCTTTATCCTCGCAGCCTTTGCAGGCTTTTATCTCCTTGCTCCCGTTCTCTGCCTTGTTGCAAATCTTATCAACAAGCCTCTTGAGCTTAGCATCAACAGATATTACACAAACGATGCCAAAAAGATGCTCAAGAAATGTCCCGACCTCAAAATTATCGGCATCACCGGCTCCTACGGTAAGACAAGCGTAAAGTATTATCTCACAACTCTTCTTAAGGGCAAGTACGACGTGCTTATGACTCCCGAAAGCTATAACACACCTATGGGCGTTGTTAAGACTGTCCGCGGCTCACTTAAGGCTACCCACGAGATTTTCGTATGCGAAATGGGTGCAAAATGGGTCGGCGATATCAAGGAGCTCTGCGATATCGTTCATCCCCATCACGGTGTTATAACCTCAATCGGACCTCAGCATCTTGAATCCTTCAAGACTCTCGATGCGGTAAAGAGCACAAAATTCGAGCTCGCAGATTCACTTCCCGAGGGCGGTATGCTCTTCCTTAACGGTGACGATGAAAACATCAGATCTCACGGCAGTAACCGTCCCTATATTTCATACAGCATAGACGGTGACGCTGACTACGTGGCTTATGACCTTTCCGTAAGTGAAAGAGGTACAAGCTTCTCGGTACGTACAAGAGACGGCGAGACTGAGGAATTCTCAACAAAGCTTATCGGCAGACACAACGTGCTCAATATTACAGGCGCAATCGCAATCAGCCATAAGATGGGTATGACTCTTAAGGAAATCAGACCTCAGGTAAGAAAGCTCGAGGGTGTACCCCACAGACTTCAGCTTTCTGATAAGGGCAATATGACCGTTATCGACGATGCCTACAATTCAAACCCCAGCGGTACAAAGGCTGCGCTTGAAGCTCTTTCACTCTTTAACGGCTATAAAATTCTTGTTACTCCCGGTATGGTCGAGCTTGGTGAAAAGCAGGATGAGCTCAACCGTGAATTCGGCAGAAATGCCGCTTCCGTATGCGATTACGTTGTACTCGTAGGTCAAAAGCAGGCAGTACCCATCAAGGCAGGTCTTCTTGACGAGAAGTACGATGAAAGCCGTATTTTCGTTGCAAACAACATCAACGAAGCACTTAATCACGTTTATGCTCTTAACTCACAGGGTAAGAAAAAGGTTGTTCTTCTCGAAAACGACCTCCCGGACAATTATTAACTTCGTTAAAATGCAAAATGCAAAGTGCAAAATGAAGGGTCACTTCGTTCCGAATAATCCGCTTTTATAAGGATAATAAAACAAAACTTTACCCGCCGAACTGTTTTATTTAAAACAAACATATATTTAAACGGCAAAAATTATTAACTCTCTTACTATTTTATAAAACCTATCTCACGCAGGTAGGCTCTGAATATTTAATCCACGGTCAATTGCGACCACAATTTTGCATTTTGCATTTAAAACGGTCGGTTGCGACCACAATTCCGAACTCCGAACTCCGAATTCATAAGAAAGGTGATATACAATGAAAATCAAGGTAGGCGTTATGTTCGGCGGCAAGACCGTTGAGCACGAAATCTCAATCATTTCCGCAATTCAGGCTATGGGCTATCTCAACAGGGATAAGTACGACGTTATCCCCATCTACATAACAAAGAATAACGAATTCTATGTGGGTGAGAACATCGGTAAAATCGAAGCCTATACCGATTTAAATAAGCTTCTTTCCGAAAGCCAGAGAGTTATTATGGTTAACGAGGGCGGCAAAACTCAGCTTATCAAATACCCCCAGAAGCTTTTCTCAAAGGGAGTATACGACTATATTGATATTGCCTTCCCCATCGTTCACGGTACAAACGTTGAGGACGGTACCCTTCAGGGCTACCTCAAAATGTTCAACATCCCCTACGTAGGCTGTGACGTACTCTCATCTGCAGTAGGTATGGACAAATACGTTATGAAGACCGTGCTCAAGGATAACGGCATCCCCGTTCTCGACTGCAAATGCTACACAGGTAATCAGTACGACGAAAACGCCGACGCTATCGTTGAGGAAATCGAAAGCGCTATCGGCTACCCCGTTATTGTAAAGCCTGTTAACCTCGGCTCTTCAATCGGTATTTCAAAGGCTGAAAACAGAAGTGAGCTTTACGATTCACTTGATACAGCCTTTCATTATGCAACAAAGGTGCTCGTTGAAGCTGCAGTACAGAACCTCAAGGAAATCAACTGCTCTGTACTCGGTGACTATGAAACTGCAGAGGCATCAGAATGCGAGGAGCCCGTTTCAAGCGACAAGATTCTTACCTTCGCTGAAAAATATATCGGTGACGGCTCTGCAAAGGGTGCTAAAGGCGGCGTCAAGGGCGGCGTGAAGTCCTCTCCCTCAGGCAGCAAGGGTATGGCTACTCTCAAGAGAAAGATTCCCGCTGACATCACCGCAGAGCAGAGAGATGAAATCCGCGCTCTTGCAGTAAAGGCCTTTAAGGTGCTCGGCTGTAACGGTGTTTCACGTATCGACTTTATGATGAACACCGAAACAAAGCAGATATGGCTCAACGAAATCAACACCATTCCCGGCTCACTTTCCTTCTATCTCTGGGAGCCCCTCGGCGTTAAGTATTCCGAGCTTCTCGATAAGATGATCTCCTACGCAAGAAAGCGTGAAAGAGAAAACGAGGGTATCACCTACACCTTCGACTCAAACGTGCTTCAGGGTGTCCGTCTCGGTGGCGGAACAAAGGGTGCAAAGGGCGGCGCAAAGAACTGAGTTTACAATGCGCAATTCTCAACCTGCGGTTGTCATTTTAACCTAAATATCAACTGTCCGTTTGTAAAAAGTTCATAAATATAAACCGTTTGTCTTTAAACTATGGCAAACGGTTATTTTTTGTGATATAATTGTAAAATCTATGGGAGCGCCATTTTTTTCGGCTGCTTCTAACTCACAGGGAGGTATAAAATTGGCAAAGCAAGCTTTAATCGAAACAGTCAAAGCAAAGGCATCAGACATTAAAACCTACTGGAAGATTCCCGCACCCGGCAGATATATGCCCTTCAAGGAAATCGCTTCCTACTCCGGCGGTGGTATCGGTGCATATATGATAGTAACCCTCGGCTCAGCATGTATCCTCGGCACAGGTAACACACTTATATCCAGTGCCCTCGGTGTTGATGCGATGGATATGTACATTATGCACGTCATAGCCGTTATATCAAACATCTTCCTTACAGGTATCAGAGCAAACATCATCGACAACACCCGAAACAAAGCAGGTAAGTACAGACCCTACATAGTTTCAATGGCTATCCCCTCTGCACTTATCGCTCTTCTTATGGTTTACTTCCCGTATGAGGGCTTCGGTACTGTTCTTACAAACATAATCGGCAATAAGCAGGTTTTCGGTGAAAGCGTTGCCTACATTTCAAAATGCGCAGTTATTCTTGTTCTCAACCTTTTCCTGCACTTCTTCTACTATTTCTTCTATGACGGCTTTGAGAATCTTATCCACGTTCTCTCACCCGATACACAGGAAAGAGCAGACGTTACATCAATCAAGAGCGTTGTTTACTCCTTCGCTCCCACCGTCGTTAACCTCTTCTCACCCATCATCGCAAGAGAAATTTTCCACACAAACACAACCGATATCCGTGTTTACAGATTCCTCTGGCCCTTCCTCGCTGTTGCCGGTATCCTTCTTTGTATCGTTGTATACAGAGGCACGCAGGAAAAAATCGTGCAGGCAAAGACCCACGTTATCAAAATCAAGTTTATCGATGCACTCAGAGAGGTTGCTAAGAACAAGTACTTCTGGATAATCTCAATGGCAGGCTGGCTCGGCTTCCTTGAAAGTGCATACAGCAACATTCTTTACTGGCTTTATAACTACGGCGGTGCATGTAACGGCAGCGAATATGCACTTATCACCACCATTTACGGTAACGCATCTCTCTGGGGTATGCTTCTTGCACCCTTCTGCATACGCCGTTGGGGTAAAAAGATGGTTCTTGTTGTCACCAACATGTTCAACGTTCTTTTCATCCTTATGATGCTTCCCGTTCTTCAGGACGTTACTGCAAAAACAACAATCTGGCTCATTATGGGCTGTCTCTATCTTAACGCATTTATGGGCTCCTTCGCTCATATCCTTAATCCCGCAATTCAGGCTGACATCCGTGACTATCAGCAGTATAAATCAGGTGAAAGAATCGACGGTATGTTTGCCGCAGTTGCTACTATCGGTACAATCATCACCCTCGTTACATCATCCGTTCTTCCCTGGATTTACGAAAACAACGGTCTTACCAAGGAAAATGCTGCAGCTATCACCAGCAACCCCAATATTATGAACCGTGTTCTCGCAGAGGGAAAAACCATTGCTCAGATTCTTTCAGAGCAGGCCGCTAAGGGTCAGGACAACTACAACAACTCTTACTCAGCACTTTATGACCCCGAAATTCTCAAGTCACTTCTCGTTGTTCTCATCGTTGTTTCAGCCTTCGGTGCTTTCATGAACATTATTCCTTACTTCTGGTACGATTTCAACGAAAAGAAGCAGAAGTCAGTTATCCGTGTTCTTCGTGTACGTGCACTCTTTGAGGACTACGGCAACGGTATTCTCGGCGACAAGGAGCTTGTTGAGGCAGTTGATATCATCCGTAATGCAAGAGAAACCGCAAGCAAGACTCCCATCATCGTTGATCAGGGTCTTAAAAAGGTTAACAAGAAGGCTTACAGAAAGGCTCTTAAATATAACGAAGAAATTGAAATTTCACAGTTTGTATGTCAGGAGCTTGACAAGTTCTCAAGAGAAACCACCATCCGCAAGCTCAGAATCTGTGAGCCCATTTGCAACGCCGGTCTCAATTACGTAAGATCAATCGACCTCGAAGCCGTAAAGAGTGAGCTCTCCAAGGTTAAAAAGCTTCCCAAAAAGACCGAGGACGAAAAGGATTTCCGTGAATTTGCAATAGGACTTGCAAGAAACAAGATCAGAGCTTACAAGACAATCGAAAAGTACTACAAGAACGAGGAGCTTGTAAGACCCGACTTCAACGAGCTTGACAGACTTTACAAAAAGGAAGATGAGCTCAACGAAAATATGAAGGATCTTTATCTCAGACTTGAGGATGCCAAGAAGACCAACAAGGCTCTCGCAAAGGAAATCAAGGCTCAGATCAAGGCTATAAAGAAGGAAAAGTCAGACATCCAGAAGCAGCAGAATGCTGAAATGGACGTTCACGCACGCTTCAATCAGGCTGCAAAGCCCTTCCTTGATGCAGAAAAGCTTTTCAAGGAAAAGGAAAACTTCACTCACCTCGAGGAAATCTCTGCAGAGTATAACGAGGCTAAGGCTCGTGTAGAGGCTGAAAGAGCCGCACAGATTGCCGAGCAGAAGAGACTCGACGAGGAAAAGGCCGCTCACAAGGCAGCACTCAAGGCTGAAAAGGAAGCAGCCAAGGCAGCTAAGAAAAACAAATAATTTTACGGCTAAGGCCGTTAAGTACCGCATTTTATTATGCGGTACTTTTTTTATAATGTTTAAAATCTGTTAATACACTTCCCGACAGCGGTGATATAATGAAATAGAAGAAAATATATTTCAGGGAGGAAATATTATGGACATTATGGCAATCATCAATGCAATTATGGCACTTTTCAGAAAGCTTATGGATAACTTCGGCGACGACATTATGAAAGAATTTTTCGGCTGATAAAACACAAAAGGCTGTCAAAATATGCCGCTTTCCCATAAGCAAGTATTTCTTTAAAATGTAAACTTTTGGCACAATAATGCGTTGAAAACACCCGATATGCGTCAGCATTATCGGGTGTTTTTGCCTTTTCTTGCACTCAAAATTTTCATTTTAAAGTGCTTCGCAGTTTCGTAAGATAAGAAAATTTCTTGTATTGAAACCATAAAATGCAGCAAGGCTGTCGCCTTGCGAGACCTTTGGCAAAAATACGGGGATTTTTCATCGGGAAACAAATACTGCCTTATGGGAAGTCGGCATAACTGACAGCTTTTTCTTTTATAATACTTTACCGCACCGTTTTTTTATGGTAGAATATAAAAAAACACCAAAGGAGTAAAATATCATGGAAACAATCAAAGCATTATTCACAGAAAACTTTCCCGCAGCTTTTGCAACGGTATGCCTTTGCCTTTACTTTTTCGGCATGGCAATAGTCTTCATCTCAAAGCCCCTCAAAAACGCCGAAAGCTTTTCTATCAAGCCCGTTGACAATGCAGGTAAAACAGAAATCCGTGTTTATTACGGCGGCATCTCTTTCGCTCTCGGCGCCTTCCTTCTTTATCTTGCTTTTGCAACAGGCACCGCCTTTCACTCACTCGTGGGCGGTATGTTCTTCGCAACAACTGTTCTCGTTACAAGAACAATCTTCCTGTTTGTCGATAAGGGCTGGAAATGTCCCTATACAAAGCTTGCAATTCCTGCAGAAAGTGCCTTTGTTATAGCACTCTGGGTCTGCTTCTTCCTTGCAAAATAAAGCTATGGAATATTATATAATCCCACATCCGTTACAAATGAATATAAAAAGTGACACCTGCATTTTTGAGGTGTCATCTTTTATAAAAATCGTCGGCTCAGAGGAAACCCTTACCGCAAGAGATGAGCTCTTGCTTTTTCTCAGCGACACCTTCGAGGTCTTTCCCCGTGGCGGAGAGCAGGAAATACACTTCATTCTCACATCTGCACAGGATAAAAAGGGAAGCTATCACATTCTGACCGAAAAGAACAGAATAACCCTTGAAGCAAGCTCCCCCGAGGGTCTTTTTTACGCCGTACAGACATTAAAGCAGCTGCTTTTTCAGTGCTACGGCAAGCTGACCGAGCTTGAAATATACGACGGGCCGACCTTTGAAAACCGAGGCTTTATGCTCGACTGCGGAAGATACTTTTTCACAAAGCAGGAGATTTTCCGCTTTCTCGACCTGATGGCGTTACATAAGCTTAACGAGTTTCATTGGCATATCAGCGACGATCAGGGCTTCCGCTGCGAGCTTGAGTGTGCACCTCTTCTGACCGCAATCGGCTCGGTACGAAGCCACACAAATTTCAACAACAAGGAGCACTCGGGCTTTTACACAAAAAAGGATATCGCTGAAATTATCAGATATGCTCACAGTAAATTTATTAAGGTCATCCCCGAAATTGATACCCCCGGTCACGCCGTAAGCATGATAAGCGCTTACCCTGAGCTTTCCTGCTTTGACAGAGAGCTGCCCGTGGCTACAAGCTGGGGCGTCAAGCACGACGTTCTGTGTGTCGGCAAGGAAAGCACCTTTGAATTTATGTTCCGTCTCTACGATGAGCTTATCGAAATGTTCCCCGACAAAACCGTGCATTTAGGCGGTGACGAGGTGCCTGTAACAAGATGGAAGCTTTGTCCCCACTGTCAGACACGTATGGAATCAGAAAAGCTTTCCGACGAGAGTGAGCTTCATATTTACTATCTTAACCGTGTAGCAGAGTACCTTCAGAGCAAGGGCATTGAGGTGCGTATGTGGAATGACAGTAACAAGGAAAAAACTGTCAGCTACAGCGTTTGCTGGCAGGTATGGAACGATGCTATGTCCGAGGCTGATATAATATCTCATATTGATAAGGGCAGAAGCTTTGTTCTTTCCAACAACGGAGCATACTATCTTGACTTGCCCTACGGCCTTACGAGTCTTAAGGATACCTACTGCTTCACTCCCATATATTACAGACTTACAGAAAAACAAGGTCAGCTTATCGACGGTATCGAGGCCTGTCTGTGGAGTGAATTTGTACCCGACATAAAAAAGGCTGACTATACTATGCTGCCTCGCCTCGGTGCCTTTAGTGAAACAGCGTGGACCGAAGATAAAAATAAGGATTACTCACGGTTTTATGAGGCTATGGAGTTCTATTACCCGTTCCTTCACAGTCTCGGCTATTCCCCCGCCCCTCTTACAAGAGCCTTACCCAAGACTATAGGCAAAATTGCCTCTGCCCTGTATTGGGAACGGAGAAAGCTTTGCTGGGCAGGACTTTCTAATCTTATAGATAACCGACGGATAGCAAAAAAGTACAAAAAACATACAGATAAATAAAAATAAGCGGCTTTCGCCGACATCCCATAAGGCAGTATTTGTTTCTCGAACAAAATTCCCTGTATCTTTGTCAAAAGCCTCGCAAGGCGACAGCCTTGCTGCGTTTTGTGGCTTCGATACAAGAAATTTTCAGTTCTTACGAAACTGCGAAGCACTTTAAAATGCGAAATAATCGTACGAGAAAAGACAGAAACCACCGATAATGCTGACGCATATCGGTGGTTTTTAACGCATTATCGTGCGGTTAGTTCACATTTTAAAGAAATACTTCCTTATGGGATGTCGGCGTTTTCTGACGATTTTTTTGTATCTGTTTTATGTACCCCAGAATTTTCTGTCGAGATTACGGTACTGCACAGCTTCTGTAATATGCTCAAGCTCAATCTTATCACTGCCGTCAAGGTCGGCAATAGTTCTTGCTATACGCAGGATTTTGTCGTATGCTCGAGCAGACAGATCCATTGATGTAAAGCATTTTTCAAGCATCGCCTTACATTTATCATCGAGCTCGCAGTATTTTCTCGTAAGATCGGGAGTCATTTTGGCGTTACAGGTTATTGCAGTTCCTGCGAAACGTCTGTTTTGTATTTCTCTCGCTTTGTTGACTCTTTTCTTAATCTCGGACGAGGATTCGGCAGGTCTTGAATCTGATAATTTTTCGAAATCAACCTGTGGAACCTCAATGTGAATATCGAGTCTGTCGAGCATCGGACCGCTGACCTTTGCGAGATATTTAGCAGCTGCTCCCGACGGGCAGGTGCATTTTCTTGTGGGATGTCCGTAATAGCCGCAAGGACAGGGATTCATAGCGCAAACAAGCATAACCTCACAGGGATATGTCAAGGTGCCTGAAACCCTTGATATTGTGATTTTACCGTCTTCTACCGGCTGTCTCATTGCCTCCATAGTTCCTTTCTGAAACTCGGGAAGCTCATCAAGGAACAGAACACCGTGATGTGAAAGGCTTAATTCACCTGGCGTAGGAATTCTCCCGCCTCCGGTCAGACCTGCGGTTGAAATCGTATGGTGGGGTGAGCGGAAGGGTCTTGATTTTATAAGTGAAACATTGTCGGGGAGATACCCTGCAATTGAGTGTATCTTGGTGACGTCGAGACTTTCATCAAAGGTCATATCGGGTAAAATGGACGGTATACGTTTCGCAAGCATGCTTTTGCCTGAACCCGGAGGACCGATCATGAGTACGTTATGGCCGCCTGCGGCTGCGATTTCAAGTGCACGCTTTGCCTGATACTGGCCCTTGACGTCGCTGAAATCCGGTGTGAATTCTATCGGTCTTGTATATTCGAAATATAAATCGTCGGTAAGCTTTTTGATTGCTTTGACTCCTGTCAGATGATCGTGAAGCTGTCGGATGCTTTTAACGGGATAAATATCAATACCTTTTACAACACAGCATTCACTTGCATTATCCGTCGGAATATAAATTTCTTTGACTCCGAGCTCCTTTGCTCTGATAACCATAGGCAGGGCTCCCTTGAGCTTTCTGACCTTACCACTGAGCGAAAGCTCACCGACAAAAGCGGCATTTTTTATATCGCAGGAAAGCTGACCGCTTGCAATAAGGAGCGCAACAAGTATAGGAAGGTCGTAAACGGGACCTTCTTTTTTAGTATCTGCGGGTGTAAGGTTGACGGTAATTCTGATGTCCGGATACTTGTATCCGCTGTTTTTCATAGCGGACCTTACACGGTCCTTTGATTCACTGACTGCAACATCGGGCAATCCTACAACGTCAAAGCGGGGCATACCGTTATCAAGAGATGCCTCGACACCGACTCCGAAGCTTTTCATTCCGAAAAGGCCTATACTGTTAACTTTAACAAACATTTTAATTTCTCCGTTTTTTATGTATCTTTTTAATTAACAGTAATATTATACAAGGCAACTGACCATTTGTAAACACTAATCTTTTACAATTTTAGTTCCCGGGTAAAAATGCAGAAGTATTTCTTTGTAATCCGAGCCTTGTCTCGCCATAAAATCTGCACTGTATTGACTCATCCCGAGCCCGTGTCCCTTGCCGTGTACTGTAAAAATAATATTTTCTCCGACTGTTTTTATGGTGAAATTGGGGCTTTTAAGTGAAAGTAAGCTTCTTATTTCTGAAGATGAAAATATTCTGCTACCTATCCTGAGTGACCTTATAAATCCGTTTTTAGTTTTTTTCTCAACCATAATTTCATCGGTATCACTTGCTTTTGCTGCTTGGAGTAGCTTTGATTTTGTAGTTTTATATTCACTTATCAGGTCTGAGGACAGCTTATCTCCGGGTGCTTCTACGCTGATGAGATAGGGGAGTGCTTCACTCCATATTTCCTCGCTGCTGTTAGTTTTACCGTATGAAAGGCCGTGAAAAACAGCGTTTATAGGTTCGCCGTTGTATTGTATGTATTCGTCTTTGACGCTTTCTACCGCTTTGCTGATTTTTCGGTAGTAGATGTCGTATTTTTCGCCCCACAATTCTTTCAGACGGCTTTTGTCGGAGAAGCCTTGATGAATATTGCTGTTGTCGGTAATATCACTTATGGCTTTTTCCGGGTTGTCTGCATTTTTACGGGTCCATTGCAAATAAGTATAGCAAGCAACCGCCTGCGCTTTTAAAGCTTCTTCGTTGAAGGATGCAGGCATTTCACTTGCAACGGCACCGATAAGGTATTCGTTGATGTCAACAGTGATTATATTTCCGGAAGAGGCCTGCAAAACGCGAACATTACTTTCCTCTTGTGCTGAGTTGGAGTCTGCTGCCGAGGAAGCTTCCCTCAGATTCAATACTGTAAGCGGAGCGGTGCAAAGCATGAAAAAAATCAATAAAGAAGCTACGATATAGTTTTTCAAATTATTGCCTTCTTTCTCTATTGTATTATATAATTATCTTGACAATATAAAGTCTATGTTATAAAATATAATGAATATACTAAAATGGTATTACTGTAATATGGTAATATAGGAGGTAGACTATGTACGAAAAAATAAACCCCATATCTCCTGAATTGCTCTCAGTAATGAGCGAAAAAATTCAGCGTAAAAGTAAAATTGACCTTGATGCTTTCTGGAAATACGGCGTTAAAAGAGGACTCAGAAACCCCGATGGTACAGGAGTTATGGCGGGACTCACAAATATATGCTCTGTTGACGGTTATTATGTCGAAGACGGTGAAAGAGTACCCAAAGCCGGTGTTCTTAAATATCGCGGAATAAACATCAATGATATTGTTGAGGCCTGTGAAAAGGAAAACCGTTTCGGATATGAAGAGGTTGTGTATCTTCTTCTTTTCGGCTCTCTTCCGGCTGCAAGTCAGCTTAAGCTTTTTCAAGAAACTCTGAGCGATTGCCGTGTTCTTCCCAAAACATATATCGAAGACGTTCTTATGACAAATGCATCGGTTGATATAATGAATAAGCTTGCAAGATGTGTGCTTGTTTCCTACTCTTTTGATGAAAATCCCGATGATATTTCAGTTGAGAATGTTCTCAGACAGTCAGTTCAGATAATTGCCCAGATTCCCGTAATGGTGTGCTATGCATATCAGGTCAAGAGAATGAAATACTACGGTAAAAGTATGTATTTCCATCCTGAGAAAAAAGAGCTTTCGACGGCTGAAACTGTTCTTCGTTCAATAAGGTCAGATAAGAAATACACCGATGAGGAAGCAAAGCTTCTTGATATATGCCTTATTCTTCATGCAGAGCACGGCGGAGGTAACAACTCTACCTTTACAAACCGTGTTCTTACCTCAAGCGGTACTGATACATATTCTGCTTTTGCAGCATCGATAGGCTCTCTTAAGGGCTCCCGTCACGGTGGTGCAAATATCAAGGTAACCAAAATGATTGAGGATATCAAGGCTAACGTTGCCGATACCAAGGACGAAAAGCAGATTTTTGAATATCTCGAAAAGATCATCAGAAAAGAAGCGGGAGACGGCTCAGGTCTCGTATACGGTATGGGTCATGCTGTTTATACGCTTTCTGACCCCAGAGCTGTAATTCTGAAAAGAAAGGCAAAGGAGTTTGCCTATAAGAACGGTTTTGAGGATGACTTTGAGCTTATTAATACTATAGAGAGACTTACTCCCGAGGTGTTCAGAAAGGTCAAAGGAAAGAACAAGGTTATGTGTGCCAACGTAGATTTATATTCGGGACTTATTTATAATATGCTCGGTATTCCTCAGGACCTTTTCACACCCTTATTTGCTACAGCAAGGGTTGCCGGATGGTCTGCACACCGTCTTGAAGAGCTTCTTACGGGCGGTAAGATTATCAGACCCGCATATAAGAACATTGCACTTCCCAAAAAATATGTTGTTATGGATGAACGTATTGAGAACTACAATTCGTCTGAGGAATATATTCCTAACGATCAGAGAATATACAGGGAGGATTAACATATGAAAATCAAAAACAGTGTTGAAAGGTTTGATTCAGGAATACTGTTAAAGGTGTTCTTCTTTTCCTCACTTCTCTCTGTTGTTTTAAGATGTCTGCAGATGTTTCGTTTTATTGAGCCTGAAACAGGATTCAACTCCGGACCGGGTTGGCTTATGGCTTTACTTTACGTTATAGTGTTCGGCTCTTCTTTGTTTTTTTGCATTGGTTCATATCTGAGTAAAAGCACGGAAAATTATCAGCCGATGGGTATTAAGAATGAACGGGCATGCATAATTACGTTGGTGTTTGTTGCTGCACTTGCAGGTGATTGGATATCCTCATTTTTCGGCTTTTTTAACAGTCTGGTTAATGGTACCGGCAGTGCAGACTTCCGCGGCTTTATGGCATCGGGCGTAATTACAAATTTCTTTCAGAGTATATTTGCTTTTTTCGCAGCTATTTACTTTGTTATTGTTGCTTTTGATTTTTTAAGAGGAACACATAAAGCTAACAGAACGAAGCTTCTTGCCCTCGCTCCTGTCGGATGGGCAAGCACAAGACTCGTACACCGCTTTATAAGACAGATAAGCTTTATAGAGGTTTCAGACCTTCTCTTTGAGCTTGTTATGCTTTCTTGTTTTGTTTTATTTTTTATGGCATTTGCTCAGGTCGTTTCCGGTGTTAACTCAACGGGCTTTGAGTGGAGGCTTTCAGCCTTTGGTCTTTCTGCAGCTCTGATTGCAATTACTGTGAATTTGTCAAGGCTGGTTTACGGTATTGTAATGGGCTTCTCTTCGCTTAATGAGCATCATCTTTTCAGTTTTGTTGATATTGCTTTTGCAATATTTGTTTTAACTCTTATCTGCAGTCTCAATAAAAAAACCAAGGAAGTGTAAGCTTTTGTTTTTTGAATATCTTCTTTCTGCGGCAACTCAGGTTTCAATTCTCTTCGTTATGGTTTTTGTCGGATATATATGCGATAAAAAGGGGATTTACACCGAAAAAACCGCAAGAGCGACGGTAAACTTTCTTCTTTACATTATTGTTCCGTGTACTCTTATAAACTCTTTTATAAAAATTGAGATGAACGGGGATACGGTCAGAAAGTTTTTCTTATCTTTTGCTATTGCAACAGCAACACATGTAATAGGGATAGTTATCAATCTTCCTTTCTTCAGAAAAAATAAGCATGAGAACAATGCTGTTTATAAGTTTGCCTCGATTTACGGTAACGTGGGCTTTATGGCCTTGCCGCTGGCGCAGGCTGTGCTTGGGCCCGAGGGCGTTTTTTACTGCACCAACGGAGTAGTTGTTTACAATATAATCAATTTTATTCACGGTGCTTCAGTTATGAGCAGGGAAAAAGAGAAATTCAACTTTAAAACGCTTCTTACCAACCCGGGACTGATTTCTCTTGCTGTCGGTCTGCCGATATTTCTTTTGAAAATCAATATTCCGGTTATTTTCAGCGAGCCCGTTTCAATGCTCTCTAACCTTAACAGTCCTGTTGCTATGCTTATTTTTGGCTGTTATCTTGCACATACAGATCTTAAAAGTATGATTTTTGATAAGAAGATATACCTTACGGCTTTGCTTAAGCTTATCGTACTGCCCCTTATATGTATGGGTACATATTATCTTTGCGGTATAAGAGGTGTGCTTCTCACGGCGGTAATTATTACTGCTTGCGTACCTTCTGCAAGCAACACCTTTATGTTTGCTTCAAAATACGGAAGAGATGCAGCTGTTGCGTCAAAAACAGTTGCGCTTGTCAGCTTTTTATCTGTGCTGACGATGCCGTTTATGATTGCTCTGACACAAATGACCTGGTAAAGGAGAGATAAAGAGTGGATAGTGTTTTAGTTCGTTTTGCAGGTATTGCAAAGGAGTTTGCGGTCAGCAGTGACCTTGACCTCGGATTTACAACAGTTAAATGGTACGGTGCGATTATTGCCTTCGGCTTCGGACTTGCGGTTCTTTTCGGCGGCAGAATTGCATATGTCTGGAAAATTAATCTTGATAAAATGGTCGATGTGCTCATTTACGGTACCATCGGTGCCGTTATAGGTGCAAGACTTTATTACGTCGCCTTTGAATGGGATTATTACTCACAGAATCTTGCCAAGATTCCTCAGATATGGGAGGGCGGACTTGCGATTTACGGCGGCATTATAGGCGGTATTCTCTGTGCCTATGTTGTTTGTAAGGTTGAAAAGCTTAATTTTTACAACCTTCTTGATATGGTTGGTATGAGCTTACTCATAGGTCAGGGCATAGGCAGATGGGGTAACTATGCCAATCAGGAAGCCTTCGGCGGCTTTACCTATAAAAATTGGGGTATGATGAGCGATAAGGTTATCGAATATATCTCACGTCCCGATATCAGACCTTTATACGGTCTTGAAAACGTAGAAAATGTAGCTGAATACGTAGAAAAAAACAACCTTTACGTTCACCCCACGTTCTTTTACGAATCGGTCTGGTGTATTCTCGGATTTTTTATACTTTACATAATTCTTAAAAAATTCCGTAAGTTCAGCGGACAGCTGTTTCTTACCTACGGTTTATGGTACGGTCTTGAACGAATGATTGTTGAAGGCCTCCGCTCAGACAGTCTTTATATCGGTAACACAAATCTCAGAGTTTCTCAGCTGCTTTCTCTTGTGATTGTTGTTGTATGCGGCACTCTGCTTATAGTGCTGACGGTTAAGCATATAAGACACCCGAAGCCTATTGAGGGTATTGATTATTTCCCTGAAAAGACGGAAAAAGAGCTTCTTAAGGAAAAAAAGAAGCAGGAAAAGAAGGCTCTTAAGAAACAGAAGAGAGAAAATGTTGTTGTTTCTTCAGACAACGCAGAAGCAGAGGAGGAATAAGTGTGTTTAAGCTTATAGACGGAAAGGAAGTTTCCGCATTTATAAAAAATCAGGTGAAGCAGGAGGTTGATGCTCTTTCTGCTCAGGGGAAAAGCGTTACCCTTGCGGTTATTATAGTAGGTAATGATCCTGCCTCACGCGTATACGTCAATAATAAAAAGAAGGCTTGTGAGGCAACAGGCATCAGATCTCTTGAATTTGCTTTGCCTGAAGATACAAGGGAAGAGGAGCTTCTTGAGCTTATCGGAAAGCTTAATGGTGACAAGGATGTCAACGGAATCCTCTGTCAGCTTCCTTTGCCGAAGCATATTGATGAAAGCAAGATTATTGATGCTATTTCGGGTGAAAAGGACGTGGACTGCTTCAGAGCTGAAAACGTCGGTAAAATGTGGCTCGGAGATTACGATTTTGCCGCCTGTACTCCTAAGGGTGTCATGCTTCTGCTTGATTACTACGGCATAGATGTATGCGGAAAAAATTGTGTTGTTATCGGCAGAAGCAATATTGTGGGTAAGCCGATGGCTTCACTTCTGCTTGAAAAAAGTGCAACCGTAACCGTTTGCCACTCAAAGACAAAGGAGCTTGCTTCTTTTACGAGAAATGCCGATATCGTCATTGCTGCAGTAGGTAAAGCTAAGTTCGTTACTGCGGATATGATCAGCGATGGAGCTGTTGTTGTTGACGTTGGTATAAACCGTGACGAAAACGGAAAGCTTTGCGGCGACGTTGATTTTGAAAACGTGAAGGAAAAGACCTCATATATCACTCCTGTACCCGGCGGATGCGGACCTATGACAATTGCCGTGCTTATGAAGAACACACTTGTAGCTTATAAAAAACAGAACGGAGACTGAAATGAAAACTGTTGCAGTATACTGTGATTTTTCTGAGCTGAATGAATCAATTACGGAAGATTTTGAAAAATGGATTGTTCCGCATATTTCAGAAGGTGAGCTGCCTATGAAGGATGAGTCCGTTTTTGCCCGAGTACTTCTGAAATATGTTCTGAGTGAATTTTTTTCTGTTGACAAATTCACCGTTACGCTCGGAAAAAACGGTAAGCCCTGTCTTTCTGACCCGAAACTCCATTTTAATTTAAGCCACTGTCTTAACAGAGTTATTTGCGCTGTATCTGAAGCTCCCGTCGGCTGCGACGTTCAGGATATAAGACCTTTTAATCCGAGAGTTGTCTCGAGATTTTATAATACAGACGAGGGTATAATTTTATCAGCAAGTAACAACAAGGATGAGCATTTTACAAAGCTCTGGGTACTCAAGGAGTCTGTTCTTAAACATAGCGGTGACGGAATAACGGGCGGACTTGATTATTACAGCTTTCCCGAATATCTTACCGATGACAGCTTTTATGCTTACGGCGCTTATTTTAAAACGTTAAAAAAAGACGGCTTTATTTACGGAGTCTGTTACGAAACAGATGCAATAACTGTAGTCGAAGTCGCATTAAAGGATATAATCAGAAAAATGATGTTATTCGAAAGGAGAACCGAACAATGAAAACCATAAAATTTATCAAAAGCAAGCTTGGTTACGGTGTAGGTGCAATCGGTCTTGATCTCAGCTACGGAATGTTTTATTCCTATCTTGCCAAGTATCTTACCGACGTGCTTCATCTCAGCCCCAACTTTCTTCTTATTTTAACTCCTATTGCAAGACTTTGGGATGGAATCAACGACCCGATGATGGGTACAATTGTTGATAATACCCGAACAAGAATGGGAAAGTATCGCCCCTGGATTCTCAGAGGCTCAATTCTTAACTCAATTGTTCTTGTTTTTCTTTTCTGGAATGTATTCAATCTCAGCGGTACTGCGCTTATGGTATATATTTCAATAATGTATATCGGTTGGGGTATGTCGAATACTCTTGCTGATATTCCTTATTGGTCGATGGTACCCTCGTTTACAAGTGATCCTAAAGAAAGAAATCTTATTTCAACCCTTGCGAGAATGTTCTCAGGTCTCGGTCAGGGTATCGTTTCTATCGGTGCTCCCATTGTTATGGCTGCAGTCAGCTCAACCTTTGATGAAAACGGCGAAAAGGTTTTTGATGCTAACAGTTTCCGCGTTTGTGCTATTGTATGCGCGGTATGTCTTGTTCTGTTTTCAAGCCTTTCTGTTTTTACAACCAAGGAAAGAATCAGTACAAAGGCTCCCGAGAAATTTTCCTTTAAGAAAGCACTTCAGATTATCAAGACCAATGACCAACTTATCGTATTTATGATTTTCGCAATGGTTTCAAATGCCGGTTGGTATCTCACCTCAGGCGTGGCAGCTTATTACTTTGACGTTGTTGTAGGTGATGCGGAAAAACAGTCTGTATTCAATCTTTTCCAGGCTGCAGGCTCAGTTGTCGGTCTTCTTCTTCTCCCTGTTCTTACTAAATATATGTCCAAGCGCAAGGCTTATCAGACCTCACTTGTTCTTGCGGGTCTCGGTTACGTAGGTATTACCGTAGGTGCATTTACAAATATGCTTATGGTTATGAATGTTTTCTATTTCATCTGCTCAGTAGGTATGTCTTCAATGTTTATTGCTCAGACTATTTTCCTTGCTGACGTCGTTGACTACGGTGAAGTAAAGATGGGCTTCAGAGCAGAGTCTATTACATTCTCCATGAAGGGCTTCCTTCAGAAGATGGCATATACGCTTCAGACCATTATCCTTTTCGCTTCACTCGGCATTTCAAACTATGACGGTGAGCTTCACAGTCAGAACCCCGAAAGTGCAAAGCTTGCAATCACACTTATGCTTTGTGCAATTCCTGCAGTTCTCTTCTTCCTTTCTCTTATCATCTTCTCAACAAAGTTCAAGCTGCACGGCTCATTTATGGACGAGGTTACCGCAATCGTAACTGCTAACAGAGAAACAAGAGAAAAGCTTGAAGAAAAAGAATGATAAAATAATCAGTTATCAGAGAAACTGAGGTATTATTTGTCATTGAACGACATTCTTTAATACGAGAAAAAAGTGCTTTCGGCTTAATTTTAGCTGAAAGCACTTTTTAAGTACATAAAACGGGACTTAGTGTAAAGTTGATATTTACAAAAATGAAGACTTATGCTAATATCTATGTTATAAGGAACCCGAGAAAATCATAAGATTTATCGGGTGATGTTTATGGTGCGGCGTATTTTTTTAATTTTCAGATTTAAAAGGTTTATTGCATCAATTTTTGCAGTTCTTTTCTGTTTTTCTGCGGTATTGCTTGTGATTTCAGATGAAGAAAGGGATGTAGCGGTATCAACTGTTGCTGCGGAGGACAACAGACCTACTGTTATAATAGATGCAGGCCACGGCGGTGTTGACGGAGGCACTCAATCATCGGACGGTACCCTCGAAAAGGACATAAATCTGCAGATCAGTTTTAAATTGAAAAGCCTGCTTGAATTTTTGGGATATAATACGGTGATGCTGCGTGATAAGGATGAGCTTATACATTCTGAGGACTGCAGTTCTATAAGAGAAAAAAAGGTTTCGGATCAGAGAAACAGACTTTCAATTGTAAAAGAATACAGTAACTATATATACGTAAGTATTCATCAGAATTATTTTACAGAGGAAAAATACAACGGTGCTCAGGTTTTCTATTCTCCGAATAACAGGCTGAGTGAAGCTTTGGCACAGAATATTCAGAATTCGCTGGTTGCTCTTATTCAGAATGACAATACCAGAAAAATCAAGAAGACAGGCTCTGAAATTTTTATGCTGAAAAATATTGAAGGGCCCGCCGTTATGGTTGAGTGCGGTTTTATGTCAAATAAAAAGGAGTCAGAGCTTCTTAAGGATGAAGATTATCAGAAGAAAATAGTTTTAGCAATTATAAACGGTATAGATAAATATTATTTGCAATATCGGGAGGAAATATAATGGCCCAGAAGTCTAAATCAGTATATGTCTGTTCAAATTGCGGATACGAAACACCGAAATGGCTCGGTAAATGTCCCGAATGCCTTGAATGGTCAACTCTGCAAGAGGAAATCAGAGAGGTTGTGCCTGCTTCAAAGAATAAAAGTATTTTAACCACAGGCTCGAGAAGTGTAACCTCCTATGCACTTTCAGATATCAGTCCGGACAATGAGCTTCGTTATAAAACAGGTATGAAGGAGCTTGACAGAGTTCTCGGAGGAGGAATTGTTAAGGGGTCTCTTGTACTTCTCAGCGGTGACCCGGGTATAGGTAAATCAACTATTCTACTGCAGATTTGTCAGCAGCTCGGTAAAAATCTTAAAATTCTTTACGTATCAGGCGAGGAATCCTACAGTCAGATCAAGCTTCGTGCAGACAGACTCAAGGTCAGTTCCGAGAATCTTTCCGTGCTTTGTGAAACGGATACTCAGTCAATATGTGAGCATATAAAGGCAACAGCCCCCGGGCTTGTTATTATAGACTCCATACAGACAATGAACTTTACCGAGCTCAACTCTTCACCGGGATGTGTAACTCAGGTGAGGGAAAGCTCAAACCTTTTTATGAGAACGGCAAAAAGTCTTTCGATTCCGATAATAATGGTCGGACACGTCAATAAGGACGGCAACATTGCAGGTCCTAAGGTGCTCGAGCATATTGTCGATGCTGTACTCTATTTTGAGGGTGAAAGAAACCTTTCATTCAGAATACTCCGTGCAGTAAAAAACCGTTTTGGCTCAACAAATGAAATAGGCGTATTTGAAATGTACGATTGCGGTCTTAAAGAGGTACAGAATCCATCGGAGATGCTGATTTCAGGCAGACCTAAAAACACACCGGGTAGCTGTGTTGCCTGTGTTATGGAGGGTACAAGACCTCTTCTTGCTGAAATTCAAGGACTTGTCTGCACTACAAATTTCGGCAACCCGAGAAGAATATCCAACGGCTTTGATTTCAACCGTCTTAATATGCTTATAGCCGTTCTTGAAAAGCGCGGAGGCTACTATTTCAACAACTGTGATGCGTATATAAATATAGTTGGCGGTATGAAGCTTGATGAGCCTGCCCTTGATCTTACGATTGCTATGGCTCTTGTTTCATCTCTTAAGGATTACGCACTTCGTGATGATGTGCTTGCCTTCGGTGAAATCGGTCTTGCGGGCGAAATAAGAGGCGTTTCCCATTGTGAACAGAGAATCAAGGAGGCATCAAGGCTCGGCTTCAACAAGTGCATTATTCCGAAAAGCAACCTAAAAAACATATCTGCTTCACTTAAGCAGGATATCGAAATTGTCGGCGTCAGAACTATACGCGAAGCATTTGAGGCGCTTGTGTTATGATTGATTTTATTAAGATTCCCAACCTTCCGGAAGGTAAAGTCACAACAGTAATCTGCGGAACAGATGATGAAAAAATACTTTCATATTTCAGTCGTAACCGTATATCAATAATAAAAAATTTCCCCAATCAAAGTATAGATTCTTCCGTAAGCAGTCATGCGGATATGGCGGCGGTACATCTCGGAGGGGAGAGTATAGTTGCCGATAAAAATCAGTCTGGGCTTTCCGAAAAGCTTACAGATTTAGGCATGAATGTGATTTGCAGTGAAAATTCTCCGACAGGGGATTATCCGAACGATATCGGACTTAATTTTGCTTTTGTCGGAGAACGTATTTTAGGAAATTTCAATTATGCAGATAAAGCTCTTCTGAAAAGAATCGAAAAGTATGAAAAGCTCAGCGTAAAGCAGGGCTACTGTAAATGTTCTGTTCTTGTTGTAAATCAGAATGCGATAATAACCGATGACGAAGGAATATCTAATAAGGCTGTTGCAAATGGCATTGAAAGCCTTTTGGTTGCTAAAGGTGATATTTCTCTTGACGGTCATCCTTACGGCTTTATTGGCGGAGCATCGGGTAAAATATCATCTGACACCGTGATTTTTTTCGGTAATATAGAAAAGCACCGTGATTTTCAAAAAATCAATACATTCTTATCAGAACACGGATGTGCTTACGAGTGTACCGATGACGGCAGTCTCAGAGATATTGGAGGAATCATACCTCTCTGTGAAGAAACAGAGAAAATATATTGATTTTTTAATGAAAAAATGCTACAATATATCTGACCTGACATAAAGACGGATTTATTCCCTCTGAGGATAAGGTAACAGAAACAAGATAACAAGCTTAGTGTAGCTATATTCTGTTGCCATACCTTTTTCGGGTGTGGCAATATTTTTTTGGAGGTAAAAATGGAAACGAGAGTTGCGGTTATGAGCATAATCGTAGAAAAAAGTGATACTGTTGAGGAGCTTAACTCTCTTCTTCACGAATACGGAGAGTTTATCATCGGCAGAATGGGTATTCCATACAGGAAAAGGGGAATAAACATAATAAGTGTGGCTATTGATGCTCCTCAGAATACAATTTCAGCACTTTCCGGCAGAATTGGAAGACTTGAGGGCGTCAGCGTAAAGACTGCTTATTCGGGTGTGATTTGTAATGAATAATATAATATCAAAGCTTATAAAGGAGCACAGCCTCACTCTTGATGAGTATAAAGCACTCATTTGCGGCTATAACGAGGACGTCGCCTCGGTGCTTCGTGATGAAGCGGTGCGGCTTAGAAAAGAAATATACGGTAACACGGTTTATATCAGAGGTCTTGTAGAAATAAGCAACATCTGCAAAAACGACTGTCTTTACTGCGGTATCAGAAAAAGCAACAGGCTTTGTGAGAGATACCGACTTAGTGAAGAGGAAATTCTTTCTTGCTGTGATTACGGCTACACACTCGGCTTTCGTACCTTTGTTTTGCAGGGCGGAGAGGACGGATTTTACACCGATGAATACCTCTGCTCTCTGATAAGCAAGATAAAGGAAAAGCATCCTGACTGTGCGGTAACGTTATCATTGGGCGAAAGAAGCAAAGAATCCTACAGACGGCTTTACGATGCGGGTGCTGACAGATATCTGCTTCGTCATGAGACGGCCGACAGCGAGCATTATTCAAGGCTGCATCCTGAAAATTTAACACTCGCAAACCGAATATCCTGCCTTGAAAGTCTCAAAAAAACAGGTTTTCAGGTTGGATGCGGATTTATGGTAGGTTCACCTTATCAGACGGCTGAAACCATTGCAAAGGATCTGAAATTTATTGAAGAATTCAAGCCTGATATGTGTGGCATAGGACCGTTTATACCTCATAAGGACACACCCTTTAAAGATTATCCTGCAGGCGGTGTTGATTTCACTTGTTTTCTGCTTTCGGTTATCCGTATCATTAAGCCCGATATTCTTCTGCCGTCCACAACGGCACTCGGAACTCTGGATGAAAACGGCAGAGAGAAGGGGATTTTATCAGGTGCAAACGTAGTGATGCCCAACCTTTCACCTGAGGAAGCAAGGAGCAGATATATGCTTTATAACAATAAGCTGAATACGGGTGTTGAATCGGCAGAAAAGCTTGAAGAACTTAAAAAACGTATAAAAGCTATCGGATACGAAATCGTAACCGACAGAGGAGATATAAAAAAATAAGAAACAGAAAGGAAAATAATTATGGCAGTATATAATCCAAAATCATTAAAGGCTGAGGAATTTATCAACGATGAAGAAATCAGAGCCACTCTTGAATATGCAGAGGAAAATAAAAATAACGTTGAGCTTATTGATGCAATTCTCGAAAAGGCCAGACCTAAGAAAAACGGCAACGGAGTAACCTGTGCAGGTCTTACTCACAGAGAAGCATCTGTTCTTCTTGCTTGTGATATTCCCGAAAAGGTTGATGAAATATATAAAATAGCAGAGGAGATCAAGCTTGCCTTTTATGGCAACAGAATAGTAATGTTTGCTCCGCTTTACCTTTCAAATTACTGTGTGAACGGCTGTGTTTACTGCCCTTATCACCTTAAAAATAAGCATATAGCAAGAAAGAAGCTTACTCAGGAGGAGGTAAGGGCTGAGGTTATTGCCCTTCAGGATATGGGTCACAAGCGCCTTGCCATTGAAGCGGGTGAGGATCCGAAAAATAATCCTATTGAGTACATCCTTGAGTGTATCAAGACGATTTACAGTGTTCATCACAAAAACGGTGACATACGCAGAGTTAATGTAAATATTGCGGCCACAACGGTTGAAAATTACAGAAAGCTCAAGGATGCCGGCATCGGTACCTACATTCTCTTCCAGGAAACCTATCATAAGAAAAGCTACCTCATGCTTCATCCTACAGGTCCTAAGCACGATTATGACTATCACACCGAAGCAATGGACAGAGCGATGGAGGGCGGTATTGACGACGTAGGTCTCGGCGTACTTTTCGGCCTTGAGCTTTACAAGTACGAGTTTGCAGGTCTTATAATGCACGCAGAGCACCTTGAAGCAGTTCACGGTGTAGGTCCCCACACAATCAGCGTGCCCAGAATAAAAAAAGCAGATGATATTGATCCGACTGCATTTGACAACTCGATTTCCGATGAAATCTTTGCAAAGATTACCGCTTGTATCCGTCTAGCTGTACCTTATACGGGTATGATTATCTCTACAAGAGAAACTGAAGCAACAAGAACAAAGCTTCTCAGACTCGGCATATCTCAGGTCAGCGGCGGCTCAAGAACATCGGTCGGCGGTTACACTAAGGATGAAAGGCCTCACGACACCGAGCAGTTTGATGTTTCAGACCAGAGAACTCTCGATGAGGTTGTTGCCTGGCTTATGGAAAACGGACATATTCCGTCATTCTGTACTGCATGCTATCGAGAGGGCAGAACAGGTGACCGCTTTATGACGCTTTGCAAAAACGGTCAGATACTCAACTGTTGCCATCCGAATGCGCTTATGACGCTTACCGAGTACCTTGTTGACTATGCATCAGATAAAACTAAGGAAATAGGCTATAAGCTTATCGAAGAGGAGCTCAATAAAATTCCTAATGAAAAAGTAAAAGCCATTGCGATAGATAATATTGAAAACATCAAAAATTCCAACCGCAGAGACTTCCGTTTCTGATGAAAGGCGGATATTATGAGTCTTAATTCTACACCGTCATCGGAAAGAGTTCATATCGGATTTTTCGGTCTCAGAAATGCAGGTAAATCAAGCCTCGTCAATGCTGTTACAGGACAGAGCTTATCTGTAGTGTCCGATGTTAAAGGCACAACAACTGACCCGGTAAAAAAGGCAATGGAGCTTCTTCCGATAGGACCCGTTGTAATTATCGATACACCCGGTTTTGATGATGAGGGCGGTCTTGGTGAGCTTCGTGTTCAAAAGACGAAGGAGGTTCTTGCTAAAACCGACGTTGCCGTGCTTGTCACCGAAAACACCGAAGCCTTAAATGAAACTGAAAAGGAGCTTATCGGATTCTTCAAAGAAAGAAAGCTTCCTTATATTATTGCGAAAAATAAGTCAGATATTAAAACGACCGATAAACCGCTTAAGGATAATGAAATATCCGTCAGCGCCCTTAAGGGGGAGAATGTATATGAGCTTAAGGAGCTTATTGCAAAGCTCGCAAAGGGTGCAGAAAAAAACAAGCCCCTTGTTTCCGATTTAATCGGAGAAGGGGATAAGATAGTGCTTGTTGTACCTATTGATAAGGCGGCGCCCAAGGGAAGACTTATTCTCCCTCAGCAGATGACAATACGCGATATTCTTGACAGCGGTGCTGTTGCAATCACCTGCAGAGATACCGAGCTTACCGAAACCCTTGCTTCTCTCAGAGAGTCTCCGAAGATGGTCATCACCGACTCTCAGGCCTTCGGCAGAGTGTCGAAGCTTGTGCCTGATAATATACCGCTCACATCCTTTTCAATTCTTATGGCAAGGTATAAGGGTGAGCTTTCAGAGCTCGTAAATGGAGCCTCTGTGCTTTCGTCACTTAAAGACGGAGACAGGGTGCTCATAAGTGAGGGATGTACCCATCACAGACAGTGTAACGATATCGGTACTGTTAAAATTCCGCATTGGATTGAAGATTTCAGCGGTGCAAAGCCTGATTTCTCATTTACAAGCGGCGGTGAGTTTCCTGAGGATTTATCACAATACAGACTTGTCGTTCACTGCGGAGGATGTATGCTGAATGAAAAGGAAATGAAGTCACGTACCGAAAGATGTATTTCGCAGAACGTGCCTATCGTTAACTATGGCGTTGCTATAGCACAGATGAACGGTATTCTGAAGAGAAGCCTCGAGCTTTTTCCTGATGTACTTGAATTAATAGAATAAAAAAAGAAGGAATTACATTCACGTTGAAGTGTTTGTGATGCCTTTTGATTCATTTTTCTGACAGACTTCTTATGAGTTTTATTGATGCGTTGCATAAATAAGAAATATTTTCTTCATCGTATATACAATCTTTATTTGTATGAATTTTATCCATATACAGTAAATTTCTTTTTGTTTTTCTGAAGGCTGCAACACCAACACCGCAGGGATAATTCATCTGATCTGAGGGGTAAAATACACCCTTATTCAGTACCTGCACGGTGATTCCGTTTTCTGACACAAAGGCCTGTGACAGAATGTTGTTGAACTGAGAAGCCTTCTTAGGCGCATATACGATTATCTCTTTGCCGTCTGAAACACAGTCGAAATTGATGAGAAGTCGTTTTTTCATTTGCTTTTTATGCTTTTTATAATATGAAGCAGAGCCTATCAATCCTACTTCCTCCATATCGAAGAGAATAAACGCAACGCTATCTCTGCAATCTTCCGGAAGCTTCGTCATAATATCAATTACCGTAGTCACTCCTGATGTGTTATCGTTAGCGGTATGCTTGTTCGCAGGTCCGAACATAAGAAGAAAGAGCAATCCGTAAATAAATATAAACTCAAGAGCAGGAATATCATAAATATAGGTTCTTATTATTTCAGAAGCAGCAAAAGAAACGGTTAAAATTACAAAAGTAATAAAAAACTGATAAAGCAGATAAAAGGTAAAGCATTTCGGCGTTATAAAATTCGGGAAGGGCATAACGGGACAGGTGTCATAGTGAGCCGTAAAAACCGCTTTCGCAGCTTCAGGATTTCCTATAACGATGTTTCTTGCGCCGAGTGAGGCTTTTTCTACTGTGCAGTTATATCCGAGTGAAGAGGAATAATCACGCATCCAGTTAATAAAAGCCGTCTTTTGCTTTTTCGTTTTTCTTATCTGATACTTTTCGAAAATAAGGGAAGTTGTACTGTTCATGTTTTATCTTCTTAAAAGCTCTGCACACTTCACGTGAAGTGTGCAGAAGAATCTTATTTGAGATTATACTGATCAATATATGAATTGATCTTCTGGATAGGATTAAGGAAGGGGCTTACTGATCTGTCGTGGTTAAGAGTGTCAATGATAAGAGCCACGTACTTTGACATATCAACTGAGTAGTACCAATCCTTTGTAAGAAGCTCGGGAGTCTGATAGATAAGGTTTGTTGTGAAAATCTTATCAAATATGCCTTCCTTGAATGCTTTGTCAAATCTTTCAAGACCTGATGAGAAAAGACCGAAGGATGAGAATACGAAAATTCTCTTAGCCTTAAGCTTTTTAAGCTGACGGCAAACGTCAAGCATGGAGTCGCCGCTTGAAATCATATCGTCAACAACAATAACGCCCTTGCCCTCAACGTCTGAGCCGAGGAATTCATGTGAAACGATGGGGTTTCTGCCGTCTACGATTTTTGAGAAGTCTCTTCTCTTATAGAACATACCGAGCTGTACGCCGAGAACCTGTGAATAGTATACGCATCTGCCCATACCGCCCTCGTCGGGTGAAATCATCATTGTGTTTTCAGGTCTGAACTTGATGTCGTTGTTAAGGCTCTTTGCAATAGCCTTGATCATCTGATAAGTGGGGGATACGCTTTCAAATCCGATTTTGATAGCGTTCTGAATTCTGGGGTCGTGAGCATCAAAGGTGATGATGTTACTTACGCCCATGTTTTCAAGCTCCTGAAGTGCGAGAGCACAGTCAAGTGATTCTCTTGTTGTTCTTCTGTGCTGTCTGCCCTCATAAAGCATAGGCATAATAACTGTGATTCTCTTAGCCTTACCTGCACAAGCGGAAATAACTCTCTTAAGATCAGCAAAGTGATCGTCAGGACTCATGGGAACCTGAAGAGGCTCGCCGTTAGCGTCCTTGAGGTTGTACATCTTGTATGTTACGCTATAGTTGAAGCAGTCGCTGATGATGAAAAGGTCATAACCTCTGATTGATTCGTTGATAACGCCTTTGCCTTCACCTGTAGAGAATCTCGGGAAGCTTGCATCTAAAATATACGAATCACGGTGATAGCCCTTGAAATGAAGATTGCTGTGCTCGGTTTCGAACTTCTGTCTGCATTCAACGATCTGATCGCTGACTTTTTTTGCAAGCTCTTCACAACCTCTCATGGCAATAATACCGAGTCTTCCCTGAGGAATGGTATCAAGATACTCTGTTAATGATGCTGCTGGTGACATTTTAATTACCCCCATATCTTTGAATTATTGTCATACACATATATTTTACTTTTTTCTACAAACTTTTCAATAGATTTTTATCAATTAGCAGATAAAATTATTTCAATAGTTTTATACAATATTTTGTGCATTTTAACAGAATATGTAACATTATGTGTAAAAACCGCCTTCTGCTATGAGAAAGCGGTTCTGAAAGTATTACTGATGAATGTGTACGTCAAGCTGGTTGAAGGGGATTGAAATGCCGTTTGCGTCGAAAGCCAGCTTTACTTTTTCCTGCATCATAAAATATGTATCCCAATAATCGTCGGTGTTGCACCATACCTTTGTAACAAGCTGAATGTGGCTGGATTCATGAGAATTAACAAAAACCTTAGGCTCGGGATCTTTGAGTATAATATCTTCCTTGGCAACCATATCAAGTATAACCTGTTTTGCTTTTGCAATGTCATCGCTGTAGCTGATACCGAAGTTAAGATTTACAAGGCGTTTGTTTTCTGCTGAGTAGTTTATTATATGGTTTGAGGTTATGTGTGCATTTGGTATGATAATTCTTTTATTGTCAACTGTTGTAATTACAGTATTCATAAAGCCAATATCCGAAACGCTGCCTGAAACACCGTTCACTTCAACAAAGTCACCTGTTTTAAAGGGGTGATTGATGAGTATCTGCAAACCGCTGGCAAACTGAGACACGCTGGCCTGAAGACCAAGACCGGCAGCAAGTCCGGCACCTCCGATCGCAGCAATGAATCCGCTTAAATCAAAGAACATTGATGCGATGGTCATAACTACAAATAGCTTGATTGAAACGGTAACAATTCTTCTTATAAAGTTGTATACAGATGGGTCAACACGCTTTTTCTGCAGAGCTTTTACAACCAGCTTGCCGGCAAATTTTGCGACAGTAAACCCGATTATAAAGAAAATCACAGCTATAACAATAGTAGGTATTTTCTCTATTACCTTATCAATAAGGTTCAGCTCCTGCCACCACTGTGATATTACGTGACCTGCCTTGGACGGGTCGTCTGCTATTTCGTTAAGAATATTTTGCTGAGTTGTTTCTGCATTGAGAAAATTATAAAATAAGTTCATCGTAGGTCCTCCTGTTGTTATTATTTCTTTTGTTTTATAATACCACCGATTTTCTTAATTTACAATATAAAATTGCATTAAATATTGACTTGAGCAGCAGCTGATAGTATAATATGAAAATGAAAATCAATTTCATATTGAGGTGCATTATGTCAAATTCTACATATAATACTAAACAGAAACGAAGCATTCTTCAACTTCTTGAAGACAATAATGACAGACAGTTCAGCTGTGATGAGATTACCGAGGCTCTGAAAAACAACGGAACCCCCGTCGGAAAAACGACGGTATACCGTTATCTGGACATCCTTGAAAAAAACGGTCAGGTCCGCAAATATACTGATACAGTCAGCAAAATTTCCTTGTATCAGTATATCGATAAAAAGCTTAACTGTCAGGAGCATATGCACCTTAAATGTGTATGCTGCGGCGGACTTGTGCACCTCGGCTGTGAATTTATGTCTGAGGTAGGAAAGCATATTCTTGAGCATCATAAATTCAGGGTCGATAATTCAAAAACAGTTATTCTCGGCGTTTGCGAAAACTGTTCAGGTGAGGTGTAATATGTCGGTTATAAGTTGCAAAAATGTATATCTGAGCTACGATAATGTCAGTGTTATAAATGATCTTAATTTTGAGCTTTGCGAGGGTAATTACCTTTGTATAGTCGGTGAAAACGGCAGCGGAAAAAGTACGCTTATCAAAGCTTTGCTCGGTCTTAAGCAGACAGCTTCGGGTCATCTGCATATTGCAGGAGGTATAAACGGAAACGAAATAGGCTACCTGCCTCAGCAGACCACTTCCCAGAAAGATTTTCCTGCAAGCGTCTATGAGGTTGTTCTCTCGGGCTGCATCGCAGGTAAAAAGGGTGTATTCTTTTCAAGAGAGCATAAGCAGAACGCTGTTGAAAATATGAAAAAGCTTGACATATACCACCTGAGAAAAAAATGCTACAGAGAGCTTTCGGGCGGTCAGCAACAGAGAGTGCTTCTGGCGAGAGCACTTTGCGCAGGTAAAAAGATGCTGCTTCTTGATGAGCCTGTAACAGGACTTGACCCTATAGTTACAAATGATTTTTATAATGTTATAAATAAGCTCAATAAGCAGATGGGCGTAACCGTAGTTATGGTTTCTCATGATCTGCTGTCTGCTGTTGAGTATGCTACACATATTCTTCATCTGAAAAAGGACGGCAGCTTTTTCGGTACTGTAGACGAATATCGTAGCAGTGATATTTTCAAGTTGTATCAGAGGAGGGAGGAAATATGAGAGAAGTATTTGACCTTATTATATCTCAACCATTCCTTCAGAAGGCTCTTTTCGTAGGAACGCTTATTTCCTTATGTGCTGCACTTCTCGGTGTAAGCCTTGTTCTGAAAAGATTTTCTATGATAGGCGACGGTCTTTCTCACGTGGGCTTTGGTGCGATGGCTATTGCTGCGGCTGCGAATATTGCGCCTTTGTATTTTTCTCTGCCTATTGTTGTCGTTGCTGCCTTTCTTCTGCTGTCGATGAGTGAAAAAGGGAAAATAAAAGGTGATGCGGCTATTGCACTTATATCTACGGGTGCTCTTGCCGTCGGAGTTATGGTGACGTCGATGACTACCGGAATGAACGTTGATATATATAACTATATGTTTGGCAGTATACTTACAATGAGCGACAGCGACGTTGCAATCAGCTCGGTTCTTTCTGTTTTAATTATCTGTCTTTTTGTAATTTTGTATCACGAGATTTTCGCTGTAACCTTTGACGAAAGCTTTGCAAGGGCAACAGGCTCCAAGGTGTCCGTTTATAATATGGTAATTGCAGCTCTTACCGCCGTAACTATTGTAATCGGTATGAGAATGATGGGAGCGTTGCTTATTTCATCTCTTATCATATTTCCTACTGTTATTTCGATGCGACTTTGCAAAAGCTATAAGGGCGTTGTGTTATGTTCAGTTTGCGTCTCCGTGTTTAGTTTTATCACCGGACTGATGCTTTCTGTGCGTCATGAGGCTCCTACCGGCGCAAGTGTTGTTATAGTAAACATAATAATGCTCGGAGTTTTCTCTCTTATTCGTCTGATAGAAAAAATAAATCCTACAAGTAAGTTGTTTTCTTTCAGCAAGCTTTTCAAGGCTGCTGTTATAGTTGTTTCCTGCGGCTTGTTGTTTTTCCTGTTTACATTTGGAAAGGCATCTGTTTACAGTAAAAACAGACTTACTATTGTTACTACAAGCTTTGCTCCCTATGATTTCGCTCGGCAGATAGCAGGTGATGACGCAGAAATTATAATGCTTCTTGCTCCCGGTGAGGAAAGCCATACATACGAGCCGACACCGAAGGATATAATTGCTATCGAGCAATGTGATTTATTTATATTTGGCGGCGGTGAATCTGAAAAATGGGTTGAAACTGTACTTGACGGTACAAACAGAAATGTGTATACAGTCAAAATGATGGACTGTACAGAGCTTTACTGTGAGCATATTGCTGACGGTATAGAGCATGGCCACGACCACGGGGATGAATCTCACGATGAGGAATATGACGAGCATGTCTGGACTTCACCGGTCAATGCAATGAAAATATGCAAAGCGGTATGTGATGCACTTTGCACTATTGATAAAGAAAATGCTGAACGATATACCCATAATACTGAACAGTATCTTGAAAAGCTTCGTGAGCTTGACGGAAGGTTTTCTGCTCTTGATGTAACAAAAGCACGAAACAGTATAGTGGTCGGAGACAGGTTTCCCTTAAGATATCTTATGGAAGAGTATAAAATAGGTTATTATGCTGCATTCCCGGGATGCTCCGCTTCGGTTGAGGCTAACCCGGTAACTATTGCATACCTGTGTAATAAGATATCTGATGAGAACATACCGGTTGTATTTAAGGTCGATCTTAGTACGGGGAACGTTGCTTATTCTATAAGTGAGCAGACGGGAGCAAGGATTGATACTCTGTATTCCTGTCATGTGATTTCTTCAGACGATTTCCTCAACGGAGAAACATATATAAGTCTTATGGAAAGAAATCTTTCAGCAATCAGAGCAGCATTAGAATAATATACTGAAATCTGTCGCTTATAACGGCAGATTTTGGATTTTAATGAAGTTAAAATTCATACTTTGATGTTGATTTAACCGCTGTTATGATGTATAATGATATGAATTAAAACGATAAAGGAACAAAACACAATGGCAGTAAATTTAGTATACAGAGCATTACCTACAATAGCACTCAGAGGAATAGTTGTTTTTCCGGGTACTAATTTTCATTTTGATGTAGGAAGAAAAAAATCAATTGCGGCAGTTAAGGCTGCAATGAATGATAATCAGAAAATATTTCTTGTAGCGCAAAAGGATATCAATGTTGAGAATCCTGGTGAAAAAGAGCTTTATAAGATTGGCGTTGTTGCAAACATCCGTCAGGTAATAAAAGCTCCCGACGGCGATTTTATGAGAGTTGTTGTTGAGGGCGTGTGCAGAGCAGAGGTAACGGATTTTCTTCAGAATACACCTTATTTCATTTGCGACGTCAAGGAAAAGAAATCCTCAAAAATCAAGCCTGAAAAGGAAGATGAAGCAAAAGCTCTCATCCGCAAAATCAAGGATGAATTTGACCGTTTTCTCCGGCTGTCATCTATGGACTTTGAGGATGCGGCAAAAATATTTTTCAGTGAGGATTACAACATTGTCTGCGACGCCGTTTCCGGTACAGCTCTTTCAAAATATGAAGACAGACAGATGCTTCTTGAGCTTACAGATTCATTCAGACGCCTGGAAAAGCTATACCTTCTTCTTGTAAAGGAAAATGAGATTCTTGAAATAGAAAGTAGTCTTGAGGCCAAGGTCAATGCACAGATTGATAAGGGTCAGAAGGAATATTATCTTAAAGAAAAGCTCAGAGTGATAGCTGATGAGCTTGGTGACGGTGAGGATATTCCGAGTGAGGTGCAGTCTTACAGACAAAAGATATCTGAGCTTGAGCTTGATGAGCCTGTGAGAAAAAAGCTTAACGAAGAGTGCAGTAAGCTTTCAAAAATGCACGGCAACTCAGCTGATGCAACAATAACAAGAGCCTATCTTGATGCGGCTCTTTCTCTACCCTTCGGTAAATATACTCAGGATAAATTTGATCTTGCACGTGCCGAAAAAATACTTGACAGGGATCACTACGGTCTTAAAAAGGTCAAGGAGAGATTCATTGAGCTTCTTGCCGTCAGAGCTATAAGCAGCGATGTTAAGGGTCAGATAATATGTCTTGTCGGCCCTCCGGGAATAGGAAAGACGTCTATAGTGCGCTCTGTTGCTGAAGCTATGGGCAGAAAATATGTGCGCCTTTCTCTCGGCGGAGTGAGTGACGAGTCTGAAATCCGAGGTCACAGAAAGACTTATGTCGGTGCTATGTCAGGACGTATCGCCAATGCTCTTAATCAGGCAGGCACATTTAATCCGATTATTCTTCTTGATGAGATTGACAAGCTCGGTAAGGATTATAAAGGAGATCCTGCTTCAGCATTACTTGAGGTGCTTGACCCTGAACAGAATAATACCTTCAGAGATAATTATCTTGAATTTCCGCTCGATTTAAGCAAGGTTCTTTTCATCACTACCGCTAACGATGCTTCAACCATTCCCGGTCCTTTGTACGACAGAATGGAAGTCATCGAGCTTACAAGCTATTCACCTGAAGAAAAGTTTATGATTGCTAAAAATCATCTTGTAAAAAAGCAGATCAAGTTTCACGGTCTTGACGGAAAATTGCTTCGCTTCAGCGACTCTTCAATACGCTTCCTTATTGAAAGCTATACAAGAGAAGCGGGTGTCAGAAGACTTGAACAGAAAATTGCTTCTGTTGTAAGAAAATGCGTTGTTAGGCTAAGTGGGGAAAATCAGGGGAGAATTACCGTTAGCGATAAGCTTGTAAGGGAGCTTCTGGGCCCTGAAAAATACAGAAACGATGAACTGCTTGCTGAAAACACGGTAGGTGTTGTAAACGGTCTTGCGTGGACGAGCGTCGGAGGCGAAATTCTTCAGATAGAAGCCGTCATAATGGACGGTGACGGAAAGCTGGAGCTTACGGGCTCTCTCGGAGACATTATGAAGGAATCTGCAAGGGCAGCCTATAGCTATATAAGAAGCAGGGCAGAGTATTACGGTATCAGCAGGGATATGTTTGTCAAGAAAAACATTCATATTCACGTGCCTCAGGGTGCTGTACCCAAGGATGGACCGTCAGCGGGAACAGCAATATCAACTGTGCTTCTTTCCGTGCTTTCGAACCGAAAGGTTGAAAGAAAAATTGCAATGACAGGTGAGGTTACTCTGACGGGCAGAGTTCTTGCAATCGGCGGACTCAGAGAAAAATCTATGGCTGCATATAAAGCCGGTATAGAGAAGGTTATTATACCCGAAGATAACGTAAGTGACCTTTGGGAAATAGATTCTGTTGTTAAGGAAAACGTAGAATTTATTCCTGTTAAAAATATCAACGATGTGTTTGAAATCGCTCTTGAAAAAAACAATGAAAAATCATGCTGCGAAAGCTCGGTGCGGTTTTCGCCTCACGACATATTGATCAGAGAAAGGGTGAAAAACGATGAAATTCGATAACTGTAGCTTTGAAACCTCCTGCGGTGTATCAAAGCAGCTCATTGCTTCTGATTTACCTGAGGTTGCTTTTTCCGGAAGGTCGAATGTCGGTAAGAGCTCTCTGCTTAACCGCCTTCTTAACAGAAAATCTCTTGCCAGAGTCAGCTCTATGCCCGGTAAGACAGTTACAATCAACTTTTTTAAGGTCGGATCCTGTAGGTTTGTTGATTTGCCGGGCTACGGATACGCAAAGGTTTCTCATGACGAAAAGCTACGTTGGGCTGAGCTTATGGAGGCTTATTTTTCATCAGGAAGAGATATCAGGGTTGTTGTTCAGCTTATCGATATGCGCCATGCACCCAGTGAGCAGGATTTTGATATGATTGAATATATGACGTCAAATGAAATTCCTTTTGTTGTTGCTCTTACCAAGGCAGATAAGCTCAATAAAACTGAAAGAATGAAGCAGCTTGAAGAAATCTGTACAGCGCTTGCAGCTTACGGCAATATCAGCGTTGTGCCTTTTTCATCAACTAAGGGTGAAGGCGTAGATGAGCTGAGAAGGCTTATTGCTGAATATGTTGAGAGGTGATTTATATGTCAGAGAAAACGTATACAATCAGAAAATATCAGGCAAGAGATAAGGAAAATGTTCTTAAGGTGCTTTATGAAACCTCATCAATGCCTATAGAAACCGAGGATCAGAGACTTTTCTTAAGACTTATGTTCAATGATTATTATACTGATGAGGAAGGGGATAACTGCTTTGTTGTTGCTGATGCAGATGACGAGGCAGTCGGATACATTCTCTGTGCTGAAAATTATGATGAGTATGAGAGAGTATTCAAGGAAAAGTATGCACCGAAAATTGCTCCTCTCGGTAAAAAGTATAGTGCCATCGTAAAGGCGGAGTTCTTTGCACATAAGCTTTTTAAAAAGAAATATCCCGCACATCTTCATATTGATATTCTTCCTTCCTGTCAGGGCGCAGGTGCAGGCTCAAGGCTGGTTGCAGCTCTCGGTGAACACCTTTCAACCAGGGGCGTTCACGGTCTTATGCTTTCCTGCGGAGCCGGTAATAAGAAGGCAATTAAATTTTATAGTAAAAATAATTTTAAAAAGATTATCAATCTTTTTGGAAATTATATTATGGCAAAGGAAGTTTAAAAAACTGTATAAAGCATCCTGAATCGGCAATAATAAACTCAGAAGGAGTTGATTTAAGATGCTTGATAAAATTGCTTTAATACTCACTATTATTGGCGGCCTCAACTGGGGACTTATCGGAATTTTTCAGTTTGACCTTGTTGCCTGGATATGCGGAGGGCAGAGCAGTATAATTTCCCGAGTGATTTATACAGTTGTTGCTCTTGCTGCTATCTGGTGTATTTCTCTTCTGTTTTCCGAGCGGGTCAAACCTTCACGTGACGGTGAAACATAAAGGCAATAGTATAGAAAATCCTGTGATTGATGTAATTACAGGATTTTTTATTATAAAAATTGATATTAATTGTTAAAAAATATGTAAATAATATACCTTTTACTTGATTGACGCTTTATTGTGTGATAATATATGAGTGGAAAATAGTTTATATCATAAGCATATGAGGAGGTATATTATGAAGCGTAATTTCAGAAGGCTGTTCGCAGTTATTATGTCGGTTCTGACTGTTGTTATGGCGGTTATGCCCGCTGTCGGTGCTGTCAGCACGGCTGCGAATGATCTGCCAATTGTTTACGTAAAGGGTGCCGGACGTGAAATTTATTCAGCGGACGGACATCAGATAATGCCCTTTGATATCGAGCCTGAGGAGCAGATTATGAATCAGATGGATACCATTGCCAAGGCTTTTCTTGTAAGTCTTGCAGCTGGTAACTGGGATTATTACTGCAATACAATGGTTAATATTATTTCAAAGGTTTTCAAGGATGTAGTTCTTGATAAAAACGGTGAGGCCAGTGACGGAAGCTATATTATACCCAGCCCTGCGCCGACAAAGAAAACTTCTAACTTTTATCTCAGCAACTATATATTCAATTACGATTCCAGGCTTGATCCTTGGGAGGTAGCAGAGCAGATGGACGATTATATCGATCAGGTCCTGAAGGCTACCGGAAAGAAAAAAGTTCAGATTGTTTCGAGATGTTTGGGCGGTAATTATGCTGCTGCTTATCTTTCAAGATACGGTGCTGAAAAGGTTGATACCTGTATTTTCTATGTTGCTTCAACAAAGGGTACGGTAGTATGTAGTGAATCCTTCAGCGGAAGCTTCCGTTTCGATGCGGATCTTATTAACGATTATGTTGAAAATAATATGGGTGATGACAGTGATCTTGCGGGACTTATTAAGTCTGTTGTATCGATGACCTATTCACTCAGTGCTCTTCATATCGGTGCAAATGCAGTTGAATCCATATATAAACAGATTGCAAATCAGCTTGTGCCTAAGATGCTTCTTGCTTCTTATGCAACTATGCCGGCTTATTGGAGCATGGTTGATGATGAAAATTTCGAAAAGGCTAAAAGATTTATTTTTGGCGACGATATCGGTCAGTACAGCGGACTTATTGATAAGATTGATAACTATCATTATAATGTTATGAACACCTTTGAAGAGACAATGCTTCAGCTTCAGAGTGAAGGTCTCAAGGTAGGTATTATCGGCAAGTACAACATCGCACTTCCTCCTGTTTTCCAGAGCAGTGAGGAGCAGGCTGACGGTACCATTGAGCTTGATTATCAGACCTTCGGTGCTACTGCGGCAAATATCGGCAAGACTCTTTCCAAAGATTACCTGAACAGTCTTAAGGGAACCGGAGCAATGGACTATGTTTCTCCTGACTTGGTTGTTGATGCTTCTACCTGTATCTTCCCCGATTACACGTGGTTTATTAAAGACTCAGAGCATACCGATTTCAGTTCAGCGATAAATAAGCTCATTTATGCAATTCTCGGAAGCAGGAGTCAGTTTACAATTAAAAGCGATAAAAACTTCCCTCAGTATATGAGGTATAACGCTGCAACAAAAACTCTTTCGCCGGTTACTAAGGCTGATGCAAACGGTTCAACCGGAAATGAAGGCGTCAATTTTATCGAAAGAATTATTGCGGCCTTTAATAAAATTATACTTTTCTTTAAATCGATATTCGGAATAGTAGGTTAAATAAAGGAGATTTATTATGTCATATACAGAACTTTTTGATGAAAATTTTTCAACTGAGGTAACAAGTGAGACTTCTGTACCCGTGCTTGTTGATTTCTGGGCACCCTGGTGTCAGCCCTGCATGATGCTCGGTCCTGTTATAGAGGAGCTTGCTGATGAGCTTGACGGCGAGGTTAAGGTTTGCAAGCTTAACTGCGACGAATCGGGGGATATAGCCATGGTAATGGGTATTATGTCAATACCGTGTCTTGTGCTTTTCAAATCAGGCAAGGAAGTTGACAGGCTTGTGGGACTTCATTCCAAGAATGAAATTCTTGACTTTATTGAAAGAAATAAATAAATTAATAAAGGCTGTCGGTATTTGTAAGCTATAACCGACAGCCTTTATATTTTTAAAAATTGAAACAAAGAAAAAAAGAGGTTGTACTTTACAACCTCTTATCACGTTTTCGCTATAATCAGATGGCACGAGTAACCTTACCTGAACGTAAGCAACGAGTGCAAGCATAAACTCTCTTGGGTGAGCCGTTTACGATAGCCTTAACACGCTTTACATTGGGTTTCCATGTTCTGTTTGAACGTCTGTGTGAGTGAGAAACTTTGATGCCGAAAGCAACATCTTTACCGCAATATTCACATTTTGCCATGTGTCGCACCTCCTTAGAAATTTAAATAACTACATAAGCAGATGATATAATAACAGAAAGAAACGAAAAAATCAATAGTTTTTTGAAAAAAAATAGATTATTTTTAACTTAATCGAGTTATACAACGCTATTCTTGTTTTGAGATATGATTTGATATAAATAATTTATAATAGCAGTATATTAATTGTTGACATTTTTCGGATTGAGATTTATAATAGGCCTACGTAAATATCGGAGGTATATTATAATGAAAAAGGTTATTTCTGTAATTCTCAGTATTGTTTTATGTTTTTCCGCATTCAGTGCAGTCGCTTTTGCTGCTGACGAAGTATCACCCTTCATATATTCCGTTGATTATGAGGGATATGCAACCCTTGTTGATTGTGACGAGGCTGTGGTAGAGGGTGAGGTAATAATACCCTCAATTGTTCAGATCGGTGACAAGTTTTATGAAGTTAAATATATCGGTGATAATGCTTTTGCTGACTGCGATATGATTACAAGCATTACTCTCAGCGACGGTATAGAACAGATCGGTTATGCTGCATTTATGAACTGTACTGCTCTTGAGCATCTTTATGTTCCCGAGTCAATGCTCGTTTGTATGTATGATGCCTTTACAGGTTGCGGTGAGGTTGTTCTTCATTGTTATTCAACAAGCTATCAGCTTCTTACTGTTTTCGGCCTTGTACATAACCTCAGAATTGACATCATTGACAGTACCGATGATGACCTTGAACTTGATCTTGGACCTGTGGGCGGAATTGACGGTATTGATATGACCAATACTATCATCCTTGTAATCAAAAGAGTAATCCAGATGATTATCTATTTTGCTTTCGGACGTGACCTTGTACAGTCACCTATCGTTGGCGGCGGTGATTCATCAGGAGCAGAACTGTTACAGTAATTCGGACAGTCTTGAATCGCTCAGGCTTCGGCTTGAGCGATTTTTAACAGAGAGACGTTTTTGGGACTTTCAAATTTAAAAAAAGTCTTGATTTTTTTATTATGATAATGTATAATACAAACAACGAACATTTGTACGGCATGGAGGAAATCTTATGGCAGATAAAATTACAGCTTTGAAAACTGCGCTTGCACAGATTGAAAAACAGTACGGCAAGGGCGCTATTATGAGACTCGGTCAGAGTACTGAGCTTAACGTTGAGGCGATTTCTACGGGCTCTCTCGGCCTTGATATTGCTACAGGCATAGGCGGTCTTCCGAGAGGACGAATTGTTGAAATTTACGGTCCCGAATCATCGGGTAAGACAACCCTTGCACTTCATTGCATAGCTGAAGCTCAGAAAAACGGAGGCGAAGCAGCCTTTATAGATGCTGAGCACGCTCTTGATCCCACTTATGCAAAGGGACTTGGTGTAGACGTCGATTCTCTTCTTGTTTCACAGCCTGATAACGGTGAGGATGCATTGTCGATTACGGAGGCTCTTGCACGGTCAGGTGCCCTTGATATTATTGTTGTTGACTCGGTTGCCGCTCTTGTTCCCAGAGCTGAAATTGAGGGCGAAATGGGCGATAGTCACGTTGGCCTTCATGCCAGACTTATGTCTCAGGCCCTCAGAAAGCTTACGAGTGTAATCGCTAAGAGTAATACCCTTGTAATTTTTATAAATCAGCTTCGTGAGAAGGTTGGTGTTATGTACGGTAATCCCGAAGTAACAACCGGCGGACGTGCTCTTAAGTTCTATTCTTCAGTCAGAATTGACGTAAGAAAGGTTGAGCAGCTCAAGGCTCCCGGCAACGAATTTATCGGTGCAAGAACAAGAGCTAAGATTGTAAAAAATAAGGTTTCTCCTCCGTTTAAAGAAGCAGAGTTTGATATTATGTACGGTACCGGTATTTCAAAGGTTGGTGAAATTGTTGACCTCGGTGTGAAGTTCAACATCATCAATAAGAGCGGTGCATGGTTCTCTTACGGTGAAACAAGACTTGGTCAGGGCCGTGACAATGTTAAGCTTCTTTTCCAGAAGGAGAAGGCTCTTGCTAAGGAGATTGAAGATAAGGTCCGCGATGCAGTTGAAAAACTTAAAAGCGGTATTGCCGATTCTGCAGATGACAAGGAGCCTGTAATGATGAAGCCCACAGCACCTTTAAGAAGTGCTGCAAGTGTCAGAGCCAGAATTGACATAGCTGTTGATGATGACGATTGATGAAATTAACATTTAAAAATGGCAACGGAGATAAAATCCATCTTCATCTTGATTCAGAATATTTTATGACTGTAGACGAGGCATATTTTGTTTCTCTCGGTTTAAAAAACGGTCAGGAGATTGATGAAGAATATCTCGTTGAACTCAAAGACAATATTAATTGCAGACGTGCTTATAATCAGGCGATTAACATTCTTTCAAGAAGAGACCACTCCCGTAAAGAGCTTACAGAAAAGCTCAGGGTCAAGGGCTTGGGTGAATATGCCGAATATGCTGTTGACAGACTTACGGAGCAGGGCTATCTTGATGATGAAAGATTTGCCGCAAGCTATGCCCGTGAGCTCATAAGGCTTAAAAGCTACGGCAGACGCAGAGTTGAGCAGGAACTTTACCGCAAGGGGATTGACCGCGATATTATAAGCAGAGTTCTTACTGAATGTGAGTTTTCCTCGGAAAAACTCACAGAGCTTATTGAAAGAAAATATAACAGATATCTTTATGATGAAAAGGGTGTTAACAAAACCGTTAACGCTCTTTTGCGGCTTGGGTATTCATACGGAGAAATAAAGGATTCATTAAAGGAAATAGCAGACAGGGAGGTTGAAGGTGCTGATGAGTAAAATATCTATGATAGGACTTGGCTGCCCTAAAAATCAGGTTGATGCTGAAATGCTTCTGGCAACACTTATAAATGCAGGCTTTGAAATTCAGCCTGAGGTTGAAAATTCCGATGTTGTTATTATAAATACCTGCGGCTTTATTGACAGCGCAAAGCAGGAGGCTATTGATTGCATTCTTTATGTATCCGAGCTGAAAAGTGAGGGGCTTCTCGGCGGTATTGTTGTAACAGGATGCCTTGCAGAACGTTACAAGGAAGAGATTTCCATGGAAATGCCTGAAGTTGATGCTGTTGTCGGCATAGGCTCCAACGGAGATATTGCAAAGATCTGCCGTGAAGTTATAGACGGTAAGAAGGTTAATTCATTCAGATCAAAATATGATTTATCGCTTGAGGGTGACCGTGTACTTACAACACCTCCTCACTACGCATACCTTAAAATTGCGGAAGGCTGTTCAAACTGCTGTACCTACTGTGCAATTCCGTCCATTCGCGGTAAATTCAGAAGCCGTGAAATGGATAATATAGTTGCCGAAGCCGAAAACCTTGCCAAAAAAGGTGTAAAAGAGCTTATCGTCGTTGCTCAGGATACAACAAGATACGGTATTGATATATACGGTGCCTTGATGCTCCCCGAGCTTTTGAAAAAGCTTTGTAAAATAAACGGTATAGAGTGGATAAGACTCCTTTACTGCTATCCTGAATGTATGACTGATGAGCTTATAGATACAATCGCTTCAGAGGATAAAATCTGTAAGTATATCGATCTTCCTTTGCAACATACCGACGGTGATATTCTTAAGCGGATGAACAGAACCGGTGATGAAGAAAGTCTTACTGCGCTCATAGAGAAAATCCGTTCAAGGATACCTGAAGTTATAATCAGAACCACGTTTATAACGGGCTTCCCGGGTGAAAGTGATGATAACTTTGAAACCCTTTCCCGCTTTATAAATAACGTTGGTTTTGAGCGTCTCGGATGCTTTGCCTATTCTCCCGAAGAGGGTACGATAGCTGCAAGGATGGATAATCAGATAGATGATGAGATAAAGCAGCATCGCAGCGGTTTAATTATGGAAAGACAGTACGGCGTACTTTTCTCCAAACAGGAAAGCAGAGTCGGAACTGTTATGAAGGTTATTGTCGACGGCTTTGACGATGAAAATATGTTTTACGTCGGCAGAACTTATATGGATGCGCCTGAAATTGATACGATTGTTATTATATCTACCGAAGATGAGCTCTTTGCCGGTGACGTAATTGATGTTAAGATTATCGGTGTTGACGACTGCGATCTTGTCGGTGAGGTGGTTACAGAGTGATATATCTTTCAGAATTTTACTTTCCTTCACGGGACGAGGATGAAAATTATTTCTTTAACCCCGAAAACAAAAGGAACCTGCGTAATATATATACTACAAAATATCCTTTTATGATGTTCAGGGACAGAGGATTGCCTGAGGCTTTTGAGCTCCGTGATATAACAATATTCTGCGGCAACAACGGAAGCGGTAAAAGCACCATCCTTAATGTAATTGCAGAGAAGCTGAATCTTAAGCGTAATGCTCCCTTTAACAGAAGTGATTTTTTTACAGATTACGTTGAATTGTGTAAGTATAAGCTTGAAGGAAACCTTTCATGTAACAGCAGCGTGATTACAAGCGACGATGTTTTTGACAGAGTGCTTGATATTCGCAGAGTTAACGACGGCATTGACTCGAAAAGAGAAGATCTGCTTCGTGAATGGTTGGAAAATAATGGCGATAATGCGGATACAGCTCTTCACGGTATGGATGATTATGAGCGTTGGAAGAGAATTTCAGATGCTCGTAATAAAAATAAAACTCAGTCACAGTTTATAAGGTCACGCCTTATCAGAAATATACAGGAGCGCTCCAACGGAGAAAGCTCTCTGTCCTTGTTTGTTGACAGTATTGCTGACGGAGGATTATATCTTCTTGATGAGCCTGAGAACAGTCTTTCTCCCGCTAATCAACTTGAGCTCAGATATTTTATTGAAGACTGCGTAAGAAATCATGGCTGTCAGTTTATAATATCGACACATTCACCGTTTTTACTTTCGATCAAGGGTGCAAGAGTATATGACATTGATTCTGTTCCCGTTAAAGAGAGAAATTGGACGGAGCTTGATTGTGTCAATATTTACAGGGAATTTTTTAAAGAAAATGAGTTCAGATTTGATGATTGATATTTGTACAAGAGGCTATTAATGAGCCTCTTGTATTTTTTATTTTCATATGATATAATTCTCTTAAAGATTTATATGGAGGGAATATTATGATAATCAAAGCCTTTATTGCTTTTATCACATCGATTGTTGCTTTTTTCGGTTCTCTGACTTCAGCGGCAGAGGTTGTGCCCTTTGACGATGTAAATGGCGGTGATCCTTTTATTGCCGAATATGACGGCGATCATTATTACACCTTCACAACCGGCGGCGGAATAGATATATTTAAAACTGACAGTCTCGATAAAATCAATGTCACAGACAGAAAAACAGTATTCTGGTGCGGTGAAAGCGGTACAGTCAGTGATATTTGGGCGCCCGAAATTCATAAAATCGGTGACAGATGGTATATTATAGCATGTGCGGTTTTTGACAGTAATATTGTTGAAAAAGGTCTTATGCCCGATGCAAAACAATTTAATGATCACCCTGATTATTACAGATACGGCTTCGTTCTTGAAAGTAACACTGAGGATATTTTCGGTGAATATACTTTTAAGGCTATACTTGCTCCGGGCGGTTTAAATAATATTGACGGTACATATCTTAAAAAAGACGGAAAGCTCTATTATGTCTTTTCGGGCTATAACGATGTTGCAAATCAGAGCCTTTACATCGCAGAAATGGAAAACCCCTATACCTTCAAGACTGATGATGAAGGTGAAGTCAGAGCTGTGGAAATATCAAAGCCGATTCATCTTTGGGAAACCAGAGGCTGGAAGGTTAATGAAGGCCCGGCGGTTCTTTATCACGGCGACGATGTTTATATTGTGTATTCAGCCAGCGGTTACAGCTCAGGTAATTACTGTATGGGAATGCTTACTCTTGAATATGATGATGTAATGTGTCCGCTCAGTTGGAAAAAGAGCCCGTTACCTGTTTTGACACATCAGCCTGAAAGCGGAATTTTTAATCTCGGTCATTGTAGCTTCCTTTATGCTTCTGACGGTAATACATATATGGTTTATCATGCGAACACAACCAAAAACTTTGACGAGTCTCCGCGTTTAAGCTATATTAAAAAGATTGATTTCAGATGCAGAACACCTGTATTTTAACAGATTGTGCTATTGACAAAATCAACTCAGTTGAGTATAATGAACTAAAGATATAAACAAATGCGTTAAAAGGGAGAAGTAATCATAATCCTTCATCCAAGAGAGGAACAGCAAGGTGAAAGTGTTCTGTTGAAGATATGATGAAATGCACCCGTCAGCACCCGAGGGGAATCAAGTATCCGAGGGCGTAAACCGGCGTTAACGGTTAAGCTATGAATGTAGTTGAGTGATAAGTCAGAGTGGAACCGCGTAAATTAACGCCTCTGTACCGATATATTCGGTGCAGAGGTTTATTTTTTATTATTAAGGTGATAATATATGTTTGACAGAATTCGTGAAGATCTTCAGTGCATTAAGGACAGGGATCCTGCTGCGAGAAGTAATATTGAAATTATGCTTCTTTACCCCGGATACAAGGCTGTCAGAATGCACAGAAGAGCACACTTTTTTTACAATCATAAAATGTTTTTTCTAGCACGTGCAATATCTCAGCGCGCCGTAAGAAAGACAAATATTGAAATTCATCCCGGTGCACAGATCGGCAGACGCTTTTTTATTGACCACGGAACCGGTGTTGTAATCGGTGAAACGGTTATTATAGGCGATGACTGTACAATATATCAGGGAGTTACACTGGGGGGTACAGGTAAGGACCACGGAAAAAGACATCCGACTTTGGGTAATAATGTACTTATCGGTGCAGGTGCAAAGGTGCTCGGTCCCTTTAAGATCGGAGATAATTCCAATGTTGCAGCAGGCTCGGTTGTTCTGTCTGCGATACCTGAAAACTGTACTGCAGTCGGTTCTCCTGCAAGAGTCGTCAAGCAGAACGGCCGAAGAGTTGACCGGCTTGATCAGATACACACTCCCGACCCCATTGCTCAGGAGCTTTGTGTACTGAAATCAAAAATTGAAAAACTTGAAAAGCGTATAAAAGAACTGGAGGAAGAAAAATGAAAATTTTCAACACACTTACACGATCAAAGCAGGAGCTGATTCCTATTAAGGAAGGCGAGTTTAAGATTTATGCCTGCGGTCCTACCGTTTATAATTTTATTCACATCGGTAATGCAAGACCTCTCTGTGTTTTTGATGTAATGCGCCGTTATCTTGAATACAGAGGTAATAAGGTAAATTTTGTTCAGAACTTTACCGATATTGATGATAAAATCATCAGAAGAGCAAATGAGGAAGGCGTAACATTCAAGGATATCTCCGAGAAATATATCGAGGAATTCTGGGTCGATGCAAAGGGTATGAACATCCGTGAAGCTACAACTCATCCCAAGGCAACCGAAAATATTGGTGAAATCATTGATATTGTTTCAACTCTCATCGACAGAGGCTATGCTTACGAGGCTAACGGCGACGTATATTTCAGCACCAAGAAGTTCAATGAATACGGTAAGCTTTCACATCAGCCTCTTGAAGAGCTTGAGGCAGGTGCAAGAATTAACATCGGTGAAGTTAAGAAGGAGCCCATGGATTTTGCTCTCTGGAAGAGTGCAAAGCCTGGCGAGCCTTATTGGGAATCACCTTGGGGACACGGCAGACCCGGCTGGCATATTGAATGCTCAGCTATGGTAAGACGTTACCTCGGTGAAACAATTGACATTCACTGCGGCGGTCAGGATCTTATATTCCCTCACCACGAAAATGAAATTGCACAGAGTGAATGTTGCAACGGTACACCTTTTGCTAAATATTGGATGCATAACGGTTTTATTACTGTTGATAAGGTTAAAATGTCAAAGTCCCTCGGTAATTTCTTTACAGTACGTGATGTTGCAGAACAGTATGGTTACGAGCCTATCCGTTACCTTATGATTTCCTGCCAGTACAGAAGCCCCATAAACTACAGCTTTGATGCTATCGCACAGTGCAAGGCTTCTCTTGAAAGACTTTATACCTGCCGTGACAATATGGATTTTGCACTTAAGAATGCAAAGGATGAAGCAGGGGAAAAGGATTCTGAAATTATTGCTCTTATTGACGGTAAGAAGGCTAAGTTTATCGAAGCCATGGAGGACGATCTTAACACAGGTGAAGCACTCGGTGCTATTTTCGAGCTTGTACGTGATATCAATACTAACGTCAATGACGGCGTTCAGTCAAAGGCTCTTGTTGAATATGCAATCACCGTGTTTGACGAGCTTATGAATGTTCTCGGTCTTCTCTATAACCGCAAGACTTCTTCAAATCTTGATGATGAAATAGAAGCTCTTATCGCAGCAAGAAACGAAGCAAGAAAGAACAAGAACTGGGCAGAGGCTGACCGCATCCGTGATGAGCTTAAGTCTCAGGGAATTGTCCTTGAGGACACACCTCAGGGTGTTAAGTGGCATCGTGCTTAAGCTTATTTGAATTATAATTTCGGGGCGGAGCTTATCTTCGCTCCGAAGAAATATACGGTGATAATATGAGTAAAAAAACTGATCCGATTGCAGTTGTAGATTCGGGTATGGGCGGCATAACCGTTTTACGAAAGCTGTATCGTATTATGCCTAATGAAAATTATATTTATTTCGGCGATTCGGCAAATTCTCCCTATGGCACCAAAACTACCGAGCAGATAAGAGATATTACCGTCAAGGCAGTTGAGGAACTGATGAAGAGAGGCGCAAAAAGTGTTGTAATTGCATGTAACACAGCAACAAGCGCTGCTGCGGCATATCTCAGAGAAAAATATCCCGACTATCCTTTTGTGGGTCTCGAGCCTGCTATAAAGCCTGCTGCTCTTTCGGCTCAGTGGCCCAAGGTTCTCGTTCTGGCTACACCGCTTACTCTTAAAGAAAAAAAGTTTAACGACCTTATGGAGCGATTCAAGGGTGAGGCTGAGTTTATTAAGCTTCCTGCTCCCGAGCTCGTCGGCTTTGTAGAAAGCTGTAATCTTGATTCACCGGAAGAAATTGCATATCTTGAAAGAATACTTGAGCCCTACTCCGACAATAAGGTTGATGCCGTTGTTCTCGGCTGTACACATTTTCCTTATGCCAGAAGACAGATTCAGCGTATTCTGGGTGATGAAGTGCTTGTTTTTGACGGCTCTCTCGGTGCAGCAAGACAGTGTAAAAGACTTCTTGAACAGAGAAATCTCCTTAATGATTCAGACTCTGAAGGTGAAATTCTTTTTGAAAACAGTGACCCGTCAAAGATAGAAAAATGTAAGTTTATGTTCAATTATAAAGGCTGATTATTATGAGAATTCAGGACGAATTAAAGGAATATTTAATATCACAGGGAGCATCTGATGTTGGCTTCTGCTTAGTTAATGACGGTGATTTCGGTGAATGCCGATATGCTGTGAGTATTGTTGTGCATCTTTCGGATGCTATAGTTGATGAAATCTCAGATGAGCCTACACACACCTATTTTAATCATTACAGAAGTGTGAATGCATTAATAGATTCTCTGCTTCTGAAGGCGGGCTTGTTTCTGGATAAAAAGGGCTACAGATATATTACGGTTGCCGCATCACAAAGCATAAATAAGGACGGATGGAATTATAAGGGGAGATACTCCCATAAAAAGGTGGCTGCGTTGTCGGGTCTTGGTACAGTCGGAAAAAGCTCAATGTTTCTTCATAAGAGATTCGGAGCAAACGTGCGCCTCGGATCTTTGTTTACTGACTGTCCTTTTGAGGTTGACGATGTCATTCCTGTTTCTCTTTGTAAGAATTGTAATATTTGTGTTGAAGCTTGTCCTTCAGGTGCAATCCTTGGCAGAGAGTGGTCTGTCGGATGCGAAAGAGATGAACTGTTTGATGCGGAAAAATGCAGTAATTATATGAAAAATAAATTCAAGCATATCGGCAGGGGAGCCGTCTGCGGAATTTGTATGAAGGTTTGTCCCTACGGTAAAAGCAGATAATTAAAGGAAGGTGCTTTGTTTGCGTAAGCTTTATGAAAAAAGTGAACTTACTTTTTCTTTGATTTTTATAGCGTTTTATATTGTGCTTTTCAGTGTTTCCGATTCCTTATCGGCAGAAATCGGCTTAAATAAAAGTATTACCGTTGTGACCGGTGTAGTTTTATCGGTAATAATTTTAATCTTTATTGTTAAAAACGGTTTGTTGAAAAAATACGGTTTGTGCCGCATTCAGAACGGAAAGCTTACTGGTTTGGATCTTATATTTTTTCTGTTTATTATAAGTGCTAATCTCTGGAACGGCATTGAGCTTGATTTTGTCGGAACAGAAACCGTGTGCTACATAATAAGTATGCTTTTTGTCGGATTTATTGAAGAAGTAATCTTCAGGGGATTTCTTTTCAAGGCATTGTGTAAAGATAGCGTAATAACCGCCGTGGCGGTATCTTCGTTGACCTTTGGTGCGGGACACATTGTTAATTTGTTGAATTCTGCTGATATAACGTCAACTCTGCTTCAGATTTGTTATGCATCAGCAGTCGGATTTGCTTTTACTGTGTTTTTCCTTAAAAAAGGCAGTTTATTACCTTGTGTTGCCGTTCATTCAATATTCAACTCTCTCAGTATATTTGAAGCGGAAGCACACGGTGTGCAGCAGGTTATAATAGCGGTAGTGCTTACCGTAGTGCCTGTTGTTTACGGTATGATGCTTCTCAAAAAGTCGGATAAAATTATTGACAAGTGAAATATACTGTTATATAATATCAAGGCATAATGTATATGAATGCCGGTGTGTTGGAATTGGCAGACGAGGCGGACTCAAAATCCGTTGGTAGCGATACCGTGCGGGTTCGACCCCCGCCACCGGCACCAACAAAAAGACCGCTTTTGTATTCAAGACAAAAGTGGTCTTTTTGAATAATGTTTACTTTTGGCAAATGATGTTGGCTACGCCAATAATGATGTCTTCCTTGACTTCTATTGCTTTCTTTTGCAGACGAAATAGCTGTAAGCTTTAACTGAGGCTTGCAGTTTTTTTGTTAATGTTTACTTTTTATACTTTAAATTTAGAATTAACATCATTAAACTTTATAAAAACCGATAAAATGTGATAAATTTTCGCAAAAACACTTGATTTATTATTTTTATCTGTTATAATGGAATCACAGATGTGAAATAAATAAACAAGAAGGAGAAAGTTATGAAAATTGAAAATGTTGTAAACGAAATATCCTGTGATACTCTGAGTGATAATGAGCGTGAGCTGATTATAAGGTTCAGAAATATGAGTGATGCAGAAAAAATCGCATTAATGCACAGATTGTATTCTTTGGCTTTTGACGGCTTGCTTTCAGAAATCGTATCTGAGGAATAAAGCTGTGTTATAGAATACATATTGTATTAAACCGTGTATAATAATAACTTAGTATTATTCACGATTGTCTTTTTTCACATATAAGCATTCTTTCCTGTTAGCAGATGTATAAATTTTACTCTTGACATTCCGCGAAGGATATAGTAAAATATGCCCGTTGATAAATTTAAAAACTTTGAAAAGGGAAGTATATTCGTTTCTTTTCCGCAGAGAGGATAACCAGGGCTGTAAGTTATCTGTCAAGAGTGATTATACCGCTACCCTTTGAGTTTCTGCCGAAAGGACAGACGTAAGCCTGCGTTAAAGGTTAAGAGTGGTGTTTTATACACAATTCGGGTGGTACCGCGAGCATAGCCTCGTCCTGAAAAATCAGGACGGGGATTTTTTATTTAAATTACAGAAAATCATACTGAAAGGATGATAATTTTATGAAATGGATGGGCTTAAACGAAATCAGAGAAAAATATCTTGCTTTCTTTGAATCAAAGGAACACCTCAGACTTCCGAGTTTCTCACTTGTACCTCTGGGAGATAAGAGCATTCTTCTTATCAATGCAGGTATGACTCCGATGAAAAAATATTTTACAGGTGAGGTAACTCCTCCCAGCAAGAGAGTAACAACCTGCCAGAAATGTATACGTACTCCCGATATAGAAAACGTAGGTAAAACTGCAAGACACGGTACTTACTTTGAAATGCTCGGTAACTTCTCCTTCGGAGATTATTTCAAGAGAGAGGCAACTGCCTGGGCTTGGGAGTTTTTCACCAAGGTTATGGAAATACCCGAGGAGCTTCTTTACGTAAGCGTTTATCTTGATGACGATGAAGCCTTCGATATCTGGACAAAGGAAGTGGGCGTTGACCCCTCACATATGGTGCGCTTCGGTAAGGAGGACAACTTCTGGGAGCACGGCGCAGGTCCCTGCGGACCTTGTTCTGAAATCTACTTTGACAGAGGTCCCTCAAAGGGATGCGGCAGCCCCGACTGTAAGGTAGGCTGTGACTGCGACCGTTTTATCGAAGTATGGAATCTTGTTTTCACTCAGTTTGAAAACGACGGTAATAATAACTACACCCGTCTTGCTCATCCTAATATTGATACGGGCATGGGCCTTGAGAGACTTGCTTGCGTAATGCAGGACGTTGACAATCTCTTTGAGGTTGACACCGTACAGAACATTATGAAGCACATTATTTCAATCGCAGGCATCAATTATCATGACGACGCACAGAAGGATATTTCTCTTCGTGTTATTACTGACCATATCAGAAGTACAACCTTTATGGTTGGCGACGGTGTTCTTCCTTCAAACAGCGGCAGAGGCTATGTTTTAAGAAGACTTCTCCGCCGCGCAGCAAGACACGGAAGACTTATCGGCATTGACAGACCCTTCCTTGCAGAAGTATGCGAAACTGTAATCAAGGAAAATGCGAATGCATATCCCAACCTCGTTGAAAAGCAGGATTACATCAAGAAAGTTATCTCAATGGAAGAGGATAGTTTCTATAAAACAATCGATTCAGGTCTCGGTCTCCTCAATGAAATGATGGCAAAGAGTGAGTGTGGCGTGCTTTCAGGTGAGGATGCCTTCAAGCTTCAGGATACCTATGGCTTCCCCATTGACCTTACAAAGGAAATTGTCTCAGAAAAGAATATGACCGTTGATGAAGAAAAGTTCCGCACTCTTGTTGAAGAAGCAAGAATGAAGGCTAAGAGTGTCAAGCGCGACGGTGCTGATACCGACTGGAGAAACTCCGGAGTATCCTTCAAGGATATTGAAAAGACAGAGTTTACAGGCTATTGTGAAAATAATACTGAAGCAACCGTTGTTGCTCTCGTTGCAGACGGTGAGAGAAGCGATTTCGTTGAAGGCGGAGAAGCAGTTGTTGTTCTCGACAGAACCTCATTCTATGCTGAAAGCGGCGGACAGGTTGGTGACACAGGCGTTATAACAATCGGCGAAAGCACCTTTGAGGTTACAGGTACAACAAAGGATGCAGACGGTGTAGTCCTTCACAGAGGTGTCCTTTCAGGCGACGGTATAAAGGTCGGCGATAAGGCAGTGGCTTCCTACTGCGAATGCAAGAGAAAGTCAATAATGAGAAATCATACTGCAGCTCACCTTCTCCAGGCAGCACTCAGAGAGGTGCTCGGCACTCACGTTGAGCAGGCAGGTCAGCTTGTTGATGAAAACGAAGTCCGTTTTGACTTCACTCATTTCGCAGGTCTTACTGCAGATGAGCTCAAGAAGGTTGAAGACCTTATTAACGGTGTTATTCTTGAAGCAATACCCGTTATGTCAAAGGAGATGCCCATTGACGAGGCAAAGGCTATGGGAGCGATGGCTCTCTTCGGTGAAAAGTACGGTGACGTTGTAAGAGTTGTAAAGGCAGGGGATTTCTCAACAGAGCTTTGCGGCGGTACACACGTTGCCAATACAGGTAATATCGGTCTGTTCAGAATTGTTAACGAATCGTCTGTTGCTGCGGGCGTAAGAAGAATCTGCGGCGTTACAGGTAAGAATGTTATCAGATATATTGACTCAAAGCTTGAGCTTATTGGTGATACAGCAGCAGCTCTTAAGGTAGCAAATGCAAATGATATTGCATCAAAGGCTCAGTCGGTTATGGCTGATTTAAAGACTAAGGAAAAGGAAATTGAAAAGCTTTCCGGTGTTCTTGCAAACATCAAGACCGAAGCAATGCTTTCAAATGCAACTGAAATCGGCGGCGTGATGCTTGTAACAGCCTTCCTTGACGATACAACACCCGACGAACTTCGTAATATGTGCGACCTTGTTAAGAGTAAGGGTGATAATTACGTAGGCGTTATTGCAGGTGTTCAAAAGGCAAGGGGAACAGGTAATATCTGTACCTGCTGCGGTAAGGCTGCAGTTGCTCTCGGTGCACACGCAGGCAATCTTGCAAGAGAAATTGCAAAGAAGGCAGGCGGTAACGGCGGAGGAAAGCCTGACAGTGCAATGGCAGGTGCTAAGGATATCTCAGCACTTCCTGCTGCAGTAGAAGCTGCAAAGGAAATTCTTACAGCAATGCTTTAAAATACTGTGACCGTCCGTTCGGACGGTCACTTTTACTATTTACGGTAACGTTATTGATTTTTTGATTATAATGGTGTAAAATCATATGGTATATATTTGAAGGAGAGATTTTATGAAAAAAATCCTTACCTTGATTGCAGCTCTTATTATAATTTCAATTATAGCTTCTTTTGGTGTTTGTGCTGCAGACTACACATACGGCGATATGACAATTTCTGTTCCTGATTTTCTTAAGAATGATGCAGCATGGGCAGCAGATTCAGGCTTCGCCTATGCTTTCAGTGATGACGATGTTAATATGGAGCTTAACGTTTCTGTTTATGAAAACGAGGAATATTCATATGATGGACTCGATGAAGACAATCTTAACGATTATGCACAGCTTTTAAGAGAAAGATATGAGACCGGTGACTACTCGCCGCTCAATAGTGTTGCTGTAACATCTTATCTGACGGAAGAAGGCGTTGCAGGTATAAGATCAGACCTTGTTTTTGAGGATGAGCAGTATGTGTTTTATTGGTTTGCAACAGACGATACCTGCTACGACCTGAATTTCTATATTTATAATTCGGAATACCTGACATATGCGGAGCAGATAATTAAAACCTTGGTTATCGGTACACCTGAGTCTACTACTGAATCTGAAGTCACAACCGAAGCTGCAGACGAAACAATGCCGGTACTTTCAGATGACGATGTTGAGTCAGACGGTGACGGTCAGGTTGTGGATGACGGAAATTTGTCAAAAATTATAATGAATCCCTTTCCTGCCGTTGTATTTATTCTTGCGCTGATTCTTCTTATAGTCGTTCTCGCTGTTAAAAAGAAAAAGAAGTCAGATAATGTTACAACTGTTCAGAAGAGTGCTTCTGATACAGGTATATATTATGACCCTAATACGGGTAATTACTATAAAACCGTTTCGGATAATGACGGAGTTACTCCCGGACAGCCTATAGGTTATATCTATTATCCTGTTCAGGGTGATAATAATCAGCAAAACAATAATGACAGTACACAGAATTAAGGAGGAAATGAAATGGACTGTATTTTTTGTAAAATAGCCAATGGAGAAATACCTGCGAAGAAGGCGTATGAGGATGAAAAGGTTCTTGCTTTCTATGATCTTGAGCCCCAGGCTCCCGTTCACATCCTTATTATTCCCAAAGAGCATATTTCATCCTGTGCAGAGATAACAGAAGAAAACAGCGCTGTAATTGCACATATTTTTGAGGTCGCTGCTAAGCTTGGAAAAGAGCTTGGTCTCGATAACGGTTACCGTATTGTAAACAACTGCGGTAAAGACGGAGGACAGACCGTGCATCATATACACTTCCACTTTATGGGCGGAAGAGAATTCGGATGGCCTGCAGGCTGATTAGATTAAAAGGAGATGTAAAAAATGAGTACATACAAAATGACCATTGCCGGTCTCGAAAGAGAGCTGACAATCTGCAAGGTAAATGACAAGCTTGATATTGCAGGCTTTATTATCTTTGGTGATGTTGAAATCACGATAGCCTCTGCGGCTGAACTTATTAAAAAGTGCCCTGAATTTGACTATATTGTCACACCTGAAGCTAAATCAATTCCTCTTGCATATGAAATGTCAAGACAGAGCGGTAAGCCTTATCTTGTTTGCCGTAAGGGTGCTAAGCTCTATATGAAGGAGCCGGTTCATGTTGACGTGCGTTCAATTACTACTGATAAGGTTCAGACACTTTATATCGACGCACTTGAGGGCGAACGCCTTAGAGGTAAGAAGGTTCTTATACTTGACGATGTTATCAGCACCGGTGAATCTCTTGCGGCTGTTGCCAAGCTTCTCGAGCAGTTCTCACCTGAAATTGTAGGTCAGGCAGCGATTCTTGCTGAGGGTGATGCGGCAAAGAGAGATGATATTATTTTCCTTGAAGAGCTTCCTCTCTTCTTCCACGACTGATAATGCAAAGCCTAAAAAGACCCTTGGCGGTTTTGGGGTTGAGTATGTTTTTAACTGTGCTGTGTGCTGTTTCTTTCGGTAACACAGCACTTGTTGTTGCTATGACGGCAATAGCTGCAGTGACAATAATCGTTTTTCTTATAGTGAAGATAAGGCATTCATATACTCTTGTTACCTTTGGCATCGGAGTAGTGGCTGCCAGCTTGCTTTTTCTGACAACTGAATATAATCACAACTTAACCCTGAGCAAGTGCGGTGAAAGTCGAACCGTTAATGCTGTTATTACCTCGTCTGCAGAGTTTTCTGATGAAAATGCAAGGTTTTACGTTGAAGCGAAGCTTAAAAATATAGATTCCGAAAGAGCATACGGAAAAATACGGCTGTCTTTTTCAAGATCGAAAGACGGTATTGAGCCTGATTCTTTAAAAATCGGCGACGAAATAAGCTTTAACGGTTATGTTTATAAAATCGGGCAGGACAGCGTTTCTGTTCATAACAGCTTTACTTCCTCGGGAGTTTATACAGGTGCATATTCTATTAAAGATTTACACATATATACACCTGATTTACGCCCGTTGACTTATTATACCGATAAACTGAAGCAGATTATAGTCGACAGAATCAATTTTACTTTTGACAATCAAACTGCAGGCCTTATTATCGGTATAATGACAGGTGACAAGGACTTTTGTGATGATGAGGTTTACAAGAACTTCAAAATTGCAGGTGCAGCTCATATTCTTGCTGTTTCAGGTCTTCATATGTCGATTTGGATTTCTGTTTTCGGTGCATTATTTGATCGTTTCAAGAAAAGAAGCAGGATAACAAATCTGGTAATTCTTTTGTTTGTTCTGCTTACGGTTTTTGTTGCAGATTTCAGCCCATCGGTTTGTCGTGCGGCATTGATGTCGTCGCTGTACCTTATAGGCAGAATGATAGGAAGTGAGGATGATTCTCTGAATTCACTCGGCTTTGCAATGGTATGTCTTCTATGTACAAACGTATATGTTATACACAGTACCGCCTTTCAGTTGACATTTATCTGCATGCTGTCAATAATTGTTATAGCAAGACCTGTATCTGACCGCTTGGATGCTTTTTTGTCCGAGAAGCGGAAAATACCCGGTGTAATAAAATCGCTTCTGAATGCTGTGGGCTCAGGTGTCATAATCAGTGTAACGGTTTCTGTTTTTACCTTCCCGGTATGTGCAGGGCATTTCGGTTATATTTCGATTTTATCTCCGATTACAAACTTACTTATAATACCGGTTTGTGCACCTCTTATGGTAACAGGTTTGCTTTATCTCGTTCTGGGATTTATACCGGGCGTATCAGATTTTCTTGCCTTTATGATTAATGCTCTCAGCAGGTTTATGATTAAAGTTACAGAAATTGTGGCATCTTCATCCGTTGCATCAGTAAGTACCGGTGAATACGAAATTATTACGTGGCTGATTGTTGTCTCGGTTATCGGATTTATATTCTGTCTTTACAGATTTGCATTCAGAAATTTTGCAAGATTTACAGCTGCTTTGCTTTCAGTGTTTCTTATTTTTTCGTTCTTCACATCTGTGATGCGAAGGATTGATGAATATAGGATAAAGCTTGTTGGCAACGGAGAAGCGGTTACTGCGGTAATTATTTATAACGGTATTTCAGTTGTTGCCGGTATATATGACAGATATTATTTTACACAGGAAATTTATTATATTACGGAAAGCGAAAATACGAATACTGTTGCCGTTTTACCTCCGAAGAATACCGATGAAAGATTTGTAGAGTATTTTTCTGCTGATCTTGCTGCGGAGAATGTTATTGTTGACGGAGAAAGCGTTGTACTTTTTAACAGTATAAAAATTATAAATAAGGGCGGATACGCTCTTATAGATGGCAACGGCAGACGGATTGCGGTGGTTTATGAAGAGGATTTGCAACCTGCAGAAGAATGTGATATAATAATTAAAAATGATACCGCTATACTTCAGTATATGAATGAGGTATATTATGATAAAAATCTCCGATATGGCACGGTAAGTGTTGACGGTGAAGGTGATGTGAAGGTTAGAGGTGAAAGATTTTGGCAGAGCTTGATGAAAAAGAATTAAAATCCCATATAAAAAATAAGGATTATTGCAATCTTTATCTCATTTCCGGTGATGAGGATTTTCTTAAAAGATTTTATTGTGACCGTCTTGTTTCATGCTTTGTTGATGAATTAGCTCAGGATTTTAACGTTGAAAGGTTTGACAGTAAGACAGATTTAAATAAAATTATTGACGCCTGTGAGCTTATGCCTATGATGAGTGAAAAAAGATGTGTCATTGTAGAGGATTTCAAGATTGAAAGTATTAAGGATGAAGATATAAACAGACTGAAAGCCTGGTTTGCTGATTTTCCTGAATTTACCGTTCTTATTTTTTATCAGAAAAGTGAATTTTCTCATTCTAAGGCAAAAAAAGTGCTTGAGTTATTTAAAAACTTCGGCGCAGTATGTAACATCAACAAGAGAAAGGGCAAGGAGCTCATTAAGCCTCTCATATCTACCGCATCTAAAAATAAATGTATTCTTTCTGAGGAGAATGCGAATTACCTTGTTTCAGTCTGCGGTGATGACTATAATGTTCTTACAAATGAAGTCAATAAGCTTTGCCATTATGCCACAGAGGGAGAAATAACCAGAGCTGCTATTGACGAGCTTGCGACCAAAACAGAGGACGCTAAAATTTATTTTCTCACAAAGGCTCTTCTCAGTAAAGATTTTGATAATGCCTACGAAACTCTTTCCTCGCTGCTCAGACAGAAAACAGAGCCTGAGTATATTATGGGTACAATTATTAGCACGTATGTAGATATATACAGAGCGAAGGTTTCACTTGCCTGCTCTCAGAATGCTGATGCACTTGCAGGTGATTTTGATTATAGAAATACAGCTTTCCGTCTCAACAATGCAGCAAGAGATTCACGAGGTATGACTATAGAAACAGTACGTAAATGTCTTGATGAGCTTAACAATGCAGACCGTCAGCTGAAATTTTCAAGAGAGTCTGCTACGGTTGTTTTTGAACAGCTTATAGTAAGGCTGTTTCTTATCTGTAACGGTGAACGTGTATGATTAAAATTGACAGACCCATAATCGTTGAGGGAAAGTACGACCATATCAAGCTCAGCAATATAATTGACGGACTTATTATAAAAACTGACGGCTTCGGTATTTTTAAGGATAAGGAGAAGCAAAGGCTGTTGCGCAGATTGGCCGGAGAAAAGGGGATTGTTGTTCTTACTGACAGTGATTCTGCCGGTTTTCTTATCCGTAATTTTATAATGTCAACCGTTCCTTCCGATAAGATTACCCACGTTTATATTCCCGATATTTACGGCAAAGAAAAACGTAAAACTGAATATTCAAAAGAGGGTAAGCTCGGAGTTGAAGGAATAGATGAAAATATCATTATTGAGGCATTTCGCAGAGCAGGTATATCTGCCGATGAATGTGAGGATGTAGGAGAACGCAGACAGATTACTTCTCTTGATTTTTATGAGCACGGGCTTTCGGGCGGGGAAAACAGCAAGGATAAGAGGAAGGCTTTGCTAAAGGCGCTTTCTCTTCCCGAAAGAATGTCTTCTTCGTCTATGATAAAGGTGCTTAATTGCTTTGTGACGTATGATGAGTTTATTGAAAAATTAAAGGAGCTTGAATTATGAGAATCGGACACGGGTATGACGTACATAAGCTTGTTGAAGGAAGACCGCTGATTCTGGGCGGTGTAGAAATCGAGTATGAAAAGGGTCTTCTCGGCCATTCGGATGCAGATGTGTTGGTTCATGCTATATGCGACTCGATTTTAGGTGCTGCTGCACTTGGGGATATAGGGGTGCTTTTTCCTGATAACGATCCTGAATACGAGGGTGCAGACAGCCTTCTGCTTTTAAGAGAGGTTTGCAGACTTGTCAGAAAAAAAGGCTTTGATATTATGAATATTGATTCTACTGTAATTGCTCAGAACCCGAAGCTTCGTCCGTATATCGACGAGATGAGATCGAGAATTTCAGCTTATGCAGATGTAAATATTGATGCGGTCAGTATTAAAGCCACAACCGAAGAGGGACTCGGATTCACAGGTGATGAAAGCGGAATTGCCGCACATGCGGTATGCTTGCTTGTTTGATTTTGAACATAAAAAAACTGTCAGATGACTGACAGTTTTTTTCTTTATATCATTGCTTTGAATTCTTCCTCACTAATAACCTTAATTCCAAGATTATTAGCTTTTTTAAGCTTACTTCCCGCATCCTCGCCGGCCAGAACAAAATCTGTCTTTTTTGAAACACTTGAGGATGTTTTTCCGCCGAGCGATTCAATAATCTTTGATGCTTCTGAACGTGTTAATGTCGGAAGAGTACCTGTAAGCACGAAGGTTTTACCCTCGAAGGTGTTGCCTTTTACTTCTTTTTTACTTTCCATATTTACACCGGAAGCTCTGAGTCTTTCGATAAGAGTCAGGCTTTCTCTGTGTGAGAAGAATTCGACAACGCTATCAGCCATAATTTTTCCGAATCCGTCTATTTCACAGATTTCGTCAGCCGTTGCATTTATAATGTTTTCCATTGTTTCAAATCTGTCACTCAGAAGCTTTCCTGCCTTCTGACCGATGTGTCTGATGCCCAATGCGAAAACAAGCTTAGAGAGGTCGTTTTCTTTGCTTTTATTTACTGCTTCGACGATGTTTCTGCCGCTTTTTTCACCCATCCGTTCAATTTTTGCAATGTCTTCAGCATTCAGAGTATATATATCGGCTGCATTTTTTATAAGCTCTTCATTGATCAGAGCTTCAAGAACTGCTGTACCGAGACCTTCGATATCCATAGCGTCTCTTGAGCAGAAGTGAATAAGGTTTCTTAAAAGCTGATTAGGACAGTCGGGATTGCAGCAACGAAGAGCTGCCTCTCCCTCTTCTCTTGTTACTCTACCTCCGCAGGAGGGACAAATATCAGGGATGCTGTAGGGGATGGCATCCTCTTGATGTGAAACAACACAAAGCACCTCAGGAATAATATCTCCTGCTTTTCGTATGATTACTCTGTCACCGATGCAGATACCTTTTTCATTGATAAAATCCTGATTATGAAGGGTTGCCCTCGATACCGTTGTACCTGCAAGTATGGTCGGCTCAAATATACCCGTAGGAGTAAGAACACCTGTTCTTCCAACGTTGATTTCGATATCCAGCAGGGTGGTTTCTTTTTCTTCGGGCGGGTATTTGAATGCAAGGGCCCATTTAGGAAATTTAGCGGTAGACCCCATCTCAGCTCTCTGGCTGAATGAGTCAACCTTTATAACTGCTCCGTCAATATCAAATGGGAGAGAGCCTCTTTTGTTGCCGATATTATTTATTTCATCGATAACCTCATCAATGTTATTGCAAACCGTATAAAAAGGTACGGTGTTCAGCTTTGATTCTTTAATGAAATCAAGAGATTCCTTATGACTTGAAAGGTCTTTTCCATCGATTTGCTGAATATTGAATATGAAAATATCGAGGCAGCGTTTGCTTGTTATTTTTGGGTTCTTTTGTCTGAGAGAGCCGGCGGCAGCATTCCTTGGATTTTTGAATACTTTTTCGCCATTCAGCTCCTGCTCTTCGACGAGCTTCAAAAATACCTCACGGGGCATATAAACCTCGCCCCTGACCTCGAATTTAGGAAGTTCGTTGTCAAGTCTCAGCGGTATAGATCGTATTGTGCGGATATTTGCGGTTACGTCTTCGCCAACTCTGCCGTCTCCTCTGGTTGAGCCTCGGACAAGTATACCGTTTTCATATTCAAGAGATACTGAAAGTCCGTCAATTTTGGGCTCAACAACATATTTTACATTGCTGCCGACAACCTCTTTGACTCTTTTGTCGAAAGCCCTGACGTCGTCAAAGGAAAAAGCATCCTGAAGACTTTCCATTGGTACAGCATGCTCAACAGGTGTAAACATACCGTCAGCCTTTCCTCCAACACGGTGAGTGGGGGAGTCTGCAGTAAGAAGCTGAGGATATTTTTCTTCAATGTCTATAAGCTCGTGTAAAAGCCTGTCATACTCAAAATCTTCAATCTCAGGCTCATCCATTTCATAGTATCTTCTGTTATGGTAGTTAATGATTTCACGCAGCTCTTCACTGCGTTTTTTCATCGCTTCAAAATCAGCCATAATTTACTCCTTTATAAAGTTCCGTTGAGAAATTCATCCTTAAACCAGATGTCGTCTATTTTAAACTCTTTTTTGTCGAGATAATCAAGCTCGCCTGCATCTGTTGTGAAATCAAAAACGAGCTTATATGAACAAAGGCACTGTTTTTTATATCCTGTTTTTTTGTTGAGCTCATTTGTTCCGTATTTACCGTCACCGAGCAGAGGATGACCTATTGAAGCCATATGCGCTCTTATCTGATGAGTGCGTCCGGTGAGCAGATCAATTTCAATAAGGCTCAAGCCGTTTTTATAATCCAGAACCTTGTATTTTGTCCGTATAATCTTTCCGCCGGGGAGTTCTTTTTTTGAAACAAAAACCTTGTTTTTCTTTTCGTCCTTTACGAGGTATCCTTCAAGTATATCGAAGTTTTTTTTAGGCTTACCGTGAACGATGCATATATACTCCTTATGAAGCTCTCTGTCCTTCATTTTCTGATTGAGAATTCGGAGTGCTTCTGCAGTTTTTGCGCATATGACAATACCGCTTGTATTTCTGTCGATACGGTTAACCAATGCAGGCGTGAATGAGCTTTCCTCATCGGGATGCCATTCGCCTTTTTCATAAAGATATCTCTTTACTCGGCCGATGAGAGTGTCAATGTATTCTCTGTCGTCGGGATGGCATAAGAGGCCGACCTTTTTGTTGAGCAAAAGCACGTTGTCATCTTCATAAACGATGTTTATATTTTTAGATGCGCTCATAAAATCGTAAACCGTTTCCTTTTGTACAAGAAACTCGTCATTGATATAAAGATCTACAACGTCTCCGATGTTCAGTCGTGTTGAAATCTCCGCTCTTTTTCCGTTGATCTTTATTCGCTTTATGCGGATATACTTATACATAAGTGCTTTGGGGAGATTTGGGAAAGATTTCGTCAGATATTTATCAAGTCTTTGATTACTGTCGTTTTTTTCTATTGTAACGCTTTTCAAAACAGATACTTCCTTTAAGATTATTTAGTTCATTATATCACAAAAATATTCTGAGTGGAAGATGTTAATTAAATAAATATGTTTATTGCCGATGCCGTGGCGGTCTTTTTACAACCGAGGAGGGCGTACAGAATTTCCTTGAGTTGCTTCAGGAGGAAAGCGGATATAATGCAAATGAAAAGAAAACCATTCTGCAGAGAATTACAGAATGGCTGAATGGTATTATTGAAGCTGTAAGAGATATAATGAATTTCGCAGGGCGCTGATGGGCTCGGCCGTATTCTCCGAAGATGGTACACCTCTTGACGTGAGGTGGCAGGAGCTTTGCGATATGTACCCGGGTCTATTCTACATCTTGTGTAAATTTTTGCACTTGTGTATACTTGTTGTCATTTTGTACAAAAATTTTTTTATGAAAACTCATAATATTAATCACAGAAATATTGATTTCTTGATTCTGTAGTGATAAAATATGAAAGTATTAGTATCGAGTTACTCGGAATTGATAACATTACTATTAAGGGGTAATTAAAATGCAAAGAAGAACAGGTACAATTTCAAGAGGTATCCGTTGCCCGATTATTCGTGAAGGTGACGACCTTGCAAAGATCGTTTGCGACAGCGTTGTTGAAGCTGCAGAGTGTGATGGCTTTGAGCTCAGAGATAAGGATGTTGTTGCAGTAACAGAATCTATTCTCGCAAGAAGTCAGGGTAACTATGCTTCTGTTGATGCAATCGCAAAGGATGTAAAAGCTAAGTTAGGCGGAGAGACGGTCGGCGTTATTTTCCCCATTCTTTCAAGGAACCGTTTTGCAATCTGTCTCAGGGGTATCGCAATGGGCTGTAAGAAGGTTGTTCTTATGCTCAGCTATCCCAGTGACGAGGTAGGTAATCATCTTCTTACTTTTGATCAGCTTGACGATGCGGGCGTAAATCCCTATAGTGATGTTCTCTCGCTTGCAAAGTACCGTGAGCTTTTCGGTGAAAACAAGCATGAATTCACCGGTGTTGATTACGTTGATTATTATTCACAGATCATAACCGAAGCAGGTGCTGAGTGTGAGGTTGTTTTTGCAAATCAGGCAAAGGCAATTCTTGATTACACCGACTGTGTTCTCACATGTGACATTCATACAAGAGCACGTACAAAAAGACTTCTCAAGGCTGCAGGCGCAAAAATTGTCTGCGGTATGGATGATATTCTTACTGAATCAGTTGACGGTAGCGGCTTCAATGCTGATTTCGGTCTTCTTGGTTCAAACAAGTCAACTGAGGATATGATTAAGCTTTTCCCGAAGGATTGCTCTGAGTTTGTTAACAGAGCTCAGCAGTATCTCATTGAAAAGACAGGTAAGAACATCGAGGTAATGGTATACGGCGACGGCGCATTTAAGGATCCTCAGGGTAAAATCTGGGAGCTTGCTGACCCCTGTGTATCACCCGGCTATACAAAGGGTCTCGAGGGTACACCTAATGAGCTTAAGCTCAAGTATCTTGCTGATAATGATTTTAAGAATCTTTCAGGTGATGAGCTCAAGAAGGCAATCAGTGAAAGAATCAAGGAAAAGGGAGAGGAGAGCCTTGTAGGTAATATGGCTTCTCAGGGTACAACTCCCAGAAAATTCACAGACCTTATCGGCTCACTCTGCGATCTTACAAGCGGGTCAGGTGATAAGGGTACACCTGTTGTTCTTGTACAGGGCTATTTTGACAATTATACAAACTGATTTTAATTAGGGCGACTTTTCAGTTGCCCTATTGGTATAGTAATTATTATTAATATATATCGGGAGGAATTTATATGGATTCAAACAAAAGACCTGAAACTATGGCTCGTATCACTACTAAAGAGCTTGCCGATGAGTTTATTGCCGATCAGGTTAAGGCGGTACGCGATCAGGTAGGCGACAAGAAGGTTCTTCTTGCCCTTTCCGGTGGTGTAGACTCATCCGTTGTTGCTGCTCTTCTTATTAAGGCAATCGGTAAGCAGCTTGTATGTGTTCACGTTAACCATGGACTTATGCGCAAAAATGAAAGTGAAAACGTAATTGAGGTTTTCAGAAACGGACTCGACGCTAACCTTGTTTATGTTGATGCTACTGACCGTTTCCTCGATTTACTTAAGGATGTAAGTGATCCCGAAACAAAGCGTAAAATTATCGGCGCTGAATTTATTAAAGTATTTGATGAAGAGGCTGCAAAGCTTGACGGTATTTCTTTCCTTGCTCAGGGAACAATATATCCTGACATTCTTGAAAGTGTTAAGCAGGCTGAAGGCAAGAAGGCTGTAAAGTCACATCACAATGTGGGCGGTCTTCCCGAGGATATGGAAATGGAGCTCGTCGAGCCTATTAAGCTTCTCTTTAAAGATGAAGTACGTGTTGTAGGTGAAGCTCTCGGTCTTCCTCACGAAATGGTTTACCGTCAGCCGTTCCCGGGCCTCGGTCTCGGTGTACGTTGCCTTGGTGCAATCACACGAGACAGACTCGAAGCTCTCAGAGAAGCAGATGCAATTCTTCGCGAAGAATTTGACCTTAACGGACTTGCAGAAAAGGTGTGGCAGTATTTTGTAGTTGTACCCGATATGAAGAGTGTAGGCGTAAAGGATGACAGCCGTTATGAAGGCTGGCCTGCAATTATCAGAGCTGTCAACACAAAAGATGCAATGACCGCAACAATCGAAGAAATTCCTTATCCTGTACTTCACAAGATTACAGACCGTATCACAAATGAAGTTAATGGCATCAACCGTGTTCTTTTCGACCTCACCCCGAAGCCGACCGGAACAATAGAGTGGGAATAAGTAAACGAAAACCCGTGAGCCCAGTAAAATAAAGGGTTTCGGGATTTTCAAAAAGCCTTGTGATACCAATTTGATACTGTATCCGGCTTTTCCACATAATTTCATACAAGAGAAAACCTCTCTCGTTTGAACACTTAGTTCATTCGAGAGGGGTATTTTTTATGCACTTTTTTGAAGTCGTGATACTGCAACAGTGATCTATATTTTTTGAAAAAAATTATATAAAAACGCAACTGATAACCAAAAAATCTCCCAATAAAGAGTAGAGGATGTTTGAAAAATTATTTTTGCAAAAAGCTGAATTTATGTCGCAATAGAGAAGTGTAGGAGAAAATTTTCAAAAAAAGTGGGATGATACGCAAAAATATGTCGCAATAAAGAAGTATAGAGTGTTTTATTTTTTTCGAAAATTTTAAAAATTTTTATTTAGAGGATCACCATTTTGCGAAAAATTGTCCGTAGGAAAGTAGGGGGAAATGTAAATATTCTAAAAACTTATCAAAAACAGGGTGTGCATTCACCTTTTCTCAGTGGGAATAAGTGAGAGCGATTTTAATCTTATAAAAAAATTTAATTTAGGGGGCTAATTTTTAATCAAAAAATGTCCGTAAATAAGCGAAAGAAAGTTTTGAACAATTTGAAAACATTTCGGTTTTTGGGTTTCCATTTGGCTTCTCCCAGTCCGTATAGGTGAAAGTTGTTTTAAATATTTTAAAAACAATCATGATGCATACTTGCCAAAAGCAGAAAAAATGTCCGTAAGAAAGTAGAGAGATAAAAAAGTTTATAAAGAATACTTCCGCTTTTGCTTGTAAATTGTCCGTAATAAAGTAGAGGGTAATTTGTATTTCGTATTCAATGTCGGGCAACCGACTTGTAATAAATCTTAAAGAAAGGAGAACAAACACATGGCAGTACTTATGAATGCAAAGGAAATCAGCGAAGAACTCGGCATTTCCAAAACTCTTGCTTATGATATTATGCAGAAGCTCAACAAAGAGCTTGAAGCAAAAGGCTATTTCGTAATCAAGGGTAAAGTGAGCCGCCGTTATCTGTCAGAACAGATTTACGGTATGCCCAAAGAAAAATAATAACAAAGGATTGATTCAATGGCTGTATACAAGGACAGCAAAAGAGGTACGTGGTATGTATTGGTGTACTACACGAACTGGAAGGGTGAAAGCGACCGAAAGATGAAGCGTGGCTTCAAGACCCGTAAGGATGCAGTCGCTTGGGAGAATACTTTTCTCAACAAAAACACAGGCGACCTGAATATGACCTTCGCAGAGTTCTATGACATCTACAAAAGCGACCTCGAGGAACGCTTGAAGGAAAATACCTGGGTAATGAAAACAAGCGTTATCGAGCTTAAGATTTTGCCGTACTTCAAGAAAAAGAAGATGTGCGAAATCAAGGTATCAGATGTCATTGCCTGGCAAAAGGAAATGATGGCGTACCGTGATAAAGACGGTCAGCCTTATGCATCGGGATACCTCAAAACGATTCATAATCAGCTCAGCGCAATCTTTAATCACGCCGTAAGGTTTTATGAGCTTCCCTCAAACCCTGCGGCAAAGGTAGGCAATATGGGCAGAGAGAACACAAAGGAAATGCTCTTCTGGACGAAAGAGGAGTATATGAAATTCGCTGATTCGATGATGGACAAGCCATTATCCTACTACGCATTTGAAATGCTTTATTGGTGCGGTATCCGTCTCGGTGAGCTGCTTGCTTTGACTTACGGTGATTTTGATTTTGAAAAGAAGACTGTAAGAATCAACAAGTCATATCAGTGCATTAAGGGCAAAGATGTTGTTACCACACCGAAAACTAAAAAGAGCAACCGAACAATCGTAATGCCTGACTTTCTCTGTGATGAAATGAAAATCTATTTCAAAGGTCTTTACAAGCCGAGAAAGAACGACAGAGTTTTTCTTATAACTAAAGCCTATCTTCACAGTGAGATGCGACGAGGCTGTAAGGAAACGGGCGTGAAGAAAATCCGTATTCACGATTTGAGACACTCACATGTTTCACTTCTCATCGATATGGGATTCACTCCTCTTGCTATTGCGGACAGAGTAGGTCACGAGAGTATAGACATCACTTACCGTTATGCACATCTCTTCCCGTCAAAGCAAACAGAGATAGCAGAGAAATTAAATATGGAGCGTGAATAAAGTGTCAGCGAAAAATTTAGACAAGCACAACCGTTTTCGCAGTATAACGGTAGGGTTCAGAGTTTCACCTGAAGAGAACGAGCAGATAAACAAGGCCGTTGCTATTTCGGGGCTGAGCAAACAGGAATACTGTTACCGCCGTTGTATGCAGCAGGACATTGTTGTGCAGGGTGGTAATCCGAGAGTATTCAAGGCACTCAGAAATAATCTTGCCGAGGTACTTGAAGAGCTTAAAAACAAAAATGAAGTGACCGATGAGATGCTTGAAATGATTAAGCTCATCACAGTAACACTTCAGGGATTGAAAGGAGACTTAAATGAATGATGTAACAAAAGAAAAGACTGTCCCTTACACATCTGCACCACCAGATGAAGGACAGTCAAATCAAAAATCTATTAATAACATTATACCCGACGGAGAAGAAAATATCAATAGCTTTGAAGAGAAATTTGCTCAGATGCAAAGAGAGCTCCGCAAGTCAATGGACCCGTCATATATGAAGACTGTGACGATGAGCGAGCTTTACGAAACGGCGTACCTGAGTAAGCCTGCAATCATTGACGGTATTCTTTATCCCGGTACTTATCTTTTCGTCGGTGCACCTAAGGTTGGTAAAAGCTTTATGATGGCACAGCTTGCTTATCACGTGAGTACGGGTAAGCCTCTTTGGGAAAACGAAGTCAGACAGGGCAAGGTGCTTTATCTTGCCCTCGAGGATGATTACTCACGACTGCAGAAAAGACTTTACCGAATGTTCGGAACGGAAGGCACAAACAATCTGTTCTTCTCCGTGTCGGCAAAGAATCTCAACGGCGGACTCTTCGAACAGCTTGAAAAATTTATTGAAGAGAATCCCGATACAAGACTTATCATCATCGACACTCTGCAGAAGGTCAGAGAGTCGGGTGCAGAAAAATTTTCTTACGCAAATGATTACGAGGTAATTGCACAGCTTAAAAATTTTTCTGACCGATACGGTATCTGTCTTCTTCTTGTGCATCACACACGCAAACAAAATTCGGGGGACAAGTTCGATATGATTTCGGGTACCAACGGTTTACTCGGTGCCGCCGACGGAGCTTTCCTCCTGCAGAAGGAGAAGCGAACGGCAAAGACGGCAACACTTGACATCTCCGGCCGTGACCAACAGGACCAACGGCTGTTCCTTGTGAGAAACGAAGAGCGACTTGTGTGGGAGCTTGAGAGAGTTGAAACAGAGCTTTGGAAAGAAAAGCCTGACCCGTTGCTTGAATTGATTGCAGAAAAAATCACGGAAGAAAATCCCGTGTGGGACGGAAGCATTTCTGACTTCAGAGATTTTATAGAGACGGACATTACGCCCATTCAGTTAGGAATGAAGCTTAATGTCACCGCCGGGCGACTGCTTAATGAGTACGGTATTCTCTATGAAAGCAGGCGCACTCACGCAGGCAGACGAATCAGATTCGTGCTGCAGGCGTGACAACCGTGTCAACCGTGACAACTTATTTGCCACTACCACAAAGGTCGTCACGGTCGTCACGGTTGACACGGAAAACTGCATATTGATGAAAATAAATATGCGGTTTTCCTACCCCGTAGGGCGCAATGGCACTTTTGAACACTCAAATGGTCATAAGTGCTTTTGCGTTACTCTTGACAAGAGTAACAGAACCCTTTATAAGGTTTGTAGATTATAAAAGACGAAAGGCAAGGTGGTTCTATAAGAAGAACGATAAGCGTAATGGTAGGCAAAGGCTCGGTCAATCATAACAGCAGAGAGTTCAATGCGAAGAACACAGACCCGGAAAGAACTCATCTGAACACCGAGTACTGCAACATAGATATAAAAGAGGTGTATCACTATTTGTTTGACTATGCACTTGAAACATACAACGAAAAACAAAAACGAGCCGACAGAAGAATCGAAAACTACTACGAGAAAATCAGAACAGGCAGACAGGAAAAACTTTTTCACGAAATCATAATTCAGATCGGCAATCACGAAGACACCAACTCAAAAACTCCCGAGGGTGAGCTTGCCGAAAGAATACTTGACGAGTATTACCGTGAGTTTCAGAAACGAAATCCTTACTTGTATGTTTTCTCTGCTCACCTTCATATGGACGAAGCAACGCCTCATCTGCACATTGACTTTGTGCCGTTCACTACTGAAAGTAAACGCGGTCTTGATACAAGAGTGTCACTGAAGCAAGCTCTTGCCAATCAAGGCTTCATCGGTAAGTCACGGCAAGAAACTGAATGGAGTCTTTGGGTAGAAAGTGAAAAGGAAGCTCTCGAAGAAGTTATGAAGCGTAAGAGCGTTCAGTGGGAGAAGAAGGGGACACACGAAAAGCATTTGTCAGTTTATGATTACGAAAAGAAAATGCGTAAGCAAGAGGTTGAAGAACTCACACAACAGACAGAGGAACTCAATGTCAAGGTCGAAGAGCTGACAGCAAAATATGAAACACTCACAAAGTACGAAGTAAAAATTGATGAACTGACAGAAGATTTCTATGAGCAGGATGAATTTAAATTGCCAGACCCTCCGCCACTGATGACTGCTAAAACCTACAAGACGAAATTCATTGAGCCTCTTTTTAATAAGTTGATTGGTCTTGTAAAAGGATTGGCAAAGCAGTGTATGGAGCTTCAATCCCGAGTGTTCGGTATGAAGATAGGAGCAGGCCTTGATAAAAGAAAGGTTAATGAACTGTATGAGGATAACAGTTACCTTCGTGAAGAAAATCAAGAGCTTGTCGGAGATGTACTGAAGTTCAGACTGCTAAGAAAAGTTTTCGGTGATGAAGAGGTTGACAAGCTCGTTGATAAAGCGACGGAGCTTGAAAGAGAAAGCCGCAGGGCTCGTAATCGCAGCGGCTGGGAACGATAAAAAAGAAAGGTGGTTATGATGAGAAGCTTCATTGAAGAATTTTACTACGGAAACATTGAGGCACAGGAGCTCAGCTCCGAGCTTGGCAGTACTCTTAAAAAGAAACTTAACGCTCTTACGAAAAGTGAAGAAGAGCTGACTGAAAAGCTGTCCGCCGAAGAGAAGAAACTGTTCGAGAAATACACAAACTCGTGCAACGAGTTTCTCAGTATGAGCACAGCCGACAGTTTCATTTCAGGCTTTCGCCTCGGTGCGAAATTCACTCACGATGTATTTGTAAAATGAAAGGATGCTTTAATATGAACATAGAATACAGACAGGTCGGAGATTACAAAATCCCGAACATCAAACTGCCGGAGGAGGAGAACGTTACTCTTGGCAGGTACGGTATGATGAGGATGAAATTCCTGCAGCAGAACAAGTCGGGAATGTATATGCTTCTGATAACCAAGGGCACATTGATGAGAACACTCAAGAAGACCGAGGACGAAGCAACAGAGATGCTGGAACGCCTGACAGAACAGATGATGAAAGCACAGGGCGTTACGGAAGAGCTCAAGGAGAACAATCAGATGCTTTGGGTGCAGATGATGAATAACATCAGACACTCGGCTGAGGAGATAGTTCTCAAGGAACTGATTTACAGTTAAAACTTTAATGTGATTGAATAAAGCACGGCTTACGATAAATGTAGGTCGTGCTTTGCTTTTAATATTGTAAAATGCCTTTTATCTGTTAATTTTTCCCGTATAATACCTTTGGTCATTTCAGAATTTTCTATCGAATACAAAGCAAAATTCCCAAAAATCATACAATATGTTGTGGTTGATGTTGGTTGTTTTTTGGATATGTGGTATGATTTTTTTAGCTTAACGGAGATGCTTTTTATTTAGTAAAAAATTGGTGCCTTTAAGTAGTTAACAAATTTCTAATAAGAGCTGAATTTAATTTTATCATTTTACCTTTCAATTTAATCATTTGAGCAAAAATGATCAAATTAAAAATATTTCTGTTACTTTTTCCTTTTTTCGACACTATATATAAAAAGGTGTTTATAAGTCAGAGTACACAATGGAGAATTACAGATATTTTTACATTTAATGTAGTTTTCACTTCATTTTTTATTGCAATAACAGTCTGAGAGTGTTATAATAATAAACGGATTATTATATTTAAAGAGGTGTACTTATGGCTGTTAGTTATAAAAAACTCTGGAAGCTCTTAATTGACCACGATATGAAGAAAAAAGACCTTGCAAAGGTCGCTGACATCAGCAATTACACAATCACAAAAATGAGCAAGGGTGAAAACGTTACTGTTGAAACCCTTGGTAAAATCTGTGCTGCGTTGAACTGTGGTGTGGATGATATTATGGAATTTGTGCCGGAAGAAAACTGATAAGGAGAAATGAAGATGGCTACAAACAATAACACCGCCGATATCGGCTTTGAAAAACAAATATGGGACGCAGCTTGTGTGTTGCGTGGCAATCTTGACGCAGCTGAATACAAATCAGTTGTATTGGGTTTAATCTTTCTGAAATACATATCTGACCGCTTCGATGAAAAATATCAGCAGTTACTTGATGAAGGCGACGGTTTCGAAGAAGATATAGATGAATACATCTCCGAAGGTATTTTCTTCGTACCCGAAAATGCCCGTTGGAGTGTTATTGCAAAAAATGCTCATACTGCTGAAATTGGCTCTATAATTGACGATGCAATGAGAGCAATTGAGAAGGAGAACAAGCGTCTTAAGGATATCCTTCCTAAGAATTTTGCGCGTCCTGAATTGGATAAGCGCCGATTGGGTGATGTTGTCGACCTGTTCACTAATATTAAAATGGTAGATACAGGCTCAAGCCGTGATATTCTTGGCAGAACATATGAATACTGTCTTTCAAAATTTGCTGAGCAGGAAGGAAAACTTGCAGGTGAATTTTATACCCCTTCTTGTGTTGTACGTACACTGGTAGAAGTTTTACAGCCCTATAACGGACGCGTATATGACCCTTGCTGCGGTTCGGGCGGTATGTTCGTTCAAAGCGCAAAGTTCATCGAAAATCACAGCGGTAATATCAATAATGTTGCCGTATATGGTCAGGATTCAAACCCGACTACTTGGAAGCTTGCACAGATGAACCTTGCTATTCGTGGCATCGAAGCTAATCTCGGTAGCTACAATGCGGATACTTTCTTTAATGATTGTCATCCTACACTTCGTGCTGACTTTATTATGGCTAACCCTCCCTTCAATCTTTCCGGTTGGGGTGCAGATAAGCTCAGAGATGACGTGCGTTGGCAGTACGGTATGCCTCCTGCAAACAATGCGAACTTTGCATGGCTTCAGCACATGATATATCACCTTGCACCTAACGGAAAAATCGGTATGGTGCTTGCTAATGGTGCTCTTTCATCACAGAGTGGCGGCGAAGGTGAGATTAGACAGAACATTGTCAACGCTGATTTGGTTGAGTGTATTGTTGCCATGCCTACTCAGCTTTTCTATACAACACAGATTCCTGTATCACTGTGGTTCCTTTCAAAGAATAAAAAACAAAAAGGTAAAACTTTGTTTATCGATGCACGTAAGCTCGGCACTATGGTAACAAGAAAACTGCGTGAACTGACCGACGAAGATATTGCTATGATAGTTGATGCATACAAGGCATATTGCGAAGGAACCCTTGAGGATCAGAAAGGCTTCTGTGCAGTAGTTGATACTGAAGAAATAGCCAAGCAGGACTATATCCTTACTCCCGGTCGTTATGTTGGCATCGAGGAACAGGAAGACGATGGAGAGCCGTTTGAGGAAAAGATGGCAAGACTGACTGGTGAGCTTTCAGAACTGTTTGCACAGTCTCATACGCTGGAAGACGAAATCCGACAGAAGCTGGAGGCGATTGGGTATGCCATTTGAAAGTTGTTCTACGGCAAGTATAAAAGCATTGGTGGAGCAGGCGTTACAGAAGCTATATGAGAAAGATTCATACTTGATTGTGAATTGTCCGCGTGGCAGCTTGCATGATTGTCATGTTTCGGAAAGAGGGATTGTTTTTCGTTTCGGCATTTACCTTCAAGAATTGATTGCGTCTACTCCGTTTAGTGAATTTAATCTCGATGTTGAGTACAATCGCAACATGTATGAAAAGAAATTGCTGCCGTCATTTGCAAATGGTACATTCCCAGATTTGATAATTCATAAACGAGGAAGCAATGACCATAACATTTTAATTCTTGAGTTTAAAACTTGGTGGAATCATGACACGACTGATGATGAGAGAAAGATAGCTCAGTTTATTGATGTTAATGGAAGTTATAGATATGAGATAGGAGCCAGCATTGTCCTTAATAAAAACGACTACGTGATTAAATGGATTGTTTAGCACTTTTTACAACTTCTTGGATACCCAAGATGACGCCACTATGCACTACGCCATGGTGAAATAACAAAATGTGAAAATAGCACACAGGAGGTATATAGGATGAAAATGCGATTAGAAGATTGCATAGTAACGACTATCGACAATCGTGGCAGGAATCCAAAAGCGTATTTTTCACAGGGAAAATACCCTGTTATCGATAACTTCTTAATTAAGAATACTCTGCACCCAGACTTGAGTGCCGCCACTCGTTTTATTGACGAGGAAACTTTCCGCAACTTTCTTCGTGGGTATGTACACAAAGATATGCCTATTATGACTCTTGTTGGAAATGGTATCGGCAATGTATCACTTGCTCCTTCGGATAACTGCGCCATCATTCAGAATACTATCGGTTTTTTGGTTAATGAAAATATTGATCAAACATTTCTGTATTACTATTTTCTCTACGAGCAGGATCGTATTAGAAAATTTGACAGAGGAAGCGGTCAGCCAAGTATCCGTAAAACCGACATACTTGCAATGGAAATAGATATTCCCAACAAGGAAACGCAAAAAAAGATAGCTGCTATATTGCGAGGACTGGATGAGAAAATAGAAAGTAATAACTGCATAAACGATAATTTACAGCAGCAAGCAATGGCGCTGTATGCTTCGATGTTCCTTGAGAACCCAGCTCTTGAAACCACAGCAGGAACGCTCAAAGATATTGCCGATATTACGATGGGACAGTCTCCCAACGGTTCAAGTTATAATGAAGACGGCAATGGCGAAGTGTTTTACCAAGGCCGTGCCGAATTCGGATATCGTTTCCCGACAAGACGGCTTTTCACCACCGAACCAAAGCGCATGGCTGAAGCTGGGGATGTGCTTTTAAGCGTCCGCGCACCTGTTGGCGATCTGAATGTGGCGTATGAGCGCTGCTGCATCGGTCGTGGATTGGGCGCAATTCACGGACGCAACGGATACCAGTCCTTCGTGCTGTATACGATGTTTGCATTACGCCCGCAATTGGATGTTTACAATGGTGAAGGCACCGTATTCGGTTCAATCAATCGTAATGCACTTAACGATATGCCGATTGATATTCCCTCCGAAGGCGTCATTACTGCGTTTGAAGCAGTTGTGCGTCCAATGGACGATATAATCCGTACCAACCATGAAGAAAACTGCCGATTGCAGGAACTGCGGGACGCATTGTTACCGCGTCTAATGTCCGGCGAAGTCGATGTATCCGATATCGACATTTAAGCTGCTAAATTATCGTTTAACATACAAATAACTTCCACCAACGGCGGAAGTTACATAAAAGGAACTGCCGTTGCTTGTCGTTCTCTTATTAAAAGGAGATATGATAATGAAAGAACAATTAATAACTCAGATACAGCAGCAAATGCTGCCGTATTTAAACAACGAACAACTTAATAAACTGCGTTGTGCTTTGGAATTCTGCCTTCATAATATAGAAGTTGAGAAATCCATGGAGCAATCCCAAAGTGAACAGATAGATTTTGTGTCAGCTTTTATTGCAGCAAAACGCATTGAAGGTTGTTCCGAAAAAACGCTTTTTTACTATCAGAAAACTATTGAAGCAATGTTGGTATCTGTTAAAAAAACTGTACAGAGCATCACAACAGATGATATCAGACAGTATCTTACGGAATATCAAATCAAGCGTAATTCAAGCAGAGTCACTATCGACAATATCAGGCGGATTTTGGCTACATTTTATTCTTGGTTAGAGGATGAAGATTATATTGTAAAAAGTCCTGTGCGAAGAATACATAAAGTGAAAACTGCTAAAGTAATTAAAGATACTTACACAGACGAAGCTTTAGAGCAGATGCGTGATAATTGCGATTCATTGCGTGATTTGGCAATCATAGATTTATTGGCATCTTCAGGTATGCGAGTTGGTGAGCTTGTTGCACTTAACCGTGATGATATCAACTTTAATGAGCGAGAGTGTGTAGTTTTCGGCAAAGGCAATAAAGAACGTTTAGTCTATTTTGACGCTCGAACAAAAATACATTTATTAAACTATCTGAACAGTCGCACTGATAGTAATCCCGCTCTTTTTGTTACACTTCGAGCACCATATAATCGTTTACAGATAGGTGGAGTAGAGGTGCGATTGCGACAGCTTGGCATAAGACTCCTTATACCTAAGGTGCATCCTCATAAGTTCAGGCGTACCTTAGCAACATCTGCTATTGATAAAGGAATGCCTATTGAGCAAGTCCAGCAGCTCTTAGGTCATCAGAAGATAGATACAACCATGCATTATGCAATGGTAAAACAACAAAATGTAAAGCTGGCACATAGAAAATACATTGGATAGGACGGTGCGATTATGGAGAATTGGACAACAATTCGTGCGACGGACTTTATAGAGTTCAATCCCAGGTTAAGCATAAAGAAAGGTACAGTGGCTACCAAGGTTGCTATGGATAAACTGCAGCCATTTACTAAAAAGATACCGGCAACTGAGCAGGCAGAGTTTGCAGGTGGTGCAAAGTTTTGCAATGGTGATACTATCATGGCAAGAATTACTCCCTGTCTCGAAAACGGCAAAACTGCGTTTGTTGATATTCTTGCAGATGGAGAGGTCGCATTTGGATCAACTGAGTTCATAGTTATGAGAGCAAGAGACGGCATCAGTGATCCCCAGTTTGTCTATTATCTTGCGACCAGTCCCGCATTCAGAAATGTAGCAATCAAGTCAATGGTAGGATCATCTGGACGGCAGCGTGTTCAGCAAGGCGTGTTGGATGAACTTGAGTTAATCGTTCCGCCATTGGAGGAACAGCAGAAAATAGGTGCATTTCTTGCTGTGTTGGATCAGAAAATTGCGCTCAACAATAAGATAAACGATAATTTAGCGGCTTAGAGTTGGATGTCAGAGACGTCAATCTCACCGGACATCAACTTTGGCAGCAAAGCGTCACGCAGTTTGGCGAGTGTTTCAGACTGATTATCGTTTTCCTGCATGGCTTTATACATAGGTGAGACTAATGCTTCAAACTCTTCCAGAGCAGACGCAGAAGGAATGGCAACTTCCATTGCATTTAGAATATCAGTGGTCATGCTCGGCACAGCAGATCCAGCGTTCATGGAAGCAAGGTCTTTCGCTTTGACAAAGTGGTAAACGAATTTTGCCACATTCGGAAGTCTCATTTCTGTGTAAAACATGGTGTCAACAGACCAGAAAGGCTGATTTACATACATGACATTGTTCAGCGTACCTTTTCTCGGTATCAGAACAGACTCTTTATCGTACAAAGGACGCTCGACATAGCGCATGACACCACCTGAGCCATACACGGGATAACTGCCATCAGCTAATTTTTTATGATCTTTGCCGTACTTAACGGTTATAAGATCGGATAGATGACCTTGTTCCCATTCTGGATCAGCATTGTCAATGAACATCGAAACGTAAATAGCTTGCGCTTGCTGCTGTAAATTATCGTTTATTATTCCAAGGAGGTTGCCTAAATGGCTAAGAAAAAGCTATATTCAGTAAAAGATGAACTTATAAAGAAATCACGTGAAGCCATGATGGCAGCTGTTCAAATCTATAACAACCCAAATGTGACTTTTAAAGCAGAAAGCTTTATTACATTGTCTATAATTGGATGGACATATTTGTTGCATGCATATTATAGACAGAAAAAAATCGACTACAGATATTATACAGTTACCGGCAAAATCAAAAGATATGATAAAACAAAATATGGTGCGTATAAACATTGGGAATTAGAGAGATGTTTAAATGAAAAAAGTTGTCCTTTAGACTCTGATACAATCTCCAACTTAAAATTCTTAATAGGAATACGCCATGAAATAGAACACCAAATGACAGATAAAATCGATGAGTATTTGAGTGCTAAACTTCAAGCATGTGCAATAAATTTTGATTTCTATATATGTAAATTGTTCGGAGAAAAGTATAGTTTGAATAAAGAACTCGCACTTGCAATTCAATTTTCTCCATTATCTCCGACTCAACAGGGCGATTTAAAAGATAATCCTCATATAACAACAAACATAAAAAACTTTGTTGTTGAGTATGAGGACTCATTGTCAGATGATGCTTTGAAAAGCTCGAGATATGCATATCGTGTATTATTTGTCCCCATAAATGCCAAAAGAAAAGGACAAGCTGACCAAGTAGTTGAATTTATAAAGAGTGATTCTCCTCTAGCAGAAGGAATGGAAAAGACCTATGCCTTAATCAAGGAGACTGAAAAACCTAAATATCGTCCCGGTGAAATTGTGAAGATTATGCAGGACGAAGGATACAGGAAATTCACCATCAATAAACATACTGATTTATGGAAAGAAAAGGATGCACGAAATAAAAAATATGCTTATGGGGTCAATATATCTGGTAGTTGGTATTGGTACAGCAATTGGTTAGAAGTTGTTAGAAAATATTGTGAAGAAAACAAAGAATCGTTGAAATGACCACGTTACCTTCATAAGAGTAAAACAAGTAATAGGAGGCATCATTATGCATTTTACAGAGGATATGTTTGAGAAAGCCGTTATAGAGCTGCTTGTAAATATGGGTTACACCCATATTTACGCCCCTGACATGGAGCGTGATTATTCCAGCCCTCTGCTGGATTCTGTACTTATGGACAGTCTTGTAAAACTGAATAAAGGTTTGCCTCTTGATGCAATCAACGAAGCGATCAATAAGCTTCGCAACTTCGATACAGGTAGTCTGCTGCAGAAAAATATGCAGTTTATGGATTACCTGCAGAACGGTGTGCCAGTAAGATACTTTGTAAAGGGTGAAGAGCGCACATCTATTGTGTATCTGATAGACTATAAGAATGTTCAGAATAACAGTTTTTATGCAGTTAATCAGTTTACATATATAGAAAACGGCAACAACCGTCGCCTTGATATTATTCTGTTTGTCAACGGCTTGCCTTTGGTGCTTATGGAACTTAAAAGTCCTTCCAAAGATGAAGTTAACGCCGAAAATGCATATAATCAGATTCGTAACTATATGCAGGATATACCTTCTATTTTTAATTACAATGCAATCTGTGTTATCAGTGACCTTACTACAAATAAGGCAGGTACTATCACTTCAGGTCTTGACCGTTTTATGGAGTGGAAGACCAAAGACGGCAGTTATGAAAATACTGCATTAGCTCAGTTTGACACTTTCTATGAAGGTATGTTTGACAGAGCGCGTCTTCTTGATATCATAAAAAACTTTATCTGCTTCTCGGTAGAGCAAGCAAAAGCTTTTAAGATTCTTGCAGGATATCACCAGTATTTTGCAGTACGTAAAGCTGTAGAAAAAGCAAAAATTGCCACAACAACTGATGGTAAAGGCGGTGTTTTCTGGCATACACAGGGCAGTGGTAAATCATTGTCTATGGTTTTCTATGCTCATTTATTGCAGGAAGCATTAGACAGTACAACTCTTGTTGTTATGACAGACAGAATAGACCTTGATGATCAGCTGTATTCCCAGTTCTCTAAGTGTGCAGCTTTCCTGCGTCAGACACCTGTTCAGGCGGAAAGTAAAGTGCATTTAAAAGAATTACTTGCCGGCAGAGAAGCTAACGGTATTATTTTCACTACTATGTTTAAGTTCGAGGAAAGCGAAGAGCCTCTGTCAACTCGCCGTAATATTGTTGTTATGGCCGACGAAGCTCATCGTGGACAGTACGGTATGGATGAACGAGTAGTAATGATTGAAAATGAGCAGGGCGAAACCGAGGCAAGAATAGTAATCGGTAATGCTCGTATTATTCGTGATGCTCTTCCAAATGCAACATTTATCGGCTTTACAGGTACTCCTGTTTCATCAAAAGACCGTAACACCCGCGAAGTGTTTGGTGACTACATTGATATTTATGATATGACACAGGCTGTTGAAGATGGCGCAACCCGTCCCGTATACTATGAAAGCCGTGTTATACATCTTAAGTTGGATGAAAATACGCTTAAGCTTATTGATTCTACATATGACGTTTTAGAGCAGCAGGCTGATTCTGTAACCATTGAAAAGAGTAAAAAGATGCTCGGTCAGATGGAGAGTGTACTTGGTGCAGATTCTACAATCAAGTCTCTTGTTGATGATATTGTTCAGCATTATGAAAGCGGCAGAGCAAATCTTCTTACCGGTAAATCAATGATTGTAGCATATTCACGACCTATTGCTATGAAAATATATCGCCGCTTGATGGAAGTCAGACCCGGTTGGAAAGAAAAAATTGGTGTTGTAATGACCAGTGGCAATAACGATCCTGAAGATTGGAAAGAAATCATTGGTACCAAGCACCACAAAGAAGAGTTGGCTCGTAAGTTTAAGGATAATGATGATCCTATGAAGATAGCTATTGTTGTCGATATGTGGCTCACAGGTTTCGATGTTCCGTCTATGCATACTATGTATGTGTATAAGCCTATGCACGGTTATAATCTTATGCAGGCTATTGCCCGCGTCAATCGTGTATTCAAGGATAAAGAAGGCGGTCTTGTTGTAGACTATGTTGGTATTGCAGGTGCATTAAAAGCTGCAATGAATGAGTACACAGCACGTGACCGTGCAAAGTACGGAGATATGGATATTGCTAAAACTGCTTATCCTAAGTTCCAGGAGAAACTGCAGGTATGTCGTGATTTGTTCCATGGCTTCGATTATAGCGGATTCCTTACAGGTACTCCGTTAGTTATGGCTCAGCTTATTTCTGAAGGTGCTAACTTTGTATTAGATCCAAAAGTGAAAGACCGTAAAGACTTGTTCTTAAAAGAAGCTTTACTTATGAAGCAGGCAATGTCTCTTTGTTCAAGTATGACTACTGATAAAGAACGCAGAGAACAGGCTTATTTTGAAGCTGTACGTTCAACAGTTGTTAAATTAACTTACGGTGGTAACAGTGGCAAGCCGTTATCACTTAAAGAAATAAATGCACAGATAAACGAGCTTTTAAAAGCAAGTATACAGAGCGAAGGCGTTATTAGTCTTTTTGATAGTCGAAACGTTGGCGAGAATTTCTCGCTGTTCGATCCGGATGTTCTTGAGGAAATCTCAAAGATGAAACAGAAAAATATCGCTGTTGAGATTCTCAAAAAACTGCTTGCTGAGCAGGTGTCATTGTATAAGCGTACTAATCTTGTGCAGTCTCAAAAGTTCTCGGAGATGATTACTCGCATAATGAATGCATATTATAATGGTCATATTGACAATGAGAAAACCATTGAAGAGTTATTAGAAGCTGCAAAAAAGGTTATGGAAGCTTATCAGGCAGGTGAAACTCTTGGGTTAACACAGGAAGAGCTTGCGTTCTATGATGCTCTTACAAAACCTGAGGCTATTAAGGATTTCTATGAAAATGATGTTCTTGTTGAGATGACACGTGAATTGACGGAACTTCTTCGTAAAAATCGGACTATAGACTGGCAAAAAAAAGAAACAGCAAGAGCTACTATGCGTAAAATGGTAAAACGCTTGCTTAAAAAATATAAATATCCACCTGAACAGTACGAAAACGCAATTGAAACTGTCATCGGCCAGTGCGAAATGTGGACGGATAATGTGGAGGTGTAAAAAATGAAACTTGGTAAATTAAATGAAGTAGACATCAGAACAGTTTGGGCTCATGAGCAATATAACTTTTCGAAGTGGTTGGCTAATGAAGAAAATATTAAAGAGCTGGGTGATGAATTAAATTTATCATTAACTGATGTAGAAACTGAAAAATTTGTAGGTAACTATCGCTGTGATATTCTCTGTAAAGATGAAATCACAGGTAAAGTTGTGCTTATAGAAAATCAACTTGAGGCTACCAATCATGATCATCTTGGCAAAATTATAACATATGCTTCAGGACTTGATGCGGCTGTTGTTGTATGGATTGTAGCTTCTGCCAGGCAGGAACACGCAAGTGCAATTGAATGGCTCAATAAACATACCAGCGATGATTTGTCCTTCTTCTTAATAGAGGTTCACGCGTACACTATAGGTAATTCTGAACCGGCCCCTATGTTTAAGATAATAGAACAGCCAAATGATTTTGCTAAAAGTGTAAAAGCTATATCAAAAAATTCAGAGTTGAGTGTGGCTCAACAAAAAAGACTGGAATTTTGGACACAGTTAAATGAGGTTTTAGAGCAACGGGGAAAACCTTTTAATAAGCGTAAGGCAACAACAGACCATTGGTACTCCGTTGCTATGGGTTCATCCGAATGCCATATATCTATGGATCTTGTTAATAAAGAACATAAAATCCGAGTTGGTATATGGATTGCCGATAATAAAGAGTTATACGATCAATTTTATGCTCATAAAGAAGAAATTGAAGCTTCATGCGGCTTTGAGTTGTATTGGGATAGACTTGATGATAAAAAAGCTGCATTAGCTTGTACATATATTCAAGGCCTTGACTTTGATAATCAAGATAACTATCCTGAGCTCATAAACAAAGCTATTGATTTGGTATTGACATTAAAGAAAGCTTTTGTGGTGTTTTTATAATATGATGAGACGTAAAGTAATAAAAAACTCAGTACGGTGCAATCTCTGCGGAGATATAATTGAATCAACCTACAGACATGATTTTGTTGAGTGTAGTTGTAAGGCTTGTTTCATTGATGGTGGACATGACTATCAACGAATAGGCTTTGCTGAAGAAGGTTGTTTTACAAATCTATCTGTTTATGAGGATGTACCGTTTCGTTATAAAGACGAAGAGTTGAATAAATTGTTGGAACAAGAAGGTGAATAAACCATGAAAGGTTCAGAATGTAAATTTGTAAAATATATGGAAGGTGCTGACAAGCGCTTTGTTATTCCGGTTTATCAAAGAAACTACGACTGGAAAACTGAGAACTGCAAACAGCTTTATGATGACCTTATAAAAATTATTAAGGGTGGTCGTAAAAGTCATTTCTTCGGAAGTCTTGTTTCAGTTTATAATCCTGATGGGCATAATGAGGAGTTCCTTGTTATTGATGGCCAGCAAAGACTTACTACTGTATCGCTTCTCTTTCTCGCTATGTATAACCTTTTAGACAAGGGTATAATTGTAGCTCAAACTGCAAATTTGAAGCAGAGAATTTTTGAGGAGTATCTTGTTGATAAGTGGCAGCCTGAAGAAACAAGAATAAAATTAAAGCCGGTTAAAAATGACCAGCGAGCATTCGGTAAATTATTCGATGCACCTTCAGAGCATATCCGTGAATCAAATTTAACTGTAAATTATGATTATTTCTATAACCGTATACAGAAACAAGAAATTACAGTAGATCAGCTTTATGATGCTATCTGTTGTCTTGAGATTATTAATATTCGTCTTGATATGGATGATAATCCGCAGCTTATATTCGAAAGTCTTAACTCAACCGGTCTTGATTTGAGTGAAGGTGACAAAATCAGAAACTTCATTCTTATGGGGTTGCCTTCAAAAGAGCAAGATGAGTATTATGATAAATACTGGAACAGAATAGAAGTTTGTACTAAATATGATGTGAGTGCATTTATTCGCGATTACCTCAGCGTTAAGCAGCAGGCTATTCCTCAGCAAAAGAGAATTTATGCAATTTTTAAGGATTATGTTGACATAAGTAACATTCATACAGAAGCTTTGCTGACTGATATGTTGATGTATGCAAAAAGATACGAAGTTCTTCTTGAAGGAAAAACAAACAACAAGGTGCTTAATGCTTGCATCTTCAGATTGAATCGATTAGAAACAACTGTTACAAGACCATTCTTCCTTGAAGTGTTGCGTCTTTATGATGAGAACAAGTTGACAATTGATGAGGTAACAGAGGTATTTTTAATTGCAGAAAACTATCTGTTCAGAAGAAGCATATGTGATTTGCCGACAAATGCATTGAATAAGATTTTCTTGTTGTTACATAGAGAAATTATCAGATATGACGGAACAGATGATAATTATATTGAAAAACTGAAATATGCTTTGCTTTCCAAGAAAGAAAGAGCACGTTTTCCGTTGGACGAGGAATTCTCAGCAGCATTTGCAACAAGACCTGTATACCTGATGAACAGTAAAAATAAGGTTTATATCCTTGAGCGTTTTGAAAATTTTGGTACAGCTGAAGATAAAGATGTATACCGTCATTGTGATGAAGGAACATATTCCATTGAACACATTATGCCTCAGCACCTTACACCTGTATGGCAGAAGGAGTTAGGCGACGATTATGAGCAGATACACGATGCGTGGTTACATAGAATTGCCAACTTGACATTAACTGCATACAATTCAAAATACAGCAACAGTTCTTTCGTTGAAAAGAAAACAATGGAGCATGGTTTTGATGATAGCGGTATTCGTATGAATACTTGGATTGCGAAAAAGGATAAGTGGACATTATCTGAACTTGAAGAGCGAAGTGAATATTTAATGGGACGGGCTCTGAAAATATGGGCTGCTCCTGCTACTGAATATAAACCTGCAGAAAAAGAGATGGATTCTTTTACGCTTGATGATGAAGCTTCATTGTTGAGTGGCAGATTACTTGCACGTTTTAGCTTCAAAAATACTGAGCAACCGGTTGCAAGCTGGGTTGAAATGTATCAGAAGGTACTTCAGATTCTTTATGCAGAAGATAAATCAATTATTACCAAGCTTGCGGTTTCTGATGATGAAGGATTACCTTTGCATTTCAGTTTGTCCGGAACTGTATTCTCAAAAAGTGTTGAAATCGGTGATGGTATTTATGTGTGGACAAACACAAATACTCAAAGCAAATTATCTGTTTTAAACAAGCTGTTTGCTTTGTATGATGTTGACCCCAATGACCTTATATTTTTCCTTCGTGATGAAAACGATTCATCCGACGAAGAAATAGGAACAAGATATGAGCTTAGAAGAAAATACTGGACTTATGCTCTCGATTTTATTCACGAAGCACATGGTGATGGTTCATTTAGTAATGTAAATCCTTCTAAAGATAACTGGATAAATGGTTTCTTTGGTGTGAGTGGTTTCTGTATTGAGTGTGTTGCAAATTACGATTCAGCCAGAGTTGGAATTTATCTCGGAAAAGCATCTAAAGATGAAAACAAAAAGGCGTTTGATATGCTTTTTTGCCACAAAACAGAAATCGAAGATAGACTTAATACTTCACTTGAATGGATTCGTAATGACGATGTTAAATCATCGAAGGTCGTATTGACACTAAGAGATGTCAGCATCGAAAGCGAATCAGATTGGCTTCAGATGGCAAAGTTCCATGCTGAATGGAGTAAAAAATTCTATGATGTGATAGTTCCGTATTTGCTGTAATTTTTAAAATTTGGTAGTATAATGCACATAGATAAAACTTTACAACTTTAAAGTGTTGACATTCTGTTTTATATGTGCTACAATTCATTTGCAATTGTAAAATGAATGTGTTTCAGGTGGCTGTGAATTCGCCGGGGTTAGTGTTTTGTTCCGTGATACTGTGATTGATACGGTTTTTCGGCAGAAAACTTAAAAACTTCAGTTTCGACCCCTCAGAAACCCTTATTTTACGTGCCTTTTCACAAGTTAAATATCAAAACTAAGTGAGTGGGAATAATTTACTAAAAAAACTGATAATTCATCAGGTTTGATGGATTGTCAGTTTTTTTAAAAACAGGAGATAAAATATGTCGGCTTTAAACTTCAAACGCACTAAGCTTGCGTGCTATACAGCTTATTTTACAATGGCGTCTATTTTTAGTGTACCGCCTATATTATTTATGACGTTTCATAATTTGTATAATATTTCTTATACACTTTTAGGCACCCTTGTTTTAACTAACTTTTGTACACAGATGTTGGTTGATTTAATTTTTACAATGTTCTCAAAAAAATTTAACATTAAAAAGGTTGTAAGAATTATGCCGTGTATAACGGCACTAGGGTTATTTCTTTACGGCTTGATACCAAATCTTTTTCCGCAGTATGCATATTTGGGTTTAGTAATAGGAACAATTATTTTTTCAGTTTCTGCAGGTCTTTCAGAGGTGCTTTTAAGCCCTGTAATTGCAGCAATTCCGTCTGATAATCCGCAAAAGGATATGAGCATGCTTCACTCTCTTTATGCATTCGGATTTTTTACTATGGTTGTCGTAAGCACGCTTTTCTTAAAATTCTTCGGCAATGAAAGCTGGTTGTATTTGGTTTTATTTTTAGGCACTTTACCGCTTGCTGCTGCAATTTTATTTAAAATCTCTCCGTTTCCGGAGCTTAACAGTGAAGAAACTGCCGAAAAGAATAAAGTAAAAAATAAAAACAGAACAATTGGTTTGGCGCTTTGTGTAGGCTCTATATTTTTGGGCAGTTGTGCAGAAAACACAATGTCAAACTGGATTTCTACATATATGGAAAACGCTCTTAATATAGACAAGGCGTTGGGTGATATTTTAGGCGTGGCAATGTTTGCTATTCTTTTGGGCTTTACAAGAATTATGTATGCAAAATACGGTAAAAACATTTGTCGCTTTTTACTTGTAAGCTTTATTTGTGCGGCTGCTTGTTACCTTACAATTAGTGTATCTACAAACAAAATAATCGGTTTTATAGCTTGTGTATTGGTTGGTATTTTCACGGCTATGCTTTGGCCGGGTACACTTATTATGATGGAAGAAAAGGTAAAGGGTGTAGGCGTTGCCGCTTACGCTTTAATGGCTTCGGCAGGTGATTTTGGCGCTTCGGTTGCTCCTCAGCTTATGGGTATTGTTATTGACAACGTGTCCTCAAGTCAGTTCGCCCGTGATTTAGGAAGTTCTTTAAGCCTTGCCCCGGAGCAAATTGGCTTAAAGGTAGGTATGTTCATAACGTCTGTTTTCCCGCTTTTAGGTGCAATTTTGTTAGTATTCATTATTAAATTTTTCAAAAAAGAGAAAGCGCAGGAGATTTAAATGGAGAATATAAGCTTTAATGATTTTAACAGTCTTCAGTTCAAGCTGTATAAAGCTAACCCTATTATTAAAAACCCGTTTAACAGCTTTGTTGTTGCTGACCCGAGTGTTTTAACACCGGAGTTTTCTCACGATGGTAAATTTCATTTGTTCTGCCATACTTTTTTTGGCGTTTATATGTACGACAGTACGGATGGAATCCATTTTAAAAAAGTAAAAAAAGTAGCTAAAAACGCAATGCGCCCAAATATAAACTTTATTGACGGTAAATACTATTTGTTTTTTGAAAGAACAAGGTCTCCAATTGCAAACCTGCTTTCGCTTGTTGGCTTAAAATGGAAATCTGAGGTTTACTGTACAGAATCAGATGAATTGAAAAACTGGTCCTTTCCGTATCCGGTAATTTCAAAATCAAGAGATTACCACGAGGATAGCAGGGGAATAGCTATTTCAAACCCATTTCTTTTAAAAATAAGCGAAAAATACAGACTTTACTATTCCTGTGGGCAAACCTTTATAAAGGATTGCGGCTTTTGCGAGCCTACACACGTAAGCTTTGCGGAAAGTGACGTTGTGAATGATAATTACGTTTCACTTGAGAAGCCTATTATCAGTCCCGATAAAAATTCAAAATATCTAAACCTTTGCTCCGGATGCTTAAAGGTTTATAAGCTTAAGGATTGCTACATAGGGCTGCAAAACGGCTTGTTTGAAGAAAACGGAAAAAGCCATTCTGCAATTATGCTTTTAAAGTCGGAGGACGGCATCAGCTTTGAATTTGTTAAGCCGTTTTTGGTACCGCAAAAATGCGGAGACAATAATTGGATGGCTCAATACGTTTACGCTTGCTGTCTTACAAAGCAGGAAAATAAGTTAAGATTGTATTTCAATGCCCGTAACGTTTCCAACAATTTACTCGGCAGAGAAAGTATCGGTGTATTTGAGGCAGTAATATCTTGACATTTATTTTTTGCGGTAGTATAATGTAAAGGAATTAAACCGTTGATGCGGAGATAACGGCAATTATGCCTTCACAGAGAGCCTGTGTTGCTGAAAGTCAGGTAAGAAACAAATTGTCAAATGGACCGCGGAGGGTGCAGTCAAATGTGTTTTTCACAGAGTATTCTGCAACGTGTCGGCATACGTTAGTTGCTAAGGGTATGATAGTACCTTAAAGTGCATAGTTTTACTATGAATTCAAGGTGGCACCGCGGATTTTACAAATTCGTCCTTGACAGGTTACAAAATTCTG
>JAZNIH010000070.1:0-56467 GCA_045577395.1 Acutalibacteraceae bacterium | reverse complement strand
GCTGCAAAGTCGTATTTTACTGTCCATGCGTGGTTGATTGCAGGGATATCAACAACATCCTTTGTCTGTTCTGCTGCCCAAGTCTCTGCGAATGTTGCAGTATAGGTTGTTGTACCCTTGTCTTCGCATGTTGCAGGAATCTTAACTTCTGATGTGATTTCTGCAGTTGCAGTTACATTATGCTCTGCATCGTTTGCACATTCTCTTGTTGCTGTGCAAGCACTTCCGTCTTCTGCAAAGTTGTATTCTACTGACCATGCGTGGTTCTTTGCGGGGATATCAACAACATCCTTTGTCTTGGTCTCTGCCCAATCTACATCGAATGTTGCAGTATAGGTTGTTGTACCCATTGCTGTACATGTAGCATCTGTTGTAACCTCAGATGTGATTGTTGCATTTGCAGTTACGTTATGATCAGCATCGTTTCCACATACTCTTGTTGCTGTGCATGACTTGCCGTCTTCTGCAAAGTTGTATGTTACTGACCAGTCGTGTTTGAGTGCGTCAACATAATTGTCAACATACACATCAGCACATCTTGAGCAGGTGTGCGTTGTGTAACCCTGAGCTGTACAGGTGGGGTCAGTTACAACTGCTTTGTAATCGTGGTTGAGTGCTTCAACAAGCACAATCTTACATACTGTACAAATCTGTGCGGTTGTACATGTTGCTGCTGCACCGGGAGTATGAGCTACAAAGCCACCGCAATAATCACAGTTACAATCATTATCATCTGCTACATCGGAGCAGAGTCCTGTGTCAGCATAATCACAGCGTGAGCAGGTTACATCATGAGTTGTTGTGCCTTCTACTCTTGTAAAAATATAATCATGGTCAAGAGCACCAACATAGGTATCCTTATATGTGTCAGCACATCTTGAGCAGGTGTGGGTTGTGTAACCCTGAGCTGTACAGGTGGGAGCTGTTACTACTGAATCATAGTCGTGGTTGAGTGCGTCGATCTCTTTGTAGGTTGTGTAATCACATCTTGAACATGTTACATATGCATCCCAACCGATTTCTGTACATGTTGCAGCCTTTGCTTCGTGATTAACTATATCGTGGTTATCGGGATTAATATCGATAATAAGGTCTTCGATTTCGTTCTTGCCAGCGTCGAAATACTTGTCGCAGACTGAACACTTATAATGACCCTTTACACCTGTTTCTTTACATGTTGCAGGGATTTCATCAATCCATTCGCCATAGGTGTGTTCTTTAAGTTCTACCTCTTCAGTGTATGTAGCACCGCAACCGATTGCTGTACAGGTATAGGTCTTTGTACCCTTATCCTTACATGTTGAATCGGGATCGATTTCGCCGTCATTCCATGTATGTTTAACTGCTGCGCCGTATTCGTTACAACCGTTTACACACTTGAAGGAGTGAGTTGCATCCTTACCGTCACCGTCAGACTTAATTGCACCTGTGTAGGAGTGTTCCTTCTGATCAATTGTAAAATCGTCCGTCTTATCCTTGCCATCAATTGCATTTGTTTCTGCATTTTCAGCAAAGTAAAGCTTACAGTTTTCACACTGCTTATATGCATGGTTACCTGCTGCAAGACAGGTTGCATCTTTTGCTGCTACTGTTTCACCGAAGGTGTGACCCTTTGCTGCGATTTCTTCTGTATATGTATCACCGCAGGAACAGGTATAAGTCATTACACCCTTTTCGGTACATGTGGGAGCTGTTGTTTCCTCTGATGTGTAGCTGTGACCCTTTGCATCAACATAACTGTCAACATAGCTGTCACCACATCTTGAGCAGGTGTGGGTTGTGTAACCCTGAGCTGTACAGGTGGGGTCAGTTACAACTGCCTTGTAATCGTGACCGAGTTTATCGACAACATCCTGCTTAACGAGAACTTCGTTACATACGGAACAATGCTTACCTTCTGTAAGACCTGTTTCTGTACAAGTGGGAGCTACTGCCTTGTCGATTACCTCAGTATGAGCAAGCATGTCACCGTACTCGAAGGTTGTTGTACCCTTTGCACCGCAGGTACATGAATAATAATATTTTGCCTTAGCGGTACAGGTTGCAGCTGATGCCTTGTATGTATCTGTTGCTACCTGCTGATCAAAGGTGTGAGCTGCAGTATTTTTAACCTCTTCATATGTTACATTGCCTGTAACTGAACTAAGTGCAGGCCATGTATAAGTATGATGACCGTCTACATCGTTGTATGCTGATGTATTAGCGGGTGCTGTGGGTGTTGCACCGTAGTTGTAGGTTTCTTCTTTAGTTGTATTGTCGGCAAATTTCCAAGTTACTGTATAGCTGTTGATGTTCCACTGTGCAGTAAGAGTAACATTACCGTACATTTTTGCAACTGAATCACCGCCGCTACATACACCGTCTTCTACCCAATTACCGTCTGCTGACGTAACCTTCCAACCTATAAAGGTATGGCCTGCCTTTGTAGGAACAGGAAGAGTAAAGCTTTCGTCTATTGTATATGTTCTTGCAGTTGCATCACTCATTGAACCGCCATCTGTGTTGTATGTAAGAGTATACTCAACAGGCGTCCACTTGGAATAAAGTGTGTGATTTTCTGCTGTCTTTACAATAGTTTCAGCGCTTACAGAATTACCGTTTGCATCCGTCCATCCATAGAAGGTATATCCGGGTCTTGTAGCTGTAGGAAGCTCACCGTAGGCTGAATCAAAGGTAACAGTTTTGTTAGCTCCTGTAACTGTTGCACCGTTGTCTTTATAAACACGGATATTATTGAATTTAACAGCAGTTTCTCCACCGTTAGCATCAAGACGAATCTTTGCCTTTACCACTTCAGGTTTATTCGGAGCAGTAAACACGTGGTCCCATGTTGTATCATTGGAAAATCTGTTTGTCGGACCGTCATTGAAATCAATCCAATTACCGTTTTCATCACAGAAGAAAATATACACGTCCCAAGCGGGGCCATCTGCATCTATCTGAATAAAGTAATCCTCGCCGGGCTCAACAGTGAAATAGGGAGACTCACTCGTACCTTCGCCTTTATCTGCATTACAGGTAAGTGTAAAGCCAGTATCGGTAACGTCCGATATTGTACCATTGTTTACAGCATCTGTATCCCACTTGCTGAAATCAATAAGGTTGTCAAACATTACGTTGTAGGTATTTCTATCCCACTGAGCCTCTATTGTTATGTTACCGTACCAGCCATCACCGTAATCTGCGGCCGCAAAAGTTTGACCTTCATAATTTTTTAAATTACTTTCACCATCGGTAGCGGTAATCTTCCAGCCTGTAAAGGTATGTCCGGCTTTTGTGATTTCAGGGAAAATAAGATGTTTTTCAATATTATAACTATTATCGTATCCCACGATTGTTCCACCGTTTGCATTAACAGTAACTGTGTAATCTATAGGTGTCCATTTAGTGTAAAGAATTTTATCAGCTGTTATAGTATCTGTTGAATTAACTTTACTTGTATATTCTTTGTTATAATACCAACCGTCAAAAGTATATGCGATTCTTGTCGGGGTTGCTATAGAACCCATCTGAGTACCATACTCAACCTGCTTATCTGCCGGCAGAGTAGACAGCTTAGCGCCGGACAAACGGCTGCCCTCATATACTGAAATATTCTTAAAGGTAACTGTATCACCGGGAGTATTTACATCAAGTCTGATCTCCATTTGGACTGCATCGTCAGGAGCAACAACTGTACCTGAAATACCCGTACCCGTCTCTGTCCCCACACCTCTGTAGTCGGATTCATCAGCATTGCCATTTATATCTGTAAATACGGCAAACATCTGAGTGTAAGCCGGCTGGTCTGTTTGATAGCCTATAACATATTTACTTCCGGGATTAACAGGAATAGTGTAGTGATCAGCAGAGCCGATACCCGCCTGAGTATACTGCTCTTTATCAGTAGAATTGTTTTTATACGTTATCTGGCGGTTTGCCATGTCAATGTTTATTGTCTCACCCGCAAATGAATCAGAGTCAGTATTTACCCACTCTGAAAAATCAAATAAGTTTTCTTCGAACTTAACGGTAAATTTCTTAACAACAAGACCGTTGATAGCATTACGGATATTTGTGTTTGCTGTATCAATATCTGACTGTGTTGTTGCACGGGTTGTAAGGACTCCCCTGTAGTTGTTCAAAGCAGTCTTAAGAGTATTTATTGAATCAGTTGTATATTTGTCCGACTGATTCTTGATAATATTGTCAGCTTCTTTGATTGTCGCATTAAGAGTTGACTTATCATAAATGGTAATATCAAAAGCAACCTCTTTCCATGTACCTTCATAGCAGTCAGTTGTCCAGTTACTGCTGTCATTTGATGTTGTATATGTATCACTGGCATTTTTCCAATATGAAGAGCCCACCCAAGGATCAGTCCATTCCTGCCAACCACCGAAGTTAGTTGGTTTAGCACCGGAGGTTGAATATCTGCCTGTTCCAACCTGTTTTGGAGTACCTAACAGAAACACCTTTTCAGAGTTCGTGCTTGCACGGGATCTGAAAATGACTGCTTTTGCACCGGACCAGTTCAGATCATCGACACCTATATAAAGGTCACCGTCAGTGCTGTTTGTTGTCTGCTGGAAACCACCATTGCTCAATGAACCGTCAAGATCATAATTGTTAAACATATTGGTCATTGTATAATAATTTGCAGGGTGACCGGTTGATTCAAGCCCCCAACCACCGAAAATGAAACCATTGTTAACTATACGGTAATCTGTACCACCACCGTAAGACCAATCAACCGTAAAATAATAGCCTGCAGACTGAAGTGTCTCACTCATATCAAGATAGATATGCTTCGGCCATTTAAAAGTTGTATAAGAAGACCCTGATTTCCATGTAGAATAGTAAACATCAGAACCGTCCCAGTATGGTGTTCCGTATTTGTCAGCATTTCTGTAAGTATCGACTGTAGCTAAAGCACTCGCATGATTATGCTCACCGGGCAACCATACCCAGCAAGACAGCACCATAAGCACTGCAAGAAAAACTGATACTGATTTTTTGAATAAGTTGTTTTTCATTTCAAAAATCATCTCCTTTTAAGATGTTTGCCTTCCCCTCGGGGTAAGGCTTTTTTACGTATACACCGCTTCCGCACGGCTCTTTCCGCACAGGTCTGACCCCCTGCGGTACCCGGAAAAACTACGCTTTCACGATTTGAACCAATATACTATAATATCGGCAATTATACACGATAATTATATACCTTTTGATATGCAAGGTCAATATTTTCGTTAAAGAAACAATATATAAATTATCCCATATTATTTGGCTATCTTGCACATATATTGTTTTTTAGTATATTCAGCCTTTTCCGTGACTAAAATATATAAGACTCATAATAAAAAAGGGGTATCAGTATGGCTTCTTTATGGCAGGCAGAGTGCAGAGCTCCGTCCTTTGCAGCTCTTGACAAGGATATAAAAACCGACGTGGCAATTATCGGCGGCGGCATGGCAGGTATTCTCACCGCACATATGCTTAAAAGCATGGGCATAGACTGCGTTATAGCAGAAAAAAACACCGTAGGCAGCGGTACTACCGCCGGCACTACGGCAAAAATCACAAGTCAGCACGGACTTATTTATCACAAGCTTTTAAAGCAGTCGGGCAGACATTATGCAGAGCTTTATTATAAGCTCAATCAGGCGGCGGTTAAAAAATTCCGAAGCCTTGCAGAAAAATACCCCTGCAACCTCGAAAGCAAGGATAATTTTATTTATACCACCGACAGCAGAACAAAAATCTACGAGGAAATTCAGGCCCTTTATGAGATAGGTGCCGATGCGGAGCTTTTCGACAGTCTGCCTGTTCCCTTTACGGTTGCGGGGGCGGTATGCTTTCCCGATCAGGCTCAGTTTAATCCGCTTATGCTGCTGTATGCCCTCGCAAAAGAGCTCACCGTTTATGAAAATACCCTCGTTAAAGATATACGCGACAATACCCTCATAACCGACAGAGGCAGAATCAGAGCAGAAAAAATCATTGTAGCCTCCCACTTTCCATTTATTGACAGACGGGGTATGTTTTTTATGAAAATGTATCAGCACCGTTCCTATTGCCTTGCAGTTGAAAATGCACCTGATTTTGACGGAATGTACCTTGACGAAAAGACAGACGGCGTTTCTCTTCGCACAAGCGGAAAATATCTGATTATAGGCGGCGGTGACCACCGTACAGGTAAAAAGGGCGGCTGCTTTGATGCCGTCAGAGTGATAAAGGATAAATATTTTCCCGAAGCACGTGAAGCGTATAATTGGGCGGCGCAGGACTGTATGACTCTTGACTGCGTCCCTTATGTGGGACAGTATTCAAAAAACACGCCGAAACTTTATGTTGCCACCGGCTTTAACAAATGGGGTATGACCTCTTCAATGGTTGCCGCCGAGCTGCTGACGGATCTTGTGTCAGACAAGCAGCATCCGGCTCAGGAGCTTTATTCACCTCAGAGAAGTATGCTTCACCCCCAGCTTATTGTTAACGGACTTGACTTTGCGGCATCTGTTCTCACACCCATACCTAAAAGATGCACCCATTTAGGCTGTGCACTTAAGTATAACAAGGCCGAAAAGACCTGGGACTGCTCCTGCCACGGCTCTCGCTTCGGCGAAGACGGTACAGTTCTTGACGGACCTGCAACAAAAGACATATAATCTCCCTCTTTCGGTTGACATCGTTCTTTTTCAGGATTATAATTAGCCTATAATCTTAAAAGGAGAAGGATATATGAAAAAAACACTCACTCCCGAAAAAAAGGCAAAAGCACTTCACAAGCAGCAAAAGGAGCTTGCCTATTGGCAGAAGCAGAAGGCTCGCCCAAAGGGTAATTTCTATTTCTGGTACGTCGTGCTGATTATCGCACTTATCTATGCCGTTGACGAAATCGCCTCACAGATAGGCTCACTTATGCAGACCGAAATCGCAAACGACTTTTTCGACAGCGACAGCGCAGTTACCATCCTCGGTCTTTTACAGGTCATCGCTATCCCCTTCCAGATTGTCGGCATCCTTTACAGACCCCTCGCCGACCGCTTCGGAAGAAAAATCTTCCTTATCATCAACACCTTCGGTATGTCTGTGGCTATGCTCACTATTTTCCTGTCACAGAACGTGTTTATGTATTTCTTCGGCGCCTGCCTTATCATGTTCTTTATTCCCCACGATATGCACGTTGTGTATATTATGGAAACCGCACCCTCGAAAAGCAGAGCCATTACATATTCCGTCATTAAATTCTTTGCGAATATGTCCGTTCTTCTCGTGCCTCTGCTGCGCCGCTGGTTAATGGCAACCGCCTCCGAGTGGCGTAAGGTTTACCTTATTCCCGCCGTTGTCGGCATTGCAGTTTCACTTATCGCACTTCTCTGTGCAAGAGAAACCGACGCCTTTATCGATTCACGTATCCGTTACCTTAGCATGACCGACGAGGAGCGTGAGGCAGAAAAGCTGAAAAAATCCGCTCAGGATTCTCAGGGCGGCGTTATCGATGCTATTAAGTTCGGCTTCAAGCACAAGCAGCTTCGCTGGATTTTCATCTGCTTCGCCCTTGCAGGCATCGGCGTTATCGGCTCTCTTAACTATCAGGCTATCCTCACCCACGGCTATGCTATGAGCATCCACGGCTCAAACGTCAAGGAATTCCTTGATCTTGTAAGCATAAACGAGGTCAGCAAGGCTCTTACCCTCTACCCCATCGGTATGGCTGTTTCTCAGGTAATTATGGGCTTTGTTTCAGATAAAAAGGGCAGAAAGGCCGCCGCTATCACCGTTGCCTCAAACTGTGTAATCTCATTCGTTGTATTCTTCCTCGGTGCACGCTTCAACTTCCTTACTCCCGCAATCATCGGCTTGTTCTGCGGTGCATTCGTAGGCAGCTACTATTCGACAAACGACGTGCTTATTATGATGGCAAGTGAATCCGCACCCACCAATCTCCGTTCATCAACCACAGCGGCACAGACGGTTGTCGGCTTTGCAGGCTATGCCGTTGCCTTCATTCTCAATATGATTCTCGCCTTTATTTTCGGCGACGGAGTCATCGGTACGGTTGCTCTCTGCCTTCTCGTGCCCAGCTTTGTTATCACACTTATTGCACTTATTAAAAAGACTCACGACACCAAGGGTATTGACCTTGACACCGTACGCGGTGACGAGTGGGACTAAACAATTCTCAATTCTCAATTCGCAATTCGCAATCGCGACCGACTTGGAATTAAACTGCAAGGTATCATCCGCACCCTATGGGTTTTAAACTAAAATATAAGCCGTCTGATTTTTCAGACGGCTGTTTGCTTTTAAAGGGTATAGAACTGTTTTATCCGGCGGGATTAAGTTCTTAATTTATTGAGCCTTTTCCCGCCATTGAGAATTGTGAATTGACTCTTGTTACACCATTTTTTCCTGCTTGACCTTGTGGTCGATAATATGTCGGGATGCAAGCTCTCTGTGTACGTCCTCCATAGTGATGCCCATTTCGTTCATAAGCACCATTACGTGATAGGCAAGGTCTGCAATTTCATAAACGGTTTCTTTTTTGTCGTCTGCCTTGGCGGCAATAATAACCTCTGTACACTCCTCGCCAACCTTTTTGAGTATTTTATCAATACCCTTCTGAAAAAGATAGGTTGTGTATGAGCCTTCGGGAAGGGTTTCCTTTCTGCCCTTAAGAAGCTCATAAAGACCGTCAAGAGAAAATTCCTTGAGGGTTTCGCTTTGCATAAGAGTGTTTGTAAAGCAGGAATCCGTGCCCTTATGACATGCAGGTCCGTCCTTTTCAACAACAACGGTGAGTGCATCGTAATCACAGTCGGCTGTTATTGAAACAATGTGCTGATAGTTACCGCTTGTTTCACCCTTGAGCCACAGCTCCTGCCTTGAGCGTGACCAGAAGCAGGTGCATTCCTTTTCGAGTGAAATCTGAAGGCTCTCTTTATTCATATATGCGAGGGTGAGCACCTTTTTTGTCACCGCATCAACAACTATGGCGGGGATAAGTCCCTTTTCGTCAAATTTAAGCTTATCTGTATCAAAGTTAATCATTGTTATCTCCTTACGTTTATTCCGTTTTCTCTGAGCAGAGTCTTAAGCTCAGGTATTGCCACCTCACCGAAATGGAAAATCGAAGCCGCAAGACCTGCATCCATATCGGGTATTTCTTTGAAAAGTGTCACAAAATCCTCAGCACAGCCCGCACCGCCGGAAGCAATTACAGGCACGTTTACTGCTTCACGTACTGCCTTGAGCATTTCAAGGTCAAAGCCCTTTTTCACTCCGTCGGTATCTATCGAGTTGACCACGACCTCACCGGCACCGTCGGCAACGCATCTTTTTATCCAGCCGATTGCCTCCATACCCGTATCCTCTCTGCCGCCCTTGGCAAAGACATGAAGCTCACCGTCAACTCTTTTTATATCAACCGAAAGCACAACACATTGGTTTCCGTAAAGCCTTGCCGCCTGAGAAATAAGGGCGGGGTTTTTTATTGCACCCGAGTTTACGCTTACCTTGTCGGCACCGCATTTGAGCACTCTGTCAAAATCCTCAAGGATATTGATTCCGCCGCCAACGGTAAGGGGTATAAAAATCTTTGATGCGACCTCTTTTAAAATATCCGTAAAAAGCTGTCTGCCCTCAAAGGACGCGGTTATATCATAAAACACAAGCTCATCCGCACCGTTACGGCTGTAAAAGGATGCAAGCTCCACAGGGGAAGCCACATCGTTAAGACCCTTGAAGTTGGTGCCCTTGACCACTCTGCCGTTTTTAACGTCGAGGCAGGGAATTATTCTTTTAGTTATCATTTCGCCACCTCTATCGCTTTCTCAAGGTCAACTGCGCCCACATAATAGGCCTTGCCTAAAATCGCGCCGTAAAGCTTCATCGCTCTCAGAGCTTCAATATCGTCAAGGCTCGAAACACCGCCCGAAGCAACTATGTCAATGGGATATTTTTCACTTAAAGCCTTATAAAGCTCACGGTTGGTGCCCTGCATCGCCCCGTCCTTTGAAATATCGGTGCAGATTACCGTTTTAACACCGAGGGCACAGAGCTTTTCAAAAAACATATCCGCCGTAAGTGCCGATTTTTCCGTCCAGCCCTTTATGGCAACGTAGCCGTCTTTAAGGTCAACGCCCACCGCAACAGCTTTGCCGTATTTTTTCACGGCTCTTTCGAGAAACTCACCGTCTGTTACTGCCGCAGTGCCGAGAATAACACGGTCAACTCCTATGCCGAGATATTTTTCAATAACCTCTTCACTTCTGATACCGCCGCCGATTTCACATTTAAGTCCCGTTGTCTTTACTATATCTTCCACAACATCAAGGTTGGGGGTCGTTCCGTTTTTTGCGCCCTCGAGGTCAACAAGATGGATATACTGTGCACCGCAGGCCTTGAATTTTTCTGCAATCTCAACGGGATTGTTACTGTAAACGGTCATTTTATCATAATCGCCCTTATAAAGCCTGACCGCAGACTTATTATAAAGGTCAATAGCGGGTAAAATAAGCATCTTTTATTCTCCTATCTCACAGAATCCTCTCAAAATTGCAAGCCCCGTATCACCGCTTTTTTCGGGGTGGAACTGACAGCCGAAAATATTTCCGTCACTTACCGCCGCCGTGAATTCGATTCCGTATTCCGAGGTTGCGGCAACGGAGGACTCACAGTCTGCGGCAAAATATGAATGGACGAAATAAACAAAATCGCCCTCATTGATATATTTAAAAATCGGACAGTCTGTCTTTTTTATTTTAAGGTCACTCCAACCGATGTTGGGGATGCGCAGATTCTTATCTATTCTGCCCTCGAAGGGGACAATCTCACCCTTTAAAAGACCGAGTCCCTCATGCTCGCCGTATTCGTAGCTTTTTTCAAAAAGCATCTGCATACCAAGGCAAATGCCCATAAGCGGCTTACCTGAAAGTGCCTGAGCCTTAACCTCTTCATAAAGACCGCTTTCGCGAAGCTTTCTTACTGCGTCCTCAAAGGCACCTACACCGGGAAGAACAAGTCTTTTTGCCTTACGGATTTCTTCAATATCCTTGCTGACAACAGCCTCGTGACCTATTGCCGCAAAGGATGAACGCAGAGAAAACAGATTGCCCACACCGTAATCAATTATTACTGTCATCAGAGCACTCCCTTTGTTGAAGGAATTGAATCCTTATTATCGGGGTCAATGGCACACGCCTTTTTCATAACCCTTGCAAAGGCCTTGAAAATTCCCTCAATAATGTGATGTGTATTTTCGCCGTCAAGCTCCTTTATATGCAAGGTAAGCTCTGCCTTGCGCACAAAGGCAAGGAAAAATTCCTTAACAAGCTCTGTGTCAAAATCGCCGACCTTCTGTGAGGGCATTTGAGCATCAAAGCCGAGATATGCTCTGCCCGAAATGTCAACCGCCGCAAGGATAAGAGCCTCATCCATAGGCAGAATAATATCACCGTAACGGTTTATGCCCTTCATATCACCCAGAGCCTCTCTGAATGCCATACCCAGACAGATGCCGATATCCTCAGCGGTGTGATGATAATCAACCTCAGTGTCACCCTTGCACTTTACGGTGAAATCAAAGCCTCCGTGCCTTGCAAACAGGGTGAGCATATGGTCAAGAAAGCCGCAGCCTGTATCAACTGTGCTTTCACCCTTACCCTCAAGGGTGAGAGTGAGAGCTATATCTGTTTCTGTGGTTTTTCTGTTTATTGTAGCTGTTCTCATAAATCATTCTCCTCCAGAATAGTTTTGACCGCCTGTATAAAGGCCTCCATCTGCTCAACACTGCCTATTGTGATTCGGTTATACTGACAGATTCTTTCATTGTTGAAATGGCGGATAAGGATACCTCTTTCCTTAAGAGTAAGGTAAAGCCTTTCTCCGTCGAAATCAGGGTGCTTTGCAAAAAGGAAGTTTGCCTTTGACTCGAGCACCTCAAAGCCCATTTCTGTGAGCTTTTCACGGGTGTACTCTCTGTTTTGGGCTATGACAGCACATTTTTCGTTATAATACTCCATATTCTCCATTGCCTTAACACCTGCAAGCTGTGTAAGACGGTTGATGTTATAGGGATTTGTGGAATACTTGATTCTTTCAAGGTCCGATATTATATCCTTATGGGCAAAGCAGAAGCCGAGCCTTGCGCCTGCCATGGATTTTGACTTGGAATAGGTCTGACAGACAATAAGGTTAGGGTATTTATTTACAAGCCCCATAGCAGACTCACCGCCGAAATCAATATATGCCTCGTCAATAAGCACTACGCTTTCACTGTTACTAATGACAATTTTTTCAATTTCCTCAACACCGAGAGTGATACCCGTAGGTGCATTGGGGTTTGCTATAACAATAAATTTATCCTTGCCGATATAGTCATTGATGTCTATTGTGAAATCATCTTTAAGCGGTATCTGCTCATAATCTAACCTGTAAAGGTCGGCAAAAACCTTATAAAAGCCATAGCTTATATCAGGGAAAAGAGTACCCTTTACTCCGCCGTAAAGCATAAAGGCAAAGTTCAGTATCTCGTCGCTTCCGTTTGATACAAAAACGTTTTCACTTTCAAAGCCGTAGCTTTCTGCAATCGCCCTTTTAAGAAGCTTGCTTTCAGGGTCACTGTAAAGGCAGAGCTTTGCGGCCTCCTCCCCGTTTATCGCCTGTAAAACCGAGGGCGAGGGCGGAAAGGGTGACTCGTTTGTGTTAAGCTTTATATATTTCTTATCCTGAGGCTGCTCACCGGGGGTGTATTCCTCAAGGGACAGAAATTTTTCATCCATGTATCTGCTCATTTTTCTTCCTCTAATCTGATTGTTGCACTCTTAGCGTGAGCGGTAAGACCTTCCTTACGGGCAAAGTATGCCACATCCTCAGCCACCTCAAAAAGTGCCTGCTTTGTGTAATAGGTAAACTGTGTCTTTTTAACAAAATCGTCAACGGAAAGAGGGCTTGAAAACTTTGCCGTGCCCGAGGTGGGAAGGGTGTGATTGGGGCCTGCATAATAGTCACCCAATGCCTCGGGACAGTATCTGCCCATAAAAATACTGCCTGCGTGACGGATTTTATCAAGATAGTCAAAGGGGTTGTCAACACAGATTTCAAGATGCTCGGGAGCAATTTCGTTAGCTATTTCAATGCCCTTGTCAAGTGTGGGGGCAACAATGATTTTGCCGTTGTTATCCACAGAGGCTCTTGCAATCTCCGCTCTTTCAAGCATGGGAATCTGCTGCTCGATGCAGTCACTTACCTTCCTTGCAAACTCAAGGCAGTCGGTCACGAGCACCGCAGAGGCATTTTTATCGTGCTCCGCCTGAGAAAGAAGGTCTGCCGCAACGTAGGCAGGGTTGCTCTTACCGTCGGAAATAACAAGAATCTCACTGGGTCCCGCTATCATATCGATTGAAACAAGACCGTAAACCTGCTTTTTAGCCTCGGCAACGTAAGCATTACCCGGGCCTACGATTTTATCAACCTTGGGAATTGTTTCGGTGCCGTAAGCGAGAGCCGCAATAGCCTGAGCACCGCCTACCTTGAATATACGGTCAACACCTGCGATCCTTGCCGCCGCAAGAATAACCGGATTGATTTTGCCCTCTTTATCGGGAGGGGTTACGATACACATTTCCTTTACGCCTGCAATTTTTGCAGGAATCGAATCCATAAGCACGGTGGAAGGATATGCGGCAGTTCCGCCGGGAACATAAAGACCCGCTCTGTCAACAGGGGTAATCTTCTGACCTGTTACAACTCCGTCCTTTTCTGCTATGACAAAGGAATTTCTCACCTGACGCGAATGGAAATTACGGATGTTTTCCGCCGCCGTTTCAAGGATACGGATAAACTCACCGTCAACCTCTTCCATCGCAGAATCAATTTCCTCTTTTGTAACCTCAAGGGATGAAAGAACACATTTATCAAACCTTTCGCAGTATTCAAGCACCGCCTTGTCTCCTCTTTTTCTTACCTCGGCTATAATGCCGCTTACCGTATCGGAAACATCGAGGGTATCCTCCATACGTGAGAAAATTTCCTCGCTGCTTACCTTGTTATATTCGAGTATCTTAATCATCTTTTTCCCTCACAAGCTCTGCAAGACAGGCTCTGACCTTATCAATCATTTCCTGCTTGAATTTATAAGAAGTTTTATTTGCAATCAGCCTTGCGCTTATAGGTACTATAGTTTCAAAGGGCTGAAGGTCATTTTCATACAGGGTTTTTCCCGTTTCAACAATATCCACAATAACATCTGAAAGACCGAGAATCGGAGCAATTTCAATGGAACCGTTAAGATGGATAATATCTATATCGCGGCATTTTTCCGTGTAGTAGCTTCTTGCTATATTTGAAAACTTGGTAGCTACTCTCAACGTGGTTTCGGTGTTATCCCTGAAATCCTTTTTTGCGGCAACACACATATTGCATCTGCCTATTCCAAGGTCAAGAAGCTCATAGATGTCGGGCTCATATTCAAGCAGAATATCTTTACCCGCTACACCTATATCCGCCGCACCTCTTTCAACATAAATGGCAACGTCAGAGGGCTTTACCCAGAAATACCGAACACCCTTTTCCTCATTTTCAAATATGAGCTTACGGTTGTTTTCCTTTATCGAGGGACATTCAAATCCTGATTTCTCAAACATGGAATATACCTTTTCACCGAGTCTTCCCTTAGGAAGAGCAACATTAAGCATTTCCATTTTTATCCCCCCTTCTCATATCAATAAGCCTTTTGTATTTCATATCCTGACCGAGGCTGCTGAGCACACATACGCTTTCACCCTTGTCGGCAATTTCTTTAGCGGCAAAAATAACCTCTGCCACATCTGAAAGACCGTCTCTGATAATAACGCAGTCACAGTCATATTCCTTTTTGGTGCCGTTATGTCTTTCAAGGGTATCAAGATAAACGGCAAAGCCTATTGCCTTTTGCTTCTTACCCATTTTTTCCATAAGCCTGTCATACTGACCGCCTGAAAGCACAACTGTGGGAATTCCCTTTATATAGCCCTTGAAAACAACGCCGCTGTAATAGCCTGCCGTATCGGTAAGTGAAAAATCAATATTGAGTCTTCCGCCCTCTGAGAGCTTTTTTGCCATTGAAAAAATCCTGCTGAACTGCTCTGCGTTGCTTCTGACCTCACTGTCATCGGTCAGATTATAGAGCTTCTCCGAAAGTGTTCGGGAATCGGAGTAATTGCAAAGGAACACCTCAATAAGAGCCTTTTCATAAGCGGTAAGCTCGCCCTTGCGGAAAAGATATTCTATTTCGTCTGAATTCTTACTCTGAACAGCGGACGTAACCTTTTGTGCCGTATCGGAAGAAAAGCTGCAGAGTCTGAGCACCGACTCAACAAGCCCCGCGTGAGAAATATCGAGCACATAGTTGCCGTCGATGGTTTCAAGGCTTCTCATAGCGAGCAAAAGCACCTCGCTGATATGATAAAGGTCGATATCGCCTATACATTCTAGTCCCGTCTGTGCAATTTCCTTAAAGGAGTGTGAATCCTTTGAGGTACGGTAAACATTCTCGTCATAATAAAGCTTCTGTACACAGCCCTGCTCGTCCTTGCTGTTTTTGATAATCGAAAGAGTAACGTCCGGCTTGAGAGCAAGAAGCTTACCGTTTGTATCGGTAAAGGTGATTATACCCTGAGAAATAAGGAAGTCCTTGTTTCTTACGTAAAGGTCATATTCCTCAAACTTGCTCATTTTATATCTTTCATATCCGAATGCGGAGTAAAGAGAGCGCAGAGCGTATGCAACCCTCTCCTCGTTTTTCATTATATCTGAATTAAGCATCCTTGCCTTCCTCTTTTCCCAGACGATCTATTGCCATACGGTATCCGCCCTCGCCGTAATTTATGCACTTACCGACACGGCAGATAGTGGTTGTGCTTGCGCCCGTAATTTTATTGACCTCGCTATAGCTTTTACCCTCACAGATAAGCTCCGCAACCTGCAAACGCTGTGCTATGGTCTCAAGTTCCTGAATGGTGCATATATCCTCAAAAAACATACGGCACTCCTCCTTATCACCAAGGCTGAGCACTGCCTTATATAATTTTTCTACGGTTTCATTATTACGTTTTGTCATAATGCATCCCTCTTTCGTTTTAGCGTGTTAGTATTGTAACACACTAAAGTAATGGAGTCAATAGTCATAATGAAGTTTTTTGAAAAATAAAGGAAAAAATCACCCTGTTTTTCACAGGGTGACCGAAAATCATTAATGTTATTTTTTTCTTGTGAAAAGACTCTTTACCCACTCGATGAAACGCTCAAAGGCACGAACAATTCTTTCGAAAAGGTTGAGTGACTCCTCAACGTCGGGTACGGGAACATCCATTGAAAGTGCACCGATGAGCATATATCCGTCAACAACAACAGTTATTGTGTTTGCAGGATCAAGCGGAACCTTCTTTCCGTTGACGTAAAAATCAAACTCGTCATCAATCCACATATCCTGAACTCTGACAACAAGAATTGAGCCTTCTTCAACCTCAAGAGTTGAGTTGGGCCCCTGCGGGAAGAAATCTCCGCCGTTGACAGAAACCTCATACCAGCCTATACCGTCGGTCTTACCGAAGCAAACGTGGTGCTTGACAGGTATTACCGGAGCAACGGGAGGTGCCGTAACAGTTACGGTTACAGTCTTTACTGTTCCGTTGCCGAAATCAATATAAACTGTGGTTGTTCCTGCTGAAATACCTGTAACGTTGCCGAATTCGTCGACTCTTGCAACGCCTTCATCAGCCGATGAGAAGGCAGGCTTAAGCTCACCGTCATCGGGAGTAACCCTGACGTAGATAAGCTCGGTTATGCCCTTCTTAACCGTGATTTCTTCGGGAACCTCAATTACATATTCAGGCTCTTCGGGAATCTCGGGAGCTTCAGGCTCTTCCGGAACATCTTCCTTTTCAACCTTTACGGGAATCTCAACCTTAAGATTGGGATTATCCTTTGAGGTTACGGTGATTGTAGCTTCACCCTCGCCTACTGCTTCAACGTTACCTTCCTTGTCAACCTTTACTACGGCTTCGTCACTTGATTCAAAGATAACTTCCTTATTATCAGCATTGTCGGGCTTTACCTCAACGATAATCTTGTCCTTTCCGTCGGCAGTAAGCTCAATTTCGGTCTTATTGACCTTGATGACGTTTACAGAAACGGGATTCCTTGTCCACTTACCGATAAATTCAACATTCTTATAAATTTCAAAGCTGCCGTCTGTTACTGTAACATCCTTTGTGTCCCAGCCTGAGAAGGTGTAACCTCCAAGGACAGGATTGGTCTCAACCGTTACTGATGTACCCTCCTCGTAGGTTTCCTTTTCGGGTGCTGCGGGAGCATTTGCGGGAACTTCGCCCTCATACTTATATGTAACATCGTAGTAGTTGATTTTCTTTTCCCACTTACCGACGAACTCAACGTCGTTGTTGACTGTGAACTTACCGTCTGTTACAGTAACATCCTTTGTCTCCCATCCGATGAAGGTATATCCGTCAAGTGAAGGTACATTTTCAACTGCTGCGCTGCTACCCTCTTCGTAGGTTTCCTTTTCGGGTACTGCGGGAGCGTTTGCGGGAACTTCGCCCTCATACTTATATGTAACATCGTAGTAGTTGATTATCTTTTCAAAGCTGCCCTTGAGAACAACATCCTTTGCAGGCATTGTAAACCCGCCGTCTGTTACATCAGCATCCTCTGTTGTCCAACCCGAGAAGGTATAGCCTTCTGCAGTTGCATCAGCCTTAACACCTACTGCAATGCCCGCTGTGTAGCTTTCCTTTACGGGAAGCTCTGTAGCATTTGCAGGTACCTCGCCCACATATTCGTAGGTAACATTATAAAGCTTACTCCATGAGCCTACGAAATGTACGTCGTTTGTGATTTTGAATTCACCGTTTTCTACAGCTGCATCATCGGTAGTCCAGCCTGAGAAGATATATCCCTCAGCAGCTGCATCAGCTTCCACCGTTACGTTACTGCCGTCTGCGTACTTTTTCATTTCGGGAGCTTCAACATTTTCGGGAATAACATCACCTATAAATTCATAGGTAACCTTGTAGGTCTTTTTGATTACGGTTACTGTGACTGTTTCGGTAATTGATTCGTCATCCTTTGATGTAATTGTGACGGTTGCGGTACCCACGCCTACGGCTTCAATGTTGCCCTCTTCGTCAACCTTTACTACAGATTCGTCGCCTGACTCAAAGGTAACGCCCTTGTTTGTCGCTTCGTTGGGGATAACCGTTACGGTGATTTTGTCGCTGTCTCCCTCTGTGAGAGTGATATCCTCTCTTTCAACCTCGATATCAACTACGGGAATCTTTACCGTTACCGTTACAGTTTCGGTAATTGAAGAGTTTTCCTTTGAGGTTACGGTGATTGTAGCGGTACCTTCACCGACCGCAACAACATTACCTTCGCTGTCAACCTTTACTATACCCGGGTTATCCGATTCATAAATAAGCTCCTTATTTGTTGCATCCTCGTTGACCTTTGCATCAACATTCTTTTCTTCACCTACGTTGAGAGTGAAGTCCTCTGTTACGGTAAGCTCCGTTACGGGAGTCTTTACTGTTACTGTTATTCTTTCCTTAACAGTTTTGTTATCCTTTGAGGTAACTGTAATTGTTGCGGTACCGTCACCCTTTGCGATGATGTTGCCGTTTTCGTCAACCTCTACAACAGATTCGTCACTTGATTCGTAAATAACATCCTTGTTTGTTGCTTCAGCGGGCTTGACCTCTGTAACCGTAATCTTATCGGTATCACCCTTATTGAGGTTTATTTCTGTTCTGTCAACAGTAATATCCGTTACGGGAATCTTTACTGTTACATTTACTGTATCAGTCTTTGTAGGATCATCAACCGAAGTAATTGTGATTGTTGTAGTACCGACACTTACGGGAGTGAGGTAGCCGTCCTTATCAACGGTTACGATGCTGTCGTCACCTGATTCGTAGATAACGTCGTCAAAGGTTGCATCGGGAGGATCTATAATTACCTCAACCTTTACCTTTTCGCCGCCGATATCAACGGTAAGTTCACCGCCGCTGATTTCAATACTGTTTACGGGTTTCTTGTAGTATCCGTATAAAACAACATCGTTTTCAGGCATTATGAAGGAGTCACCGACAACCTCAGCATCGCCTGTTTTCCAGCCTACAAATATATACTCGGGTACATAGGGTACACCGTAAACAGGCACATCCTCACCCGGTGCAAACCAAAGCTCGGTATCGGGAATCTGAGGAGCCTCTGCGGGAAGCTCGTAATTATCATCGTACTTATACTCTACTCTGTAAAGCCTGATCCATGAGCCGACAAACTCTACATCGTTATTGATTATGAAGTTGCCGTCAGCATCTGACTCTGCATCATCTGTTGACCAGCCTGAGAAGATGTAATGCTCTGCGCAAGCATTTTCTTCAACGGTAACCGTTGTACCCTCTTCATAGGTTGCAGCTGCAGGGACAGTAACGCTGTCGGGAATTATATCGCCGATAAACTTATATGTAACCGTATACTTGTTTTTTTCGGGAGCACGGTCAAGGAATCCTCCCTCTTCTCTGAGCTTGGCATATTCTTTTCCGGGAGGAATGTACTGGAATTCCTTGTCGTACTTATCCTTACCTCCGACTATTGCATAGCAGCAGTTAAACATAGCATTGGCATTCGTAACCGCTTCAACAGTCCATCCGTCTCCTATATAAATATTTGACAGATTGATGCACAGATAGAACATTCTCTGCATATTAGTAACCTTTGATGTGTCAAAAGTGCTTAAATCAAGCTCACCGAGCTCCTTACAGTTGTTGAACATATAGCTCATATCTGTAACCTTGCTTGTATCCCAGCCTGTGAGGTTGACATCCTTAAGTGCGGGAACAATGGGAGAGTTGGTTACTGTTGTCATGTCAAAGAGCTGACTCATATTGGTAACATTGCTTGTATCCCAGCTGCTGAGGTCTACACTTTTAAGGTTGTAGCACTTATAAAAGAGAGCCTTGAAGGATGTGGCATTTGAGGTCTTGAAGTTCTCGGTGTTGTTCACCTCTGCAAGACTGTCAAACATATAAAAGATATAACCTGACTGCTCATTTGCTCCTACACCGCCCTCACCGGCAATATAGACATCATAACGGTCTGCACCTGCCTGAGCAGTAGCCTCCTCATTAAGATACATCCAGCCCATAACACTGCCATCCTGATCAGCCGAAATATCCCAGCTTTCCATAGCACCGTTCATGGCACCGATGTCAATACTGTCAAGGAAGGTAACAGTATAAACCTTATTCCAATACTTGTGAAAATCTCCGCTTGACGCAGGGGTAAATGCCATCATCACAGGGTATGCGGCTTCGGAAACAAAAGAAACCGCAGGTGCCATTGTAAGCATCATTACACCCACAAGCAACAATGAAATTACCTTTTTGAAATTTGCCCTTTTCATCTTCATATCCTCCTCGGCTTTGCGAAAATCAAATTATCACACCTACACCATATCACGAATGTTCAAAATAGTCAACACTATGTTGCTAAATTACGTATTCATAATTTTTTAACATCAATATTCTTAAAAAGATTTTTTCCGTAATCATATTGCTATAAAAGCAAAACTATGCTATGCTATAAAAAAATCAAGGAGTATTTTTATGCCTGAAAAAAATCTTTTATGGCTTCCTCTCGACACTGCCGGAACAGTTTTTCCCGGTCAGAACTCAAAGCGATGGTCAAATGTTTTTCGTCTGTCGGTGGACCTCGGACAAAAAATCAACCCGGAAATTCTGAAAACAGCCCTCAGCAATACACTCGACAGATTCCCCTCACTCAAGGTGCGTATGCGCTACGGCTTTTTCTGCAATTATCTTGAGCCTAACCGTGAGGAATGTCCCCTGCGTGAGGATATCGCCAACTTCTGTTACCGCGTCAGCTTCAGAGAAAACAACGGCTATCTTTTCAGGGTTTATTACCGCAGCAGCCGTATCAGCGTCGACTTTTACCACGCTCTGTGCGACGGTCACAGCGGTACTGTTTTTGTTCTTACCCTTGCGGGTGAGTACCTGCGTCTTGCAGGCGAAAGCATATCGTCAAGCAGATTTGTTCTAGATACAAAAGAAAAACCGACACCCGAAGAAGCAGAGGATGCCTATATGCGCTACTGCGGTGACGACGACAAGGCAAGTCTTACCGACCCGAGGGTATATCACAAAAAAGGAACGCCCCTCACCGCACACTCATGTAATTACACTACTGTTTTTATTGATTTCGATAAGCTTCATTCTGTAAGCAAGAGCTTCGGTGTGACCGTAACGGAATTTTTTGCAGCCCTTCTGTTGGAAATCCATTACCGAAAGCAGCTTGAAAAGGGACGGATGAAAAAGCCCGTCAGTGTACAGATTCCCGTAAATCTCAGAAGCTTCTTCCCTTCGGATACCCTGAGAAACTTTGTGCTGTGTGTGCTCGTAAGACTCGACAGACGTGACAGAGAATATACCTTTGAAGAAATTCTTCAGACAGTAAGCACTCAACTTCGCGCGGTCAACAACAAAAAAGCGCATCAGGCATATATAACCCGCACCGTAATACTGGGTGCAAAGCTTTTAAGGTTCGTCCCCGTAAGAATAAAAAACCTTTTTACAAAAATCGGCTTTACCTTCGGAGCCGAATATTCAACAACCGCTCTTTTATCAAACCTCGGCTCCGTCAAGCTCACAGAGGATATGAAGGCTCATATCAGAAGCCTTAGCTTTTATACAGGTCCCGGCCTTGTCAACGGTGCCCGCTGCGGCGTTGCCTGCGTCGGCAATAATCTTGCCTTTACCTTTTCAAACCGCTATGAGGAGGATGACATCGAAAGAGATTTTCTCACAAGACTTTCGGAAATGGGAATAACAACTGTCGTTGAAACAAACAGAGATACCGATTTCTCAGACATAAGCGGTGTTACCCCCGGCGACAAAAACGCATATTCCGATGAGGTCTTTATTCCTTCAGAAAAGGACAGGGCGAAGCTCAGAAAATATGACATTAGCCTTAAAGAACGGATAAAAAGGTATTTTTATTTTTAAACTTAAACGAGCGTTGCAGAATTCATACTGTAACGCTTGTTTTATTATTATTTGTGTTGACTTTTAACGGGCACTATTTTATAATAGTTTATGCATAAAAAAAGCATAGAAAGGATGTTCAATATGAACACAATCGACAAAAACCACGAGGCGCTGTTTACCCCGTGGAAAATCGGCAACGTTGAAATCAAAAACCGTATTGTTATGTGTCCAATGGGCGGCACATCGCTTTTCGGTTGGTTTGAGCTCGGCGGCTGTCATTTTGACAAGGAGGCGGCAAAGCTTTTCCTTGAAAGAGCAAACAATGAAGTAGGTCTCATCATCCCCGGTATCGCACCCTTACGTGATACCTTCTGGGGCAAGTGGCTCTGGCAAAACCCCAAGATGTTTGAAGACCTCAAGGAATTCATGGATGAAATCCACAAAACAGGTGCAAAGCTTTTCATTCAGCTCACCGCAGGTATGGGACGCTCATGGGCTATCACAGAGCTCGTTGCTCCCCTTCACAAAAACAAGCTAACCCGTGCTCTTGTAAAGCCGATTCTCGACACTTCACACGAGCTTGCCTGTCCTTCTCCTCAGCCTGCACGCTGGGCACCCGACATTATCTGCCCCGAAATGACCAAGGAGCAGATTCACGAAATCATCGAAGCCTTTGCAAAAACTGCTAAGCTCTGCCGCGATGCAGGCGTTGACGGTGTCGAGGTTCACGCAGTTCACGAGGGCTATCTTCTCGACCAGTTTGCTATCGAGTTCTTTAACAAGCGTAACGACGAATACGGCGGCTCCTTTGAAAACCGCTACCGCTTTGCAGTTGAGGTTGTAAAGGCTATCAAGGAAGCCTGCGGTAAGGATTATCCCGTTTCACTCAGATATTCAGTTGAGTCAAAGATGAAGGGCTTCTGCGAAGGCGCAATGCCCGGCGAGGAATATACAGAAGTAGGCCGTGCTATGCCCGAATCGGAAAAGGCTGCAAAGTATCTTCAGGATGCAGGCTACGATATGCTCAACGCCGATAACGGTACATACGACTCCTGGTACTGGGCTCATCCTCCCATGTATATGCCTCAGAACTGTAACCTTGAGGACGTTGCTCACATCAAGAAGTTTGTTGATATCCCCGTTGTATGCGCAGGCCGTATGGAGCCGGATGTTGCCGCAAAGGCAATCGAGGAAGGCAAAATCGACGGTATGGGTGTTGCACGTCAGTTCCTTGTTGACCCCGCATGGATAACAAAGCTCAAGGAAGGCAGAACAGAGGATATCAAGCCCTGTATCTGCTGCCACGCAGGCTGCTTCAACTTCTCATCCTCAAAGGGTCACGCCAACACTCAGGACCTTCTCGACACTATGGGTCTTGCCCGTTGCGCACTTAACCCCGAAACAATGCAGTCAAAGAAATATAAGATAGTTCCCGCTAAGAAGACAAAGAAGGTTGCCGTTATCGGCGGCGGTATCGGCGGTATGGAAGCCGCTATCGTATGCGCCAAGAGAGGCCACAGCGTTACTCTTTATGAAAAGAGCGACAAGCTCGGCGGTGTGTTCGTTGCCGCTGCTGCTCCCTCCTTCAAGGAAAAGGACCGTGACCTTATTCAGTGGTACATCCGTGAGGTTGCAAAGTATCCCATCGAGGTTAAGATGAATACCGAGGTCAAGGATATCAATGCTCTGAGTGCTGACGAAATCATCGTTGCAACAGGCTCAAAGGCACGTTCAATCCCCGTTAAGGGTGCCGACACTGCCATTGAAGCAGTTGACTATCTTCTCGGAAATAAAGAGGTAGGCGAAAATGTTACCATCATCGGTGGCGGTCTTACAGGCTGTGAAATCGCTTACGAGCTTTACCTCAAGGGTAAGAAGCCCACAATCGTTGAAATGCAGGATGACCTTATCACCACTCCCGGTATCTGCCTTGCAAACACAAGCTTCCTTCGTGACTTCTTCAAAACAAATAAAGTACCCGTACACCTTGAAACCGCTCTTTGCGAAATCGGTGACGGCAAGGTAACAGTTAAGGATAAGGAAGGTAAGACCTTCGATATCGCAGCTGACTCAGTTGTTATGTCCGTAGGCTACGTACCCACTCCCGTTGCACCCAAGGCTAAGCACATCCACGTTATCGGTGACGCCGCTAAGGTCGGAAACCTCCGTACCGTTATCTGGGGTGCTTGGGACGTTGCAATGAAGATATAAAAGAAGATAAAAATAAGATAAGGAGAATTTATCATGATTTTAACTCAGGAACAGCAGGATATTCTCAACGGCTCAAAGGGCGAAACCATGGCCAAGGTTATGAAGACAATGGTTATGTACGGTGAAGCCTTCAACGCTGAAAAGCTCGTACCCATTACTTCAAAGAACAACCACCTTGTTACCTCCTTCGGTCTTAAGGTTATGTCCCCCGTTTACGACCTTATGCAGAAGCTTCTCGACGAGGGCGTTGCTTCAGGTCAGAAGTTCTCCGTTGACCCCCGTCCTCTTGATAAAAACGTACCCGCAAACTTCCTTCAGAACTTAATTTTCAATAAGTTTATGTATACCAAGCAGAGCTTCTATGAGGATCAGCTCAAAAAGCTCGGTCTTCTCAATAACGATGCCTTCACCTGCACCTGCTATATGGACGAGGTTGGTAACAAGCCTCAGAAGGGTGAAGTCCTTTCATGGGCAGAATCAAGTGCAGTTGTATACGCTAACTCCGTACTCGGTGCAAGATGTAACCGCAACTCAGGCATCATCGACATCATGGGCTCAATCGTAGGCTACGTTCCCTACTTCGGTCTTCTTACAGACGAAGGCAGAAAGGCTACATGGGTTATTAAGGTTAACACCACAAAGAAGCCCGAGGCTCAGCTTTTAGGCTCCGCTATCGGTATGAAGGTTATGGAGGATGTACCCTACGTTGTTGGTCTTGACAAGTGGATAGGCACAGAGCTTAACGACTCCGCCTGCGCATACCTCAAGGACTTCGGTGCCGCTACCGCTTCAAACGGTGCAGTAGGTCTCTATCACATCGAAAACCTTACTCCCGAAGCAGTTGAGCTCGGCGACAAGCTTATTGCAGAGGGCGCAAAGGAATACATTATTGACGACGCTGAGCTCCTTAAGGTTCAGAGAAATTACCCCATTATCTGGAAGAACCACAACGCTGCTCCCAAGCTTTGCTTTGTCGGCTGTCCCCACCTTTCACTCCAGCAGCTTAAGGATTGGACAGATAACATCGAAGCTGAGCTTAAGAAGAACGGTCAGTCAAAGGTCACCATCCCCACCGTTCTTACCGCTGCTCCCGGTGTGCTTGAAAAGTTCAACAACACACCCTACGCCGCACGTCTTAAGGCTACAGGCGTTATCACCTCATACATCTGTCCTCTTATGTATATGAACAATCCCCTTTGCAAGAAGATGCCCGTAATCACATCGTCAAACAAGCTTCGTACATATACAACCGCAAGATATTACACAGATGCTGAGATTTTAGCAAAGATCACAAAGGGAGGTAAAAAATAATGAAACAGTTTAAGGGCAGAGTAATCACTCCCGGCGAAGTAACTGCTCAAGCAGTTGTTACCACAGAAGGCTTCAACACCCTCGCTTCCTTCCAGAACGCTCTTCAGTTCGGAGACAAGGAAGTTAAGTGCGGCGACCAGAACAACAAGGACCTTTACGGAAAATCAATGCTCGGCAAGGCTCTTTGCCTTCCCCAGACAATCGGTTCAACAACAGGCGGTCTTGTTCTCTACTGTGCTTGTGCACTCGAAAAGAATCCCGCTTGTATGCTCTTCTCAAATCCCATCGACTCACTTGCAGCCGCAGGTGCAGTTCTTGCAGACGTATGGGTTGACGGCGTATCAATGCCCGTTGTTGACTCACTCGGTGAGGAATTCCTCGCATACGTCAAGGACGGTATGACCGTTACAATCAAGGCCGACGGTATTGTAGAGGTTGGCTGAGAAAAATAAAAAACGGCACCTTAAGCCGAAAGAAAGAGCGTTGCAGGTATCACCTACCTGCAACGCTTATATTTTATTTAGCGAATATATCAACGTCCGCTATTCTTGCAATACCGTCTGCACCTGCATCGGTAATGCTTATTCTGACGTAGGATGCCTCCACTTCATCAAAGCGGATATTGCTACGGCTGTCGGTGTTACCGTTAACGCCTGCAACTGTCTTCCACACCTTGCCGTCGGTGCTGATATCAACGGTGAATGCCGTTGTGTTAAGCGAAGCATCAAGTCCGTTGGCTCCGGCGTGATAAACCGAAAGCTCATTTACCTCATAAGTACCGCCGAGATTATAGGTAACGCTCTGTGCGCCCTCCTCGTCGGCTACCCATATGCTGTTCCCGTAACAGGTTCCGTCCGCAGTAAGCATTGCACCGTCGGGGTTGCTTGTTGCCTGTGCGGTAAGCTCTGACGAAAGAGTCATATCCCTAGGCAGGTCCTTTGCCTCGTAGTAAAGGTTACAGAAATGGTCGGCTCTTACAAATTCTACCACATCCTCACCGTAAATATCCTTATAGTAATCGGAAAGATGCTTTTCAAGCTCAACAACTGCACCCATATCGTGGAATGCCCATACACTTACCTGAGTTGCAATAAATACGGGAGCGGTGCCGTCATACTTGAGATATTTAACCGCATCACGGATATAACCCTCAAGCTCTGTAAGAGGAAGGTTACCCTCTGCATTCTGAGCAAAGTAGCCGGGTGTAAGCTGCATTATGAGTGTATCGTTTGTAACACCCGTATATCTCTTTTTAAGTGAGCCGTTTGTAAAGTTATGTACGGTAAGTCCGTAAAGATAGGAGCCTGCATCGGTGTAAATATTTCTCTGTGAGCAGGTAAGATTATCCCAGATTGTAACAACACGCAGACCTGATTTCTGCAGATAGCCGTCGGTCATTTCAACAAAGGCTCTGAAATCCTTATCCGAACGGAACTGTATACCGAGGTTACTGCCGAAGGTGTTGACGGGCATTGTATAGCCGAGACCTGAGGGACCGCTTACAAAGCATTCCGTATCCGTTGCCTGAGAGTAATAGTAGTTCATCATATCGGGAGCAATATCAACAAGAGCAGGGCTGATTGTCCAGTTGACGGGCACCTTGCCTCTGTTTGCCGCACCGCTATCCCAATACTCTCTCATGGCGTGCATATCATACTGAATGTTATCACCGTCGCTGAGATAGTAGGCAATATAAATCTTATTTTTAAGCTCGGGTGTATCGGGTACTGCGGGCACCTTTATCTCCTTATTCTGAGCAAAAACAGTAGGATTGCTGAAGAAATCCGAGGGGACGCAGGAAAGTCCCTTCTGTGCCGCAACAGTCATAAGCTCTCTTTCCTGATCGGCATACCAGCCGGTAAGAATCGATTCACCGGGTGTCATTGAGTCAAGGTACTTCTTGAAAAGACGAGTCTCCTTACCGCCGCTGCAGGAAAGATAAACAACCGCACCGCCGACGGCAGATGCAAGGTCTCTCATCTGGAAGGCAAGACCGGGACGCTGAACAACAAGAATTTTGTGGTTGCAGCTCTGCCAGTAGTTATTATAGAAATACTCATAGATTTCATAGGCGGTGTCATAGGGAAGACCTCTGATATCCTCGATAACGGGAAGCTCAATACCCTTAGCCCTCCATCTGTCATAGGCTTCTGCGGTAAGAGGAATTGCCTTTATCTGATTACCGATTGAGCAGGCGAGGTTGATATACTGCTCGCTGAGCCCGTCGGAGTAAAGAATTACACCTGCAACGGAGCCCTCACAAAGCTCGGCAATACGTTCATAAACGTTATCCTTGTTTACGGTACCGTAGCGGTAGCCGTATACGTCAAGCCACCTTGAAACGTCGCTGTCTAAAATAACGGCTCTTGTTTTAACCGCATTGGCAAAGCCCTGAAGACAGGCTATGGCGGTCATTTCTCTTTCGGGAAGAATATCCGTCGGGAAGGCAATCAGCTCTCCGTCGGGCTCTGTAAAGGAGGGAAAGATTTTTTTCTCGGGCCAGTTAATATCTGCCTTTTCAACCGCCGCAGGCTCACCCAAGGGATAATTACCGTCAGGCGGTGCAAAGGGGCCGTTATTAAAGCCTATACCCCCGCTGATAAGACTGAAAAAAGCGGTAAACCATGCTACGATTTTTTTGAGAAAGTCACTCATAAATTCTCCTCTTTTCCGTCGATTTTCTTTATAAGAACATTATATAGCACACAAATTGAAAATACAATTGTGATTTCCTCCAAAAAGCCGTAAGGATATTTATACAATCCTACCCTGTCAAATTCGTTGACTATATACTTCATAAATGTTAATATGTAAATATAAGGCGGTGATATTATGGTTATCAAGCACACGGTAACAAAGGATAAGGAGGGACAGTACTATACTATTCCCTTTGACGTGCCTGAAAACGTGGTAAAAATCACAGTAAGCTACGATTATTATAAGCCCACAAAGGGTCTTCTCGGCGACCTTAAGCCGTCAAATACAATCGACATCGGATTAACGGATGAAAGGGGCAATTTTCTCGGCTGGTCAGGCAGCTCATACAAAACAATATACGTCGGTGAGCATGATTCCTTTTCAGGCTATCTCTGTCAGAAAATCAACAGCGGAAAATGGCAGATAATCGTCGGCGCCTATCACGTTATGGACGAGGGCGTTGAGGTTACCTACAGTATCGACTTTGAATATGCGGGTGAGGTGCTTCTTTTCGGCGACCTTCATATGCATTCAACCGCATCGGACGGTGTTTTCAGCGCCTATGAGCTCGGTAAGCTTGCCAAGGAAAAGGGTCTCGATTTTATCGGTGTTGCAAACCATAACAATTTCTCGGAAAATATGCACCTTCCCCACATTGACGGTCTTACCTTCATCCCTGCAGTTGAGTGGACTCACTATAAGGGGCATATGAACTTCTTCGGTGTGCCTGCCCCCTTCGAAAACAGCTTTATAGCCAACACAAAACAGGAAATGCAGTCCATCATCAGCCACGCAAAGAGTCTCGGTGCGGTTATATCCGTCAATCATCCCCTCTGTCCTCTTTGCCCCTATAAATGGGAGGATGATACTGCCTTTGATATGATGGAAATATGGAACGGACCTATGCGCCCGTCAAACGTCAGGGCTCTCGATTGGTGGACCTCTCTTTTAAAGGAGGGCAGAAAAATACCCATCGTCGGCGGAAGTGACTTCCATAAGCCGGGACAGTTTGCAAAGCTCGGCTCACCCGTTACGGCAGTATACTCCCCCTCAAGAAGCAGGGAGGATATACTTTCTGCAATTAAGAGCGGCAGCTGCTACGTCTGTGAGGAAAAGAATTCCCTAGCCCTGAAGCTGCTTTACGGTGACTGCGTTATGGGTCAGACCGCAGAATTTAACGAAAACAAATATCTTGAAATTTATGCAGATGCAAAAAAGGTTACTCTTGTCACCGACAAGGGAGAAAAGGAAATCAGCCTGACTGACGGTCATATAAAGGTAAAGCTCAAAAAGGTAAAATTTGCTTACGTCAAGGTCTTCCGGGGCTTCGGTAAGCTTAAAAGAATCTCAGCAATATCAAATCCCATATATTTCAAGGAGGAAGTAAAATGAAGACACAAAGCCCCTTAATGAAGCAGACGTCGCCCTACCGCTACGGTTTTGCGATGTTCGGCACGTCAATCCCAATTAATATGTTCAAATCCTTTGCGGCTATCTACTACGTGGATACTCTCGGACTGAGCATGGAGCAGTACTCACTCATACCCTTTATCTATGCCTTTGTCGATGCTATCGACAACCCCGTTTACGGATACCTGTCAGATAACACAAGAACAAAATGGGGCAGAAGAAGACCGTGGCTTCTGATAGGCACTCCCCTGCTCGTGCTTTTCTTCCTGCTTTTCTACAACGTGCCCGGTGCCGTGGTATCGGATAAAAAGCTGCTTTTCATCTATATGCTGCTTATGTATATTCTCACCGGTACCCTTGACTCACTTGTAAATGCAAACTACGGCTCACTTTTCGTTGAGCTTTTCAAAAAGGACGAGGACCGTGCAAAAACCAACGGCTTCCGTCAGATTTGTCAGCTTTTTGCTATGGCAATCAGTATCGCTCTTACCCCTATGATTACCGAAAAAATCGGCTATCAGCTCACTTCCGTTATTTACGGCGTGCTTGCCCTTATTGTAATGATGTATTGCTTCTGGGGCTGCCGTGAAAATGAAATCAGCTATGAAAAAATGGAAAAGCCGAGGCTTTTTGACAGCATCATCGCTCTTGTCACAAATCCGAAGTTCTGGATTTTCGGTCTTGCAGGTGCATTCTATTCAGCCGCTTTCTCACTTATTTCTCAGGCTCTGCCCTTCTACGTCAAATACACACTCGGTCTCGGAGGCAGCACGACCACTATTATGCTCGGTATCGTTCTCGGCGTTGCGGTTATCGGTATTCTCCTATGGTCAAGGCTCGTAAAGAAGCTGCCGATTATGACCGTATGGCGCACAGGCTTTATCATAATGACCGTGGGCTTTATTCCTCTTTTCTTTGTCAAAACCTTACCCCTTGCCATTGCAATTGCGGCGGTTATGGGTGCAGGTATTGCCGCCTGTCTTACCACAATGGACTGTATCGGTGCCAAGATTGTTGACGACGATTATAAAAAGTACGGAATCAAGCGTGAGGGCATAATCAATTCGCTTATGGGTGTTATGAACAGACTCAACGGTCTTTATATTTCACTCGCCTTCTTCCTTACCGCACGTCTCTTTGACTTCCAGAGCGGCGACGACCCGGGCGAAAACCCCGCAATGGCGGCACGCTTCCTTCTCTGCGTTTTCCCTGCCGCAGCAATGGCGGTTGCCTCGGTTGTAACCTTCTTCCTTAAATTCCCTGAGGATAAAAAGGATGAGTAAATATCTTATAATAAACGCTGACGACTTCGGGATGAACACAGAACAGAACGGGGCAATAACAGAGCTGCTCAGAAGCAGACTCATAACCTCAACCTCTCTTATGTCCGTCGCCCCCGAAGCAAAGGCGGCAACAGCTTATGCAAGGGAAGCATCCTTTCCCGTCGGTGTACATATCACCCTTAACTCCGACGATGAAAAGACGCTTTATCCCTCTCTCACGGGCGCTCCCTCTCTCGGCAGGGAGGGTCTGTGGTATGAAGGTAAAATGCTTACCCTCAGGGGCAGAAGAGCCGACGTCCGTGCAGAGCTTGAGGCACAGTACCGATATATAACCGAAAACGGTGCAACCGTTGACCATGCCGACAGCCATTGCGGAACAGTTTACGGCATAAACGGCAGACGCTTTTTTCTCGATGCCTTCGATTTCTGCAGTGAGCACAGTCTCCCCTTCCGTTTTCCCGAAACCGTCGGCTTTCTCGAAAGACAGATCGGTATGAAAATCCCCTCACCCGTAGCAAGGCTTCAGCAGATGATAGTCGCTTCCGCAAAGAAGCGGGGCGTAAGGCTTCTGACCGACCTTGTGTCAAACCCCTGGTCAATGGACAGAATAAAGGACTACGATACCCTCAGAAAATACTATCTTGATGCCGTTGACAACTGTCTTGACGGTGTTACCGAAATATTTCTCCACCCTGCCCTCGGCAATGAAGGCTACGGAAATCAATGGCAGAAAAGAGAGCTTGAATACCGTCTTTTAAAAAGCGGAGACCTTTTGCAAAAAGCAGAGGACAAGGGCATAAGAGTCGTCGGATGGGACATATTCACAACTACAAAGGAATAAGCAATATACTGACTTCGTTTTTCAAGCGGAGTCAGTTTTTTTAATTGAATTCTTTCGTTGTTGTAAAAATGTATATATTCGTTTATGAGGATGAGAGCTTCCTCATAAGTTTTTAACTTTGTTCTGTAAATACATACTATATTGGGCGTCAGAGCAAGGGATGTGTCCGCTTCGCTCCCTCCTTGTTCGAATCCCTTTCTTATGATTTCATCGAAAAAATAAAAGGTAGCACCGTTGGTACTACCTTTCATTTCTTTGGCATATACTACTTTATTTAATACAAATTTTTTCAGCGCAACAGAAAAGGGTGAGCGTTGCATTGTATCAAACAGAGGTTATGTTGGGAGCATCTTAATAATTACCTTATTTGATACAATTTCATTACCAAGCAACGAAAATCATCAAAAAAGAGGATTTAAGTCCGGTCAGCACCTTTAATATGAGAAATAAGTTTATCAAGCAAAAATAGATTTTGACTTAATCCATATTGTGCTTTTTACATTCCGTTGATTTGTGTCTGTCTGAACATCGCTTTATTAAGGCAAACGGAGAGATCTCCGAAAAGAAGACAGCTGAAATTCTTGACGGTTATTTCCTTGGTCGGAATGATAGGATGCTTACCTTCGTAGGAATCGAAGACGTGCAGGGGATTTACCGGGGAGAAAAGATAATTGATGCCCGATTGGTGAATGTAGAATCCGTCAATTTCAATTCTTTCGGGCAGGTAGCAGGTGTATCCGAAGTCGTGATCCTCTGTGTTGAGGGCAGTGATAATGCCGACTGATACAATGCTTGGATAAAACTCGCAGTTGCGGATAATGAGGTCGCCGTTCCATGTTGAGCCGTAGTCTGAGCGAAGCTCAATGAAGCTGCCCGCCAGAACGGTTGTGTTTTCAATCAAAGCTGTTCCGCTTCCGATAAGCTTGATTCCGTGGTGACCGAGAACGGAGTTTTTAATCGTCGCATTAAGTACTCCCTGATGAGCATCGTAGCGTGAAAAGGCACAGCCGTCATACATCAGATTCTTACAGTAATTTGTGCCTGCAATTCCCCAATAAATGATGTCGGTTATGTCGTTTGTCTGTTTGCAGTTGATAAACTTTGAATTAACCGAGTATGCGGCACCGATATCATAAGAGCCCATCTGTACGGGTGTTCCGGCAGAGCCGATGGTGATATAGGTTTTGTGGCCTGTAAAGGTGCAGTTTTTTACCGTTACGTCGGCACAGCAAGAAAGATAGATAAAGGCTGAATAAGGAGCACCTGACAGACCTTCATTTTCAATGTCATGGTAAACACCGTCTATTACCGTGTTTGAACGGCTGATGGCAATACCTCTTGCGTAATAGGTGTATTCCGAGGGACCGTTGTTTGCAATGGTTGTAAATCTGCCGCCTCTTATGGTTATTTCTTTGCTGTCAATCGGATATGCCGTTGCGGTGGTGATTGAGTCAAAATCCCAGAGAAGGGGAGTATCGGGTGAAATGTTTCCGTTTTCATCAACAATGATTACATCTGTCTGATTGTTACCGGAATCCCTGTTTGCTCCTTTTCGTATGTAACGCTTCACGTTGGAATCCGTAAGGGTGACCAGGCTTTTTACAGGGATGGTTGTGCCGATATTATCCGCATCGGCTTTGACAGAGGAAACTGCACCGGTTATATCTATTGCACCATAAGACGGCAAAGCCTGAAAGACCCATGCATTTATGTTTTCAACGGCGGTGTCGTCGATTATAAAGCAGGAGGTTGACCAGTCGGTATCGGTCATAATGTAGGCGGTTTTGTTTGCTCCGCCGATATAATATGTAGCAGTTTCATTTGCAAAAACACTCAGGCCTGTTGCGTTAGCGTATGCGTGGGTTTTTGTAATGGCATCAAAGTCATCGGTTTTTCCGTCTCCAACGGCTCCGAAGGCTTCATAGGTTACGTAACCTGAGAAGGCTTTGCTGAATTTGTAACCATCCGTGAAGTCAAAGGTGTTCTGTGAGTTCAGGAGAATTTCATTTGAAAAAGCGGTGATTCCTCGTGAAATTCCCGTAAGTGAGCTTCCGGTAATATAAACACTGCCGTTTTCAACCTCAAGGAGAAAGTCGGATGTATCCATAAGCTCTTCGTTGATTATAAAGGCTTTTTCTTCAGCTTTTCCGGTTATTTCAAGTCTTTTTCCGCAAGCCTTGTAAATCTCGTCGGAAAGGGTTTGTGCAGCATTGCCGAAGACAGTGCCCTTTGCGCTGTCGGGAGTGAAAATGCGGTATTCGTCAACAGATACTCCGTTTATGGTTATTTCGCTGAGGGGTCTTACTATATACGGGCTTTCGTAGTTACCCTTTGCAAGCTCGCTGTTGAGCTCGCAGCCGGAGGAAATCTGCGAAAACGAGGCGGAAAAAAGGGTGAGGATGCTCATTATTGCTGCAATTATTCGTGAAATCATTTTTCATCACCTTTATCTCTTTTTTTTGATATTATAGCATAATGATAAATGTAATACAATAATCGGTTTCGCCAAAAAAACAAGTGAAAGAAGCTGAAAATAAGCCCGGATTTTGTTCAAAGTTACCTAAAGCAATGCAGAAAGCTTTTTTGTGCCTTACTTTGCCGTAAGCTTAAAGAAAAAAGAATATATTCTTTCAAACGCATTGAACATTGACGGCTTCCGGATTCCCGAAGATGTAACTCTTCCCGATTATCTCTTCCCCACAGAGCCCACTGAATAATCCTGATGGATTAACAGCAAAGCAACAAACCGGTCAGAGCTTTAAAAAGGCTCCGACCGGTTTTCTTTATCTGTTTATTTTTCAGCAAGCCGCTGTCCGAGACTTAACCGCCTGCCGCAGGTGAAAGAAGCCATACCTCGTCACCGTCGGAGAGTTTTCTGCCTTTGCGCATACATCTTTCACCGTTGACGTAAACAACGGCATCCTTGAATTCAAGCTTATCATGATATTCAAGAGCAGGATTCTTCGGCTTGATGTATTTAACGTTGGGATCGTTTTTCATACGCTCAAGCTCTTCCTTGTCTTCCTCATAACCAAGGGCCATTCGCTTTGAAATTATCTGAAAAATGTCGTTTACGGATTTTGCATCGACCTCAAGATAGCTGAAGCCGGTTGTAGTGCGTATAACACCGAAAACCTTAACCTTTACCATAGGGATAAACCTCCTTTGCACACTCGGGGAGCTTGATACCGAGCTTTTTGATCATTCTCATTGTGGGGGCTCCGTCCTTCCAACCACGGATAATATAGTAGCTCTTCTTCATCTTGTCGAGTGGTACCTTTGTTTTCCTGTTACCGGGCACCTGCTCTTCGTCTGTAAGACGCTTCGGGAGGGTGTCTGTATCCTTGCCGACGGGCAGACCGAGAATGATGTTGCAGATTCTTTCTACGTTATAGCCGTAGGAGCCTGCCTTTATGAAGGTGCCCATTGTGTATTTTGAGCCGGTAGCTGCGTTAATGGCTCTCGGGTACTGAATAAGAGGAATATTGACAGCAAGGATTTCAGGGTACTGCATACCTATGTAAAGAATAGGTGTAATGAACTTGAAAACCTGCTGTACGATTCTAGTAACCATGCTTGCGGGCTTGGCAACGATAAACCAGGGGAGAATTGCGTAGGAGGTGAATACACAGCAGCCTGCTGCGGAAGCAGCCTCCATAGTATTCTGGAACATAATTGCAAGGCTGGCCTTACCCTTGGGCGTGTACGAATTCATATTGAGACCGAGACCCTCAAGAACAACCATATAGCCTGCGTTCAGGTGGCAGCCGCCTCTGTTTGCAGTGGCATAGCCGAGCCCCTGACCGACGGCTCCTCTCGGCTCGTAGGCGGCAAGCTCCATACCTTTAGCGTGGATTGCAAATTCCTTTCCGCCGAATTTTTCACTCATACGCTTAGTACCGTCTGCAAGGATATCACCGATACCCCTTCTGAAAGCGATATCCTTGAAAACATCGCTTATATTATCGGTTTTACCAAACTCAAGACCGCTGTCCCACATACCTTTTTCCTGAAGCTCCATAGCAAAGGCTATTGAACCTGCACAGGAAATCGTATCCATACCGAGCTCATCAAGCTCATAGTTCCAACGAAGGATTTTTTCCAGGTCATCGTTCATAATATTCGGCCCGAAAAGACCGAGGGTTTCAAGCTCGGGGCCCTTTACGTTTTTGCCGTCAATTTTAACACGTCTTTCACAGCGCATAGGGCAGGAGAAGCAGTTGCCGTTAGCAACAAGATACTTTTCTGCAAGCTCTTCGCCGGATACCTTTTCGAAGGCGTCAAATCTTCCGTCGCTGAAGTTTTTTGTAGCAAGAATTCTGTGAGCCTGCATGGGGGCAACAAGACCTGCCGTACCGAGCTTTGAAAGCTGAGCGCCGGTAATGGGGTGGCGCATAAGCTGCATTTTCCACTGCTCGGTTATTTCATCAAGCTTTTCCTTGTCATAAATTTCGGGATCCTGAGTTCCCTTTGCAGTTATTACTTTAATATTCTTGTCGCCGAAAACAGCACCTACACCGCCTCTGCCGGCAGTTCTTTCGCCACTGAATACGCCTGCATAAAGCACCTTATTTTCACCTGCAGGTCCGATTACAAGCGGGGTTGTGCCGGCTTTGAATTGCTTTTGCACCTGACCTGTAAGCATACCCTTGTATTCAGGCACATCGTGGAAGGTGACCTCGCTGTCAACAATTTCAATCCACGTAAGCTCACTTGCTCTGCCGGTGATAACCATAGCATCCCAACCGGCCTTTTTAAGTCTTCTGCCGAAGGGACCGCCGCAGTTTGAGGAGGTAAGTATACCTGTAAGAGGAGAAACCGTTGAAATATTAAAACGGGTTGATGAGGGCGTTTTACAGCGTGTAAGAGGACCGGTTGTGATAACCAGCCAATTATCCTCGTCAAAAGCCTTCATACCGGGCTTGATGTGCTGAAGAAGAATATCAGCCGCCATTATTTTACCGCCGATGGTTCTTTTTCTGTCTTCGTCTGTCCAGGGGAATTCGCCGTAAGTTTTCTTTGTAAGGTCAACGAAAAGAACCTTACCCATATAGCCTTTTAAGTTTGACATATTTTCACCTCAGATTTTTACAGCTTTCACACTGTGAGTTAGCTTTAATTGTAAGTGTATCCCATAAATCGCCGTCAAAAAGGAAAATTTTTCCTGCTGAGCTTACGTCATCGGAAAGGAGGTATCTTACCGCAAGATTTACCTGCATGGCGCCGATGATACCTGCCGAGGAAGAAACGGAGCTTCTGACGGAAATATCGTTTATAATTCCTGCACAGTCAGGGCAGGGGGATCTGTCGGGCAGATACATATATGCGGTTCCGTAAAAGCCGTCGACACCGCCGTAAACCGAAGGGATTTTTTCTTTTTTTGAAAATTCCGCAACGGCTCTTCTGCCAACAGCATTATCAACACAGCACAGAATGATATCACAGTCCTTCGCAAAGGAAAGGTCGTCTGTCGACGTAACCTTTCTTATGACCGGTATATAGTCGGTATCCGTTGAGTAGAAGGAAAGCCTTTCCTTGAGTACGTTACACTTGAAAAAGTCTCCGTCGGTTTTTGTGAAGAGAAACTGACGGTTGAGATTTGAAAGGCTGACGGTGTCAAAATCGCAAAGATAAAGCTTTTTAGCTCCTGAGCCTGCAAGGTGTACTGCCGCATTTGTTCCGAGAGCACCGCAGCCGATGATGCAAACAGTTTTTTTATCTATACTGAAAAGCTGAGTTACATTTTTTAAGCTCAATCAATCACCGCCTTTACCGTAATTCCCGCCGCAGCTGAGGGTGTTGCCGCTGAGGACCTCAACGGCGTGGGGAAGCACGGGAAGAATGAATTCAAGAGATTCCTTCACCGCCTTGGGACTTCCCGGAAGATTGATTATGAGCGTCTGCTTTCTTATGCCCGAAACAGCTCTCGAAAGCATTGCCTTGGGTGTGATTTCAAGGCTTTTCATTCTTATCGCCTCGGCAATACCGGGAGCTTCTCTTTCAATTACTGCTTTAGTGGCTTCGGGAGTTATATCTCTCGGAGCAAAGCCCGTGCCGCCGGTAGTAAAAACAACATCTGCCTTAACATCGTCGCAAAGATAAATGAGTGCTTCCTCTATTTTTTCTTTTTCATCGGGAACGAGAATATATTCGGCTGTTTTACCAATAGGTGAAGCAAGCCCTTGAATCAGCGGTCCGCTTTTATCCTGACAGATGCCCGCCGAGCAACGGTCACTGACGCAAACTATCGCAAAAACCAAAAATATCACTCTCCCTACTTGAAAAAATTCCTTTTATGATATATAATATATCACATAGATACAAATTTTACAACTATTATTGATTATTTTTATTTACTTTTATCGATATATAAAAATCAATAAGGAAGTTTGCAGTTTAACTGCTTAATTCATATTCCGACTCATACTTTCTAAACCTTACGGCAGGAAATTATGAGCGTGGCCGAAAAAACACTGCCTGCAAAAAGAAAATACAGGTACCGGTCAAAGGGTAAAAGGAGAAATTCTTTTGCCTTCCGTGATTGAAAAGGAGAATGAATTATGAAAAAGCTTCTCGCAATCTCACTCGCACTCATTATGCTCTTTACCTTTGCCGCTTGCGGCGGTACAAAAGCAGAAAGCAACTCAGACGCAGAGGTAAAAGCTCCCGCAAACCCCGTAATCCGCATGTCAACCACCACATCCGTAAACGACTCAGGTCTTCTCCCCTATCTTCTGCCTGTTTTTGAAAAGGCTACGGGCTACACTTTAGAGGTTCAGTCCGCAGGTACAGGTGCTGCTATTCAGAAGGCAGTTGACGGCAATGCTGACCTTATCCTCGTTCACTCAAAGGCAAGTGAAGAAACCTTTGTAAACGACGGCTACGGCGTTGAAAGAATCCCCTTTATGTATAACTACTTTGTTATCGTAGGTCCCGCAGATGACCCCGCAGGCATCAAGGACAGTGCAAATGCTGCTGAAGCCTTTGCAAAAATCAAGGCAAGCGGCTCAACCTTCATTTCCCGCGGTGACGACAGCGGTACTCACAAGGCAGAGCTTAAAATCTGGGGCGAAAATGCTCCTGATGCAGAAGCAAATCCCTGGTACATAAATGCAGGTCAGGGTATGGGCGCATGCCTTACTATGGCAAGTGAAAAGGGTGCATACTGTCTTACTGACAAGGCTACCTTCCTTTCAAACAAAGCTGACCTCGACCTCGAAATCCTTCTTGCTGAGGGTGACGATATGAAGAATACATATTCTCTTATCGAATGTAATCCTGAAAAGCTTGAGGGCATCAACACAGAAGGCGCCAAGGCTCTTATCGAATGGCTTACAGGTGATGAAGCCTCTGCTCTTATTGCCAAATACGGTGAAGAACAGTACGGTGAAGCACTCTTCTATCTTATTGAAAAATAATTTTGGACAGAATTTCAGAAGCTCTTGAAATGCTTGTGTCAATGGACAGAGAAATTCTGCAGATAATCGGAGTAACACTCCGTATGTCATTTTTCTCGACAACGATTTCCTGTCTCGTCGGTATGCCTTTAGGTGTGCTTATGACGAGTACAAGCTTCAGGGGTAAACGGACAATCAAAAAAATAATAAATACTTTAATGGGCTTGCCACCGGTTGTGGCAGGCCTGATTGTCTATCTGCTGTTCACAAAGCACGGTATCTTCGGCTCATTGGGTATGCTCTTTACCGTTGAGGTAATGGTGGTTGCACAATGTCTTCTTATAACCCCTGTTGTGATAAGTCTTACATCGGGCGTGTGCTCTGTTAACGGAAAAAGTCTTCTTGAAACTGCAAAGGGGCTTTCCTTCGGCAAGGTTAAAACCATGAGACTTTTCCTTTCCCAGAACAGAACCGCCCTCATCAGTGTTGTGCTCACAGCCTTCGGCAGATCAATAGCCGAGGTTGGTGCAGTAAGTCTTGTAGGCGGCAACATTCAATGGAAAACAAGAGTTATGACAACAGCGATTATGCTTGAAACAAATAAAGGTAATTTTGAGTTTGCACTTGCTCTCGGCATTGTTCTTCTCATAATATCCTTTGGTGTAAACATTCTTGCTTCACTTCTTTCAAAGGAGGATGAGCAATGATAAAAATAAACTCACTTAAAAAGCTTTACGGTGACAGAACTGTACTTGATATTAAAAATCTTGAAATCAAAAAGGGTGAGCATATTATTCTCACAGGCCATAACGGCAGCGGTAAAAGCACCCTTTTGAGAATACTTGCAGGTACGGAAAATAAAACAGAGGGCGATGTGTTTACAAAGGGGCAGATTTACTATCTACCCCAGCAAAGCCTGCCCTTCAACAAGAGTGTTAAAAGTAATATACTCTATTGTCTTAACGGCAAGAGAAAAGAAAGAAATGAATCCTGCGAAAAAATACTTGATGCTTTCAATCTGAAGCATCTTGAAAATAAAAATGCCAAAACCCTTTCAGGCGGTGAGTGTCAGCGTCTTGCCCTGGCAAGAGTGCTTTGTAAAAAGGGTGACATTATTTTACTTGATGAGCCGACAAGTGCGGCTGACAGTAAGGGCAGAGAGCTTATAAATAAGCTTATCTGTGAGTACTGTGAAAAGACAGGCTGTACCCTTGTTATGACAACTCATACAGGTGAATACCCGAAGCTGAAAAATCTTCGCATTATTGAGCTTTGTGACGGAAAAATAAAATCTGATACAAAGGAGGATAACGGATATGATGCTTAATGTTGTGTCTATGGAAGAAGCAATCAGAATAACACAAACCGAATTTTCAGCTTATGAAATTGCAAGTGAAAAACTTGATATATGCAACTGCTTAGGCAGAGTGCTTGCAGAAGACATCATATCAAATGAAAACATTCCTCCCTTCAACAGAAGCACCGTTGACGGCTATGCGGTCCTTTCCTCCGACACCTTCGGCGCAGGTGAGAGTATGCCCTCAATGCTTTCTCTCACAGGTGAAATTCTTATGGGAGAACAGGCAGTAAGCACTCTTTCAGGCGGTGAATGTATAAAAATTTCAACAGGCGGTATGCTCCCGAAGGGCGCTGACAGTGTTGCTATGGTCGAACACACCGAGCAGATGATTGACGGCACCTGCCTTGTATATAAAGCAGTAAGCCCCTTTCAGAATGTGACAAAAAAGGGTGACGATGTTAAAATCGGTCAGAAAGTTATAAACAAAGGCACAAAAATCACTTCAAAGCACATCGGCATCCTTTGTGCTCTTGGCATAACCGAGGTAGAATGTGTGAAAAAAATAAAGGTAGGCATCATTTCAAGCGGTGACGAAATAGTTCCCGTTGAGGAAAGTGTTCCCCTTGGCAAAATCCGTGACATAAACAGTCATTTTTTAGCCTCACTTATTAAAGAAAACGGATATGATGCCAAAGAATACGGAATAGTAAGGGATGACTTCGATGAGCTTTACTGCACCTTGCAGAAAGCCACAGACGAATGTGATGCCGTACTGATTTCAGGCGGCTCCTCGGCAGGCGCCAAGGATATGACGGCGGCAGTTGTAGAAAAAATCGGTGAGCTGTTTTTCCACGGTATTGCAGTCAAGCCCGGTAAGCCTACTATCTTCGGTAAGGTAAAGGGCAAGGCTGTTTTCGGTCTGCCCGGCCACCCTGCGGCGGCTTACCTTATAACAAAAACCGTTGTTATGAATCTGCTTCGTTTCTGCAGTAAGCAGGAAAATAAGCCTCTTACTGTTTCGGCGGAAATCACCGAAAGCATATCCTCAAACCACGGAAGAGAAGAGCTTATTCCCGTTATTCTCAAAGGCTCAAAGGCACAGCCTCTTTTCTTTAAAAGCGGTCTTGTTTCCCTTCTGTCATCAGCTGACGGTTTTGTGGTTATTCCACGTAACAGGGAAGGTCTTTTCAAGGACGAAAAAGTTACTGTATATTTATTTTAGGGTGAAATATTATGAAGCATAATTATCTTGACAATATACCTTTAGAAGAGGCAAAGGAAAATTTTTTCGGTCTTGTGAAAAAGGATTTTACTCATAAAACAGAAGAAATCCCCACAATAGAAGCTGTGGGCAGAGTGCTGTCAGCTGCAGCTTATGCAAAAATCTGCTGCCCTCATTACAATGCCTCGGCTATGGACGGTATTGCCGTAAGGGCAAAGGATACCTACTCGGCAAGTGAAAACAATCCGATTACACTCACCCCTGATATGTACACCGTTATTGATACCGGCGATGCAATTCCCGATGACAAGGATGCTGTCATTATGGTCGAGGACCTTTCCTTTGAGGATGACAGCAAGGTTAAAATTATAGCCTCGGTGCATCCCTTTCAGAATGTAAGACAAATCGGTGAGGATATCTGTATGGGTGATATGATAGCTCCGTCTTTTACGGTGATTACTCCCTCACTTTGCGGTGCTATGCTTGCGGGCGGTATCACAAGGGCTTCAGTTATAAAAAGGCCGACTGTTGCAATTATACCCACAGGTGATGAAATCATTTCACCTACGGATAATCCCGAAAAAGGACAGATTATCGAATTCAATTCGTCGATCTTTTCGGGTATGTTAAAGGAGTGGGGCGCAGATGCGGTGATATATCCCATTATCCCCGACAAAAAGGATTTGCTGAAAGAAGCAGTAAGGGACGCTTCGAAAAAATATGATGCTGTGCTTGTTCTTGCAGGCTCATCTGCAGGACGTGATGATTACACCTGCGATATAATAAGAGAGCTCGGAGAGGTTTGTGTTCACGGCATAGCAATAAAGCCGGGCAAGCCTGCTGTTCTCGGCAAAACAGGAACTACTCCCGTCGTAGGACTTCCCGGTTATCCCGTTTCTGCAATAGTTGTTATGAGAGAAATTGTCAAAGACCTGATTGCTTTCCTCTCCCGTAAGACAATAAAGAGCGAAGATAAAATTACTGCCGTTTTAGGTAAGCGTATAATTTCCTCTCTTAAATACCGTGAATATGTCCGGGTTACTCTCGGAAAAATCGGTGATACTTATGTTGCCGTACCGCTGCCGAGAGGGGCGGGTATTGTCACAAGCTTCACCAAGGCGGACGGTATTATTACCGTACCTCAGAACTGTGAGGGTATCGAGCAGGGTGAAGCAGTCGAGGTTATCCTTGTAAATGAAAATAAAAACATAGGAAATTCTATAATTGTAACAGGCAGCCACGATCCGATAATTGATGAAATAAATGACCTTTTGAGAATAAAGGGCTATCCTTATTCGGTATCATCCTCTCATGTGGGAAGCATGGGCGCACTCAATGCCGTAAGACTTAAACAGGCACATCTTGGCGGTACTCATATGCTTGACACGGAAAACGGCAGATACAACGAAAGCTACATCGAGAAATATCTTGATTCAAAAGCTGCAACTCTCATAAAGGGTATCGGCAGAATTCAGGGCCTTATGGTAGAAAAAGGAAACCCGAAAAACATAAAAAGCATTGCGGATATTGTGGGTCACAGATATGCCAACCGTCAGCTCGGCTCAGGCACAAGAATCCTTTTCGACTATCTTTTAAAAACCAACGGCATTGATAAGAAGGTCATCGACGGCTACCGTAACGAGGAATTCACTCATACTGCTGTTGCCGCACAGATTGCAGGCGGTAACGCTGACTGCGGCCTCGGAATCTATTCGGCGGCTCAGATGTATGACCTTGATTTTATTGAAATCACCGTTGAAGAATATGATTTTATAGTAAACAATGATTTTATAAACACACCTATGTATAATGCACTTATGGAGGTTTTCCGCAGTGATGAACTGAAAAACCGAATGAAAAAGATGGGAGGTTATACCCTTGGCTGAGCTTACACATCTCAATAAAAACGGTGAAGCAGTTATGATTGATGTGGGAGAAAAGGAAATCACCCGAAGAACTGCAACAGCCTTCGCCAAAATAAAAATGCAACCGGAAACCCTCAGAAAGCTTTTGTCCTCCGATCTGAAAAAGGGAGACGGACTTGCTACGGCAAGAATAGCGGGAATTATGGGCGCCAAAAAGACAAGTGAGCTTATCCCCCTTTGCCACAACATTCCCATTGAAAGTGTTGAAATCACCTTCGAAAATAACGGTGAAGATGAATTGCATATTTACTGTACAGGTAAATGCAGTTATAAAACAGGCATAGAAATGGAAGCGCTTACGGGTGCATCCGTTGCCGCACTTACCGTTTACGATATGTGCAAGGCAATTGACAGAAAAATGCAAATCAGAGAAGTGAGACTTCTTGAAAAAACAGGCGGAAAGAGCGATTTTAAAAATGATTGACAGCTATAACAGAGATATAAATTATCTGCGTGTTTCCGTTACAAAACGGTGTAACCTGAACTGCTCCTATTGCGGAGCATGTAAGACAGATGAAAAGGAGCTTACACCGGAGCAGATTGAACGTATAGTAAAGGCTTTTGCATCTCTTGGCTTTACTAAGGTGCGCCTTACGGGCGGTGAACCTCTTGTAAGACAGGATATAACAGAAATTGCCGAAAGAATAAGCCGCATAGACACAATAAAAAAGCTTGCAATTACCACCAACGGAATTAATCTCGGGCCTATGGCTCAACAGCTGAAAAAAGCAGGAGTCAATGCGGTGAATATAAGTCTTGACACTACTGACCCTGTACAGTTCAGAGCTCTTACAGGTGCTGACAAGCTTGATAAAGTGTTTTTCGGTATAGAAGAATGTGAAAGAGTCGGACTTACGCCTATAAGACTCAATGCAGTTCTTATAAGAGGTCAGAATGACAATCAGGCAGAAAGTCTTATAAACATCGCAAAAGACAGAAATATTGATGTCCGCTTTATTGAGCTTATGCCCTTTTCCGATGAGGGAGAAAACGAGAGTCTGATAGTAAAGGGTGAAGAAATTCTTGCCCGCTTTCCGTTTTTGAAAAAAGCACACACGGAAAAAGAAAAGAGTGTTGCTCAATACTATGTTGCCGATAACTTTAAAGGCAGAGTGGGATTCATAAACCCTGTAAGTGACAAATTCTGCAGTAAGTGTAACCGTATAAGATTACTGAGTGACGGTAAATTAAAGCCGTGTCTGGGCAGTGATACGGTATTCGATCTTATGAAATATATCGACGATGAAGAAAAGCTTCTTAAACAAATAGAAAAAGCAATATTGTCCAAGCCGACAGAACATAAATTTTCCTGTGGCTACGGCAACAGCCACGGTATGAATACAATCGGAGGTTAAGAAAATGAAAGGCAAAGTTTTATCAATTAACATAAGTGAAAAGAAGGGTACTCCCAAGACAAAAGTCAACCCGGGTGTTCTTATTGAGGATTTCGGCTTTGAGGGTGACGCTCATGCAGGTAAATGGCACCGTCAGGTGAGTCTTCTCGCAAAGGAAAGTATAGAAAAATCAAAGGGACTCCCCTCTGACGGTCTGTGTCACGGTGTATTTGCCGAAAATATCACAACCGAGGGTATTGAGCTTTACACTATCCCTGTAGGCACACAGCTTAAGGTTGGTGAATGTATCATAGAAATCAGCCAGATAGGCAAGGAATGTCATGAGGGCTGTGCAATACAGAAGCTCGTTGGCAAATGCGTAATGCCCCGTGAGGGTATCTTTGCCAAGGTAATCAAAGGCGGTAAGGTCTTTGAGGGAGACACTATCGAGGTGCTGTGATACAAATCAGAACAAATATCCCCCTGACTTTTGGATTTTAAGTCAGGGGTGTTTTAATATAACCTGAAGGTTTTTATTTTAAATAATTATACAATTACTGCAACGATTGTTTTTATGTACCCTTGTCCTATAAGGGAAAATCTCAGAAAATTAACAATACCCTTGCTGACACTCTTGTATCAACAAGGATACTTTTGGGGCGTCAGAGCAAGGGATGTGTCCGCTTCGCATCCACCGCCCTCGGCGACCGTTGCTTCGCAACAGTACCCGCCTCACGCTTCGTCGCTAAAAACAGTCCCCCGGACTGTTTTCTTAACGCTCCTCACCCTCTCAGGGTTCGAATCCCTTTCTTTTGATTCTATAAAAAAAGGTAACTCCTCGCGGAATTACCTTTTTTGTGTTTACAGCTCATTTTGCAACAACTCTTTATAGAATGAAATATCGCTATGCGATATGAAATAATCTTGATGGATTATGAAATTTTCTGCTAACACAGAAAATGAAATACAATTCGCCCTTAACATTTGCGAAGCAAATATTTCATATGCGACAGCATATTTCATAGCGTAGCTATTTCACTCGCCACAGGCGAATTTCATTGAAAAAAGCACTTCTTCAGAAGTGCTTTTTTCATGGCGGAGAGCAAGGGATTTTGTCCCGCGCTGCCGCGCTATCGCCTCGCTACGCTCGTTGCCCCGTCGGCGAAAATGCTCCCCCGGAGCATTTTCTTCCGCTTCGCTCCCTCCTTGTTCGAATCCCTTTCTTCTGATTTCATCGAAAAAATAAAAGGTAGCACCTCATGGTACTACCTTCTATTTTTTGGCGGAGAGCAAGGGATTCGAACCCTCGAAGCCGTTTTAGTGACTTACACGATTTCCAATCGTGCTCCTTCGGCCAGCTCGGACAACTCTCCGTATCCTTATGTGCCTTGCTATTATACACAATGATAAGGGAAAAATCAAGTCTTTTTTTAAATATTATTCATCACTTTGCCAAAAATATGCCCCCGCTTTTTCAGCAGGGGCCCGTCTTTTATTATTCAAATAAGGGACGCTTTAAATCTTCGATATTGATATCGATAACGCCGAGTGAGTAGTTTTCTACTGTTTCACTAAGCTCGTTGATGCAAGCCTCACAGTAAATTGAGTTCTTATCAGCTGATGCTACTGAAAGCTCGCCGTCATCAAGAACGTCGCTGATAATGCTCTGATAATCGTCACCAATCTTGTAGAAGCCTGTGCCCATGATTGTTTCACCACAGTTGTCACACTTGTTTACTACCTTGGGAATGAAAACCACACCTGCGATTACGATAGCAAGAGCTACAACGATAACTGCAATTTTCTTAGCCATTTTAAAATTCCTCCTTGGATAAATTTATGAAAATTTAATTTTCACTCTTAATTAATCAGTCCATATACTTCTCAATGATTGCAATTGCATCGCCGAGAGTCTCAATGTTGCCGACCTCACGGTCAGGGATTTCAACATCAAATTCGTCTTCAATAGCAACAGCAATATTGATAAGCTCAAGTGAATTGAGACCGAGCTCGCTTCTGATATTTGTATCCTCAGTAAGTGTGTTGGGATCGATATCTACGAAACGGCAGATTACTTCTCTGATTGTTTCAAGCATAGACTTTGCCTCCTTTTCTAAATTTATATTTCCTGATTACTTGGTATATGTATCAATAACCTTCTGTCTGATAACCTTTCTTGTGGAATTCTTTTCGAATTCGTTGAAGGATACGTAAACGTTCTGTACCTTTCTGTAGGAGGGCTGACCCTTGTTGCTATCTGCAACGTCTGCCTTGGTCTTTGCGATGATTTCGTCATCACTCATATCCTTGAGGAACTCTCTGTTTACATAAATTGCGGCTGACATAATGGTTGCTTCCTTGCCTGTTGCAGATACAATCTTTTCTTCAAAGGCAACTGTCTCAACCGCATAGGGAAGATGCTCCATAATGTTGCTTTCAACAGTTTCAGGGAAGATGTTTTCACCGTTGGGAAGAATGATAAGGAACTTCTTACGTCCTGTGATGTAAAGCTCGCCGTCCTCATCAAGGCGTCCGTAGTCGCCTGTCTTGAACCAGCCGTCCTCGGTGAAGGATGCCTTTGTTGCTTCCTCGTCCTTGTAGTAGCCCTTGGTAACGTTGTCACCCTTAACCTGAACCTCACCGATACCCTCTTCGTCGGGGCTGTCGATTCTGAACTGTATTCTGGGGAAGGCCTTACCTGCTGAAAGAGGCTTAAATCTTCCGTTTCTGTGAAGGGTAATTGTGGGTGAGCATTCTGTCATGCCGTAGCCTGAAATGATTGTAAAGCCAAGCTCTGAAAGGAACTTAATATGGTCACCTCTTGCAGGAGCACCGCCGCAGCTCATTGTGGGGAACTGACCGCCGAAATTCTCTTTAATCTGTTTAAAAACAACAGGTCTTATATCAATGCCTACCTTAAGAAGCTTGTTGCTTATCTTAATCATCTTGAGCATTATATCAAGCCTGCCGCTTTCCTGTGCCTTTGCACGGATACCGTTGTAGATACCCTCAAGCACAAGAGGAACAACTGCCATAGCGGTGGGTCTGAAGTCGTTGATGTTGGGAAGGATATTCTTAAGGCTGTCATTAACGTAGATAATACCGTTCATATAGATAGCGGTAAGAACTGAGCAGGAAAGCTCGTAAACGTGGTTCATGGGAAGAATTGACATTGTTGAAAGCTCGGGACCGAGGAATTCAAGAACGCCCTCTACGTTTGCGGCAAAGTTGAAGTGGCTGAGCATAACGCCCTTGTTTGTACCTGTTGTACCTGAGGTGAATACAACTGCTGCAAGGTCATCCTTGTTAACCTCTGCATCGATAAAGCGTCTGTCACCCTTTTCGAGAAGCTCCTTACCCATTTCGGCAAGGTAGTCAACTGTGAGGAACTTTCCGCCCTCGGTCTTTGCGCCGGGGTTCATGCAGAAAGCGTACTTACATCTTTCATCGTTTTCAAGGTGAAGCTGTGCAGTGCTCTTATATGCCTTACTGTGGAAGAGAGCCTCTGCGTCACCCTTTGAAATGAGCATGCTGATGTCCTTATCGGGAAGCTCCTTATCAATGGGTACTGCAACACCGCCGCCGCACACGATAGCAAAGAAAACAACAATCCAGTTGTAGCTGTTTTCGCTGACGATTGAAATGTGCTTGCCTCCGAGGCCGAGCTCATAAAGAGCGGTACCTACCTGACGTACTCTGTCGTGGAAATCCTTAACGGTATAAACCACGTCCTGCTTTTTGATCTTTTCTACAACCGCAACTCTGTCTCCGAAGGCTTCGCTTCTTACGAACATTTCCTTAATGGTTGTAACAGCTGAAGATCTGTGAATCTGTGCTCTGAGCTTTTTTAATTCCTTAAGCTCCTGTTTTGTGAGTTCAATATGCATCTTTATATCTCCTGATTCTCTTATATTATAACAGCCTGGTGCTGCTATTTAAAAATTATTCGCACATGTCAAGAAGCTCTTTGACTGTGATATCGGGGTTTTCAATACCCGCCATAACAACCTTCATTGTATTTTCATGAAGCTTTTCAATCTGTCTCTCACGTGAAAGCTTGACACGGTACATATAGTTAAGGTTGATACCGTTGTCTGTGGGGTCCGGTGAGCAGATTGTGTAAAGCGGTGTGAAATATCTGCCGAGGTCATGGAATTTAAAGTCAAACTTAAAGCCAAGATCAATGTTTATCGGCAGAGGAATCCACGTGAACATCATACATGCGGGTCCCTGAATAAGCTTATAGCCGTACATCTCTCTGAGGTAATCCTTAGCGAGAATATAGGGATAATCGGTATGGCGGTAAACCTGAGTTCTTACCGACGTATACTGCTTAAGTCCCTCCATAAAGGTTGCGGTTTCGGGAAGAATTGTACGCACCTGAATAGGCTGTGCAAGACATCCGCTCATTCTCTTTTCCTTGACGGTTGCTCTCTTTGAGCAGGTTGCCATAAAGAAAACGTCGTCGATTCTGTAATTGATTGCGGAGCAATGTGTACGAAGACCCATCATAAACAAGCCTTCGGGAGCGATACTGTTCTTTTTGCAGAAATCAAAAATCCTTGCCGCATCCTCGGTGCCTATATGACCGTTAACCATCTTGCACTTATCGTAAATGGGATTGTATGCGGCGGGTACTCTCTGGTCGGGATTCTTATTCTTTATTCTTGCCTTTTCAAGAAATGCGGGGCCGTGTACGCCTGCATAGAAGGGCTCGCCACCCTTTTCAAAGTATTCACGGTAGAACTTTTCGTGCTTATCCCACTTCTTCTTTTCGGCAACTATCTTAAGCTGACCTTCAATATACTCCTCATAGGAATAAAGAGGCTCGGGAAGCTCTGTACCTGCCATAAGAGCACGGTAAACCGCCATAAGGTCAAGGAAGAATATAACCGCTCCGAGAGCATCCATGCTGATATGGGTAACGTTGAAATATATACCGCTGCCCACACCTGCCGTCTTATAAAACAGGATTCTGAAGCATTCGCCCTTATCAAATCTTACGGGCTTCTGAGCATCCTTATCAAGATATTCCCTCTGCTGCTCAGGTGTTCTGAAATACTTCATGGGTACCCTTGACATTTTATATGAGGGAAGGAAATACTGCTTGATCTGCTTGTCGACCTTAGTATATCTGAGGCGGAGAGCATCGTTTCTTTCAAATTCAATGTTGAGAGCCTTTGTAAGTATATCAAAGTCAAGATCAAGGTCAACCGTTATTGATATGGGAATCTGAACAAGCTGCTTTGAGAAGCTGAATTTAACCATCATATACATACTCTGCTGAGAGGGTATGAGACTGTACAGCTTTCCGGGGAAGGTTTTCTTCATATATACTCACTTCCTTTATAAAATACTGCATAATAAGGCATAATACTTTACTTAATATCATAACAAAATTACGCCTCAAAGTCAATAAAAAACAGGTCAAAAATTATTACACTTTGTTTTCTTTTTTAAATTCAGAGCCTGATGTTATAGCGGTATCCCGAATTTATGAACCAAAAAAGAACAAAAGCCGTCACCAGAGATTAGCCTCTAAGCTGACGGCAATTTTAATTTTATAAAACCTTGGATAAAAATTCCTTGGCTCTTTCTGTCCCGGGACAGTCGAAGAATTCTGCGGGAGCTCTGTCCTCGATGATTCTTCCCTCATCCATAAACAGAAGTCTTGTTCCTACCTCTCTTGCAAAGCCCATTTCGTGGGTGACAACAACCATTGTCATTCCCTGCTGAGCGAGCTCCTTCATAAGCTCGAGAACCTCGCCTACCATTTCCGGGTCAAGAGCTGAGGTGGGCTCGTCAAAAAGGATAACCTGAGGGTCCATAGCAAGTGAGCGTGCAATGGCAACTCTCTGCTTCTGTCCGCCCGAAAGAGACGAGGGATAAGCGTTTGCTTTATCCTCAAGGCCGATTCTTCTGAGCAGCTCCATAGCCTTTGCTTCAGCCTCTGCCTTTGATTTTTTCAGCACCTTCCTCGGAGCAAGGGTAAGATTCTTGAGCACCGTCATATTGTTGAAAAGATTGAAGTGTTGGAAAACCATGCCCATCTTCTGACGGTAAAAGTTTATATTGACTCTGCGGTCTGCAATATCAGCACCGCCGAAGTATACAGAGCCGCTTGTAGGGTCCTCCATACAGTTGAGGCAGCGTAAAAATGTACTCTTACCACTACCCGAGGGGCCGATAATAACAACCTTTTCACCCTGATGTATTTTCAGAGAAATATCCTTTAAAACCTGATTCTTGCCGAAGGATTTGCAAAGATTAACTACTTCTATCACTCTTACGCAGACTCCTTTCCATAAGCTTAATAAGAAGGGTGATTGCCATAACAATTACAATATAGATAATCGCCATAACAAGATAGGGCACCATATATTCGTAGGTTGTGCCGCCGATTGTACGGAAAACCTTGTAAAGGTCCATAGCACCTACAAAGGATACAACTGAGGTTTCCTTGACCAGAGCGATAAATTCATTACCCAGAGTGGGAAGGATGTTCTTTATAGCCTGCGGAATAACAATTCTTATCATTGTCATTGAATAGCTCATACCGACACTTCTGCCGCCCTCCATCTGACCCGGGTCAACGGAAAGGATACCGCCTCGCATAATTTCGGAAATATATGCGCCGCTGTTCATACCGAAAACCATAATGGCAACGCTCATGGAGTCAACTCTGGCAAAGCCCATGATCGGCAGCAGAACATAGTAAAACAGAAGAAGCTGAACCACTATGGGCGTACCTCTGAAGAAGCCTACATAAAAGGCACATATTCCGTCAAGTATCCTCGGGAACACGTTATACTTCGGGAATACACGTACTACCGCAATAAGGGTACCGATAAGTATACCGATAAGAAAGCCGTAAAGGGCAATTGTCATGGTATTCTGCAGACCTTCGATAACCTGAAGATAGCCGCCCTTATCTATAAACTGCTCGAGAAATTTTTCAATTTTTATATCGAAATCAATCATAATAAAACCCTTCATAATAAGCAATGCCCCACTGAAACAGTGAGGTATTGCTGAAGATTAAATTTTAAAAGACTCAGCCGTTAATTGACTTAACGATAGCTGCTGCAGGCTCTGCGTCAACGATAACGAAATCGATGTTGCCGTTGATAAGATCCTGAGTTGCAAGTGCTGCACTGTCATAGGTTACTGCTGTTGCATTCTTGAGACCGTCGAAGCCTAAGCTGCCGCCTGCGATGAATGCATAGCCTGTTGTACCTGTCTGAGCACCGATCTTTGTGCCTTCGGGAAGAGTGTCAAGAACTGCCTGAACGTCTTCTGCAGTTTTGCAAGCGTCAAATCTTGTGTCGCCTTCCTTAACGATGATCTTCTGAGCTGACTTGTAGTAAGCTGTTGAGAATGTAACAACATCTTCTCTTGAGGGGTCAACTGTAAGACCTGCAATAGCGATGTCGCACTTTTCCTGACCTACTGAGGAAAGAACTGCTTCGAAATCCATGTTATCGATAACAAGCTCCTTGCCGAGCTCCTTAGCAAGAAGAGCAGCAACTTCCATATCGATACCGCAGTAGAGTTCGCCTTCTTTATATTCAAAGGGAGCGAATTCAGCGTTTGTTGCTACAACAAGCTGATCCTTGCTTGCATCATACTCTGCAGAAGCAACACCAACGGGTGTGCCGTCACCGAGATAGTTGTTGCAGATTGAGTCGAATGTGCCGTCATCAAGAATCTTGCTGATGAAAGCGTTTACATCATCAAGAAGCTCGGGCTGATTCTTATCAACGCCGAAAGCATATTCTTCGTTTGAAAGAGCGATGTCAACAAGCTTAACCTTTGCCGCTGTTTCTGTTGCATCTGTGTTTGTCTTTGCATCTGTGTTTGTCTTATCGCCGCCGCAAGCTGCAAAAGCAAAAAGCATTACTGCTGCAAGAGCGATTGCTAAAAACTTTTTCATTTTAATTGCCTCCAATTAATATTTGTTTTATTTGATTAGCCCGGATATTCTATCACCAAAAAACTGATATGTCAACAGATTTATGCAAATAATATGTCTTATTTTGCATATTTATTCTTATGCATTGAGATATTTGTCAACGAAGGCATTTACAATCTGCCAGTATTCCTCGTGGAACCAATGAGATGATACCGCATGCTCGGCACCCTTCATAATATGCATTTCCTTCGGAGCGGGACAAGCCTCATAAAGAGGATAGAGATTGTCAATAAGAACAAAGTCATCCTTATCACCGTGAATGAAAAGTGTGGGGGTTTTTGAATTTTTAATCTGCTTGAGTGCCGATGCCTCACCAAAGAAGAAGCCGTTGATAAGCTTGCAGATTAAGCTGGCCTGAGGAACAACAAGCTTTGGAGGAAGCTTATATTTTCTCTTGCAGCGGTCTGTAAAAATATCCTTGACCGAGGTAAAGCCGCAATCCTCAACTGCAAGCATAACATTTGCGGGAAGCTCCTCGCCTGTAGTCATCATAGTGGTTGCACCGCCCATTGATGTGCCGTGAATGATAATTTTAACCTTGGGGTTTTCTGCGATAAGGCTGTTAATCCAATCCACTACATCAAGCCTGTCCTTCCAGCCCATTGTTACAAATTTATGCTCACTGTTATGGTGTCCGCGAAGGTCGGGCAGAAGCACGTTAAAGCCCCTCTTGTAATATTCCATAGCATAAGAGGACATCTCTCTGTGTACATTCGTCCAGCCGTGAAGAACTATCGCCCACACATTACTGTTTGAAGGGTTGCGGAATTCTGCCGCGTGGAGATTTTCACCCTTTCTGTTTTTGATGATAACCTCCTGATGATAGGTTTTGTCATACCATTTATAGCCTGCAATAAGATTGGGGTTATCTGCATTCTTTTCAAAAAGACTGCCCTTGCAGGGTACTGTCGGGTCCTTTCTTTTTTTGTTGCCCAGAGCAAAAAAGAAAAACGCAAAGCCGAGTCCGAGCCAGACGATAAAAACAAAACCGATAATAGCCGCAATAACGGTAAGAGCTACCTGAAGCTGATAAGTCATATTTTTCATCCTTTCAGTTGTTGTATATTGCTCATTATACACCCTTCTGCCAATAATTGCAAATTTTTTATTATGCACAAAAACAAGCCGATGACTTTATAACAAAATACTATTTACTTTTTGGTTTTAATGTGTTAAAATGTTAAATCGATGGCACCCGGCGTGCCAAATAAGGAGAAAACATTATACTTGAAAGGAATTTATTCCAATGACCGGCAGAAACAATGACAGAGTAAACCAGAATATTCAGTATTTATACGAGACTATTCTTAAAATTGAAACCTTAGAGGAATGCGAGGCTCTTTTTGACGACCTTTGTACAAAGACGGAGCTTGCTTCAATTTCTCAGCGTCTCGTTGTAGCTAAGATGCTCAGCGAAAAGAAGGTATACAGTGACATCGTCGCTCAGACAGGTGCTTCAACGGCAACAATCAGCCGTGTTAACCGCTCCCTTGCCTTCGGTGCAGGCGGATACGATAAGATTTTCGGAAAAGGTGAATAATATGTCAGGCTACGGCGATTTCGCATACTATTATGATGTACTGACCGAAAACGTTGACTATGAAAGCAGATGTGACTACATTTATAATCTCCTTGCAGATAACGGTGTCGGCAAGGGGATTTTGCTTGACCTGGCCTGCGGAACAGGTACGCTTTCGCTGATGCTGGAGGAAAAGGGCTTTGACGTAATAGGCGTCGACGCTTCAGAGGATATGCTCACTCAGGCTCAGGAAAAGAAAATGGAATGCGGCTCTGAGGCTATCTTCCTTTGTCAGAAAATGGAGGAGCTTGACCTTTTCGGCACAATAAACGCCGCCGTCTGTACTCTTGACAGTATCAACCACGTAACAGACGAAAGCAAGGTCAGGGAGATTATCCGCCGTGTGTCTCTTTTTATGGAGGATAAGGGTATTTTTATTTTCGATGTAAATACCCCCTACAAGCACAGAGAGGTTCTCGGCAACAACACCTTCGTTTACGATATGGACGAGGTTTACTGCGTATGGCAGAACGAAACCGACGAAAATATGCTCACCACCGTTTCTCTCGATATTTTTGAAAGAGACGAGGAAGAGGATACATACTATAAATACAGCGAGCAGTTTCAGGAAAGAGGCTATGAGCTTTTCTTCCTCGAGGAGCTTCTCAAAGAAAATAAATTCAGGCTTATCGGCATTTACGAGGAAATGACAAAGTCACCCCCGAAGGCTGATACACAGAGAGCTGTTTTCGTGGCAAGAAAACTGGGAACGCAGTGAATTTAAGTAGTCAGTAGTCAGTAGTCAGTAGCCAGTAGTCAGGAATGTGCCAACGGCACATCCACCCTAGTCCCTAATCCCTAATAACACCACACAAAAGGAGCAAACAAAATGGGTAAATTAGTAAGATGTATTTCCACCGACGGTACACTCACCGTTATGGCAGTCAATTCAACAGATATAGTCGAAAAAGCACAGCAGATACACGAAACCTCTGCTGTATGCTCTGCCGCTCTCGGCAGACTTCTCACAGGTGCTTCACTTATGGGTGCAGTGCTCAAGGGCAAGGATGACTCTGTTACTCTCAGGCTCAAGGGCGACGGCCCTGCAGGCACTGTTATGGCAGTTTCCGACTCATCAGGTAACGTACGCGGCTACGTTCAGCAGAGCGTTGTTGAAATTCCCCTCAACGCAAAGGGCAAGCTTGACGTTGCAGGTGCAGTCGGCAAAAACGGATTTCTTACCGTTATCAAGGATTTGGGTATGAAGGAGCCTTATGTGGGTCAGTCCCCCATCATTTCAGGTGAAATTGCCGAGGATATAACCGCATACTATTCAACAAGCGAGCAAACACCTACCGTATGCGCTTTAGGCGTGCTTGTAAACCCCGACCTTTCCATAAGAGCCGCCGGCGGACTTATTATTCAGCTTCTTCCCACCGCTATGGATGACACAATCGACAAGGTTGAAGAGTGCATCAAAAACCTCGAGCCTATCTCCACTCTTATCGACAGAGGTATGACTCCCGAGGAAATCTGTCATCACGCACTCCCCCTCTTTGAGCTTGAGGTCCTTGACGGCAGTGAGCCCGAATATAAGTGCTACTGCTCAAGAGAAAGAGTTGAGGGTGCACTCATCAGCACAGGTATCGAGGAGCTTACAGATATGATGCAGGACGAAAAGACAGAGGTTAACTGTCAGTTCTGCGATAAAAAGTACGTTTTCACCCCCTCTGATATCGGCAGCTTAATACGCAGAGCAAAAAAATAAAAAAAATCAAAAAAAACTTTAAAAAAAGTGTTGACAAATCATTTTTTTTGATGTATAGTATACGAGTCGCTGCGAGAGTGGTGGCAAAGATGGGAGCATAGCTCAGCTGGGAGAGCATCTGCCTTACAAGCAGAGGGTCACAGGTTCGAGCCCTGTTGTTCCCACCATTTGGCCCGGTAGTTCAGTTGGTTAGAACGCCAGCCTGTCACGCTGGAGGTCGACGGTTCGAGC
>JAZNIH010000069.1:0-33176 GCA_045577395.1 Acutalibacteraceae bacterium | reverse complement strand
ACCGCCTGCCCAATAGTGACCTGTTGCCGCACCCTCTGTTGCATTACAATCTGTGCAGGTCATCGGAGTGGTGCAGGTCGCATCAACCCAATTATGAGGCTTAATATCGCCCTCGGTCTTACCGCAGGTTTCACAGGTTTTGGGAGCAGAACAGGTTGCATCCTTCCACTTATGACCGAGAGCCTCATCGCCCTGCTTGTCGCAATAACTGCACACTGCAGCTTCCTCGCAGGTAGCTTCGGAATAATCGTGGAAAATACAAATCGTATGTGTAAGAATAAGTACCGCTGCAGCTACCGCAAGAATAAGAACAATTGCAATAGTTGCAACAAGCGGTGTCTTGCTCTTTTTAACCTTGGCAGGATGCTGATAATTAACCTGCATCTGCGGATATGAAGGTGAACCGTAATTCATCTGCTCCTGCGCGGGAGATTGATATGAAGGCTCACTGTATGACTTTTCCTGCATAGGAGGCTGATAGGGAGCCTCATTTTTCTGAACGGGAACTGAAGGCTGAGCTGTGGCTGTAAAGTTTCCTAAGGGCTTACCGCAACTGAAACAGAATTTTGAGTTGTCGGGATTTTTCTCGCCGCAATACTGACAAAAGTTCATATTTTTCTCTCCTTTTATATTCCTTTTTTTATTACTGAAGTGATGCGAGACTTTCGTCAATCATCTTGATTTTTTCCGTAAGCTTTTCAGCGTCAGCCTTCTGACCTGCGATAACTGCTTCGGGTGCCTTTGCAAGGAAGCCGGGATTGTTGAGCTTGCCGTTAATCTGACTGAGCTTCTTTTCAGCTGCTTCCTTTTCCTTCATAAGGCGCTTTCTTTCAGCCTCAAAGTCAACAAGGTCGCCCATGGGAATATAAATCTTTGCATCGGCTGTAACAATGCTTACGCTGCCTTCAATGTTAAAGCTTTCACCGACGGTAACATCTGATGCGGAAGCAAGCTTCTGCATAAATACTACTGCAGTTTCGAAGATGTCCTTCTTTTCGGTTGCGATATAAACGTGAGCCTTTCTTGAGGGAGGTACGTTCATTTCGGCTCTTCTGTTACGAACAGCACGGATTGCGTCCATAATGATATCCATCTTTGCTTCGTCATCGGTGAATACAAGCTCATCACTGAATTCAGGCCATGCAGACTTCATAATTGTTTCGCCGTCGTGGGGAAGTGTCTGCCATATTTCCTCTGTGATGAAGGGCATAAAGGGATGAAGGAGCTTGAGGGTTTCGCTCATAACATAAACGAGAACTGCCTTTGCGGTCTTTGCCTCGTCGCCGCCCTTCTGAAGTCTTATCTTGGCAAGCTCAATGAACCAGTCGCAGAAAAGATCCCAGATAAAGTCATAAAGCTTCTGAACTGCGATACCGAGCTCAAACTTATCAAGGTTATCGGTAACCTCTTTAGCGAGTGAATTGAACTGTGAAAGAATCCATTTATCTTCAAGGGCAAGATTTTCGGGGATGTGAGGAGCAGGCTCGTTTTCATCAAGATTCATAAGGATGAAACGTGCGGCGTTCCAAATCTTATTAGCAAAGTTTCTTGAAGCCTCAACCTTCTTGTCGCTGTATCTCATATCGTTTCCGGGGCTGTTGCCTGTTGCAAGAGTGAAGCGGAGAGCGTCAGCACCGTATTTATCGATAACAAGAAGAGGATCGATACCGTTGCCGAGGGATTTAGACATCTTTCTGCCGAGCTCATCACGTACAATACCGTGAATGAATACTGTGTCGAAGGGTACCTGACCCATCTGCTCGCAGGCTGAGAAAATCATTCTGGCAACCCAGAAGAAAATAATATCATAGCCTGTTACGAGAGTGCTTGTGGGATAATAGTGCATAAGCTCGGGGGTCTTTTCGGGCCAGCCGAGAGTTGAGAAGGGCCAAAGTGCCGATGAGAACCAGGTGTCAAGAGTATCCGGGTCCTGAGTGATATTTTTACTGCCGCACTTGCAGCATTCTGTAGGCTCGCCCTTGCTTACTGTGATTTCACCGCAGTCAGCACAGTACCATGCGGGAATTCTGTGACCCCACCAGAGCTGACGTGAAATACACCAGTCACGGATGTTTTCCATCCAGTTGAAGTAGATTTTGTCGAAACGCTCGGGAATAAACTTAACCTCACCGTCACGTACAACCTTGATTGCAGGTTTTGCAAGAGGCTCCATCTTAACAAACCACTGCTTTGAAACCTTGGGCTCAACTGCAGTATGACAGCGGTAGCAGGTGCCTACCTCGTGCTTTGTGGGCTCAATCTTAACAAGTGCACCTGCTTCGGTAAGATCGGCAACGATAGCCTTACGGCATTCCATAAGGTTCATGCCCTGATACTTGCCTGCTTTTTCGTTCATATAGCCGTCGTCGGTCATAACGTCAAGCACGGGAAGATTACAGCGAAGACCAACCTCGAAGTCGTTGGGGTCGTGTGCCGGTGTGATTTTAACCGCACCTGTACCCTTATCCATCTTTGCATAGGTATCTGCAACGATGGGGATTTCTCTGCCGATAACAGGCATAATTACGGTCTTGCCGATTACATCCTTATATCTTTCGTCGTCAGGGTGAACTGCGATGCCTGTATCACCGGGGATTGTTTCGGGACGTGTTGTTGCAACTATGATGCTGCCGCTTCCGTCTGCGAAGGGATATGCGAAGTGCCAGAAGTTGCCGTCCTTTTCTTCGTATTCAACCTCAGCGTCGGAAATTGATGTCTTACAGTGAGTGCACCAGTTGATGATTCTTTCACCGCGGTAAATAAGTCCCTTTTCATAAAGCTCAACGAAAACCTCTTTAACTGCCTTTGAGCAGCCCTCGTCAAGGGTAAATCTCTCTCTTTCCCAGTCGCAGGATGAGCCGAGCTTCTTAAGCTGTTCAATAATTCTGCCGCCGTACTGAGCCTTCCACTCCCAGGCTCTTTCAAGGAAGCCTTCTCTGCCGATGTCTTCCTTTGTAATACCTTCAGCCTTCATCGCTTCAGCAATCTTAGCCTCTGTAGCAATTGAAGCGTGGTCTGTACCGGGAAGCCAGAGGGTGTCATAGCCCTGCATTCTTCTGTAACGGATAAGAATATCCTGAAGGGTGTTGTCAAGGGCGTGACCCATATGAAGCTGACCTGTGATGTTTGGGGGCGGGATTACGATTGTGTAGGGCTTCTTTTCGGTGTCTACCTCAGCGTGGAAGTAGTTGCCGTCAAGCCATGATTTGTAAATACGGTCTTCAACGTCTTTCGGATCGTATTTTGTTGCAAGTTCTTTTGCCATTTATTTCACTCCGTTCAAATTCGGAATTCGGATTTCGGAATTCGGAATTACCGTTTTAACGGCATCCCTTCTTTCCGTTTTTCTCCGCTTACCGAAAATTATTATTAACTATTTTCTGAGCAGACTAAGCTGCAATTTTACATTCTTTTCGGACCGCCGAGGACGTCGGTCCCTACGGTATCATTTTACTTAACGGGATAAAAATTGATATTCGTACCTCTTCAGGCGCAATTCTGCATTCTGCATTTTGCATTAAAAACTCCGTCCTGACAAAAATCAGGACGGAGTTTTGTTTCCGTGGTACCACCTGAATTCGGTGTAAAAACACACCGCACTCAATATCTTTAACGCAGACATACGTCGGGGTCTAATCGAATACTCTTTCTTCCCAAGGCTCAAAAGCTACCTTCACACATTTTCACTTAAAGACTTGCACCGACCGTCTTCTCTCTGCAAAGGAAGGATGTGTTACTCCTCTTTATCACTGCCAAATCAAATATCCGTTAGATTTTAGCATAAGTTGAGAGGGTTGTCAAGGTTTTATATCATCATATCGGCAATATTTATAATTGTTTTATTCTTTCTTTTTAACATATCAACGTGCTTCCCCGTGTTGCCCGTAACATCATAATAATATACTATCGCTAAATCGCATTCGTTTATCATCCATCTGTTTCTGTGAGATATTGCAAAGCGCTTCGGTGCCTGTTCGACGGTCTCCGGCACAAGTGTGGGAAGACCGAAATAATTATCCTGTTTAACGGGTATATAATCAAGAATAACATATACTTTAATATCGGGGTATTTATCCTTCAATGAAACAAGCGTCATCTGAACAAGTCGGTCAAAATGACCCTTATCACCAACATAAAATGTAATATCGGTGCCCGCAAATTCTATTATACTACTGATTTCTTTTTTCAGCAGTTGCCCGAGACCGCCAGGAATGTTTCTATGAGCGAAAAAAGAGCACACCATTTTTTCACCAACTCAGCAAAAATAATTCCAAGCACATTTCAACCCGTTTCGGATTAAAAGTCAATAACCTGTTTCAGGTTAACATAATATCTATTCAGAGGTGATATTATGTACCAAAGAATACGAGATTTACGCGAAGACAAGGATATAAATCAGACAGAAATTGCAAAACATCTCGGTATGAGTCAGACAGGATATTCAAAATATGAAACAGGAGAGCACGACATACCTACAGCAATTCTTATCAAGCTGGCTGATTTCTACGACGTTTCTGTTGATTATCTTTTAGGAAGAACAAATAACCCTAAAACAAACAGATAAACCCCACGGCAGTACACAGCGTACTGCCGTTTTTATTTTACCGCCGATTAAAGAAAGACATACTGTCGTTTCTGTTTCTTGACAGTAATTATAGTGAGTGTTATAATAAATTCATCATAAACCAAAGGAGAAAAAACATGAAAAATATTCTTGTAACCGGTGCTACCGGCGGTATGGGCAGCGCAATAAGCAAAAGTCTTATTGCAAAGGGATACCGCGTTTTCGGTATAGATTATAAGGAGGGTGAAAAAATAGAGGGCCTTCACTTTTATAACTGCGACGTTACCGACAGTGACTCAATAGGCAAGGTTATGGAAGAAATCAAAGCCTTTACGCCCGTGCTTGATGCGATAGTACATACTGCAGGCATTTACGATATGGATTCTCTTATCGAAATGAGCGAGGAAAGATTTATCCGCATCTTTGACATCAACTTTTTCGGTGTTTTCCGTGTGAATAAGATTTTTGCGCCTATGCTTCAGAAGGGCAGCCGTATTATCATCACATCAAGTGAGCTGGCACCCCTTGACCCTCTCCCCTTCAACGGTATTTACGGTATTACAAAGTCCGTGCTTGAAAAATATGCCTTCTCCCTTCGTATGGAAACCAACCTTCTCGGTATTCCCGTGAGCATTATCCGTCCCGGCGCGGTAAATACAGGCCTTCTCGACGCATCAACAAAGGCTATAAGCCGTTTTGTTGAAAACACAAGGATGTATAAATGTAACGCTCAGAAATTCGGCAAAATCGTTGACAGCGTGGAGTCAAGACACATCCCCGCTCAGAAAATTGCAGACCTTGTTCTCGATGCACTCGAAAGCAAGCACCCCAAATATCTTTACAACATCAACCGTAATCCTCTGCTTCGCATTCTCAATGCTCTGCCCGACAAAATGCAGGTTGAGATTCTGGGTATTATTCTCAAGGGCTAAGCTTTAAGAAGCATAAAGAAAGTACACCTCAGACGAGGTGTACTGATTTTTTTTATTCCATTTCTGCAAGAAGCTTTTCTATAGCGGCAAGCTTTACACAGATGCAGAGAAGCTTTGTTGCTGTCATAAGCTCGTCAACGGGAGGATATGAGGGAGCAATTCTGATATTCTGATCCTTAGGATCGTATCCGTACGGGAAGGTTGCACCTACGGTTGTAAGTGTAACACCGCCATCCTTACAAAGCTGATATACACGCTTTGCAGTACCTTCCATAACGTCAAGTGAGATAAAGTAGCCTCCTTTAGGCTTGGTCCATGTTGCAACGCCGTACTTACCGAGGCTGTTTTCGAACTCGTTGATAACTGCCTTGAACTTGGGAGCAAGGATGTTTCTGTGAAGCTTCATATGATTCTTGATGCCTGTAACATCCTTGTAGAACTTAACGTGTCTGAACTGATTGAGCTTATCGTAACCGATTGTCTGTACAGACATACGGCTCTTTATCATTTCAATGTTTCTGTCAGATGCTGCAAGAACTGCAACACCTGCACCGGGGAAGCTGATTTTTGAGGTTGAGGTAAACTCAATTACCATATCGTCATGACCGTACTTTTTAAGCACGTCAAAGATATTGTCGAGCTTTTCACCGTGCTCCTCAAGGTCGTGGATGATGTAAGCGTTATCCCAGATGATTCTGAAATCATCTGCTGCGGGAGTCATTGCCGCAATTCTGTCAACAACCTCTGAGGTATAAGTGATACCTGTGGGGTTTGAATACTTGGGAACACAGAACATACCCTTAACCGTAGGATCCTTTACAAGCTCCTCAACAGCATCCATATCAGGTCCTGTTTCGGTCATATCAACGGGAATAAGCTTGATTCCGTAGTATTCACAGATTGAGAAGTGTCTGTCATAGCCGGGAGAAGGACAAAGGAACTTGATATCCTGCTGATCCTTCCAGGGCTTACCGCCTGAGCCTGTGAGCATACACTGTGTGATATAGTCAAACATCATATTAAGGCTTGAGTTACCGCAGACAATAACGTTGTTTACGGGTACCTTGAGCAGCTTTGCAAAAATCTCCTTACATTCAATAATGCCTGTAAGAAGGCCGTAGTTTCTGTATTCAAGGCTGTGATTACTTGCATCGTCCTCCCAGTCTCTTGAGGTTACAGCATCAAGAAGCGCATTTGAAACTGCAAGCTGATCTGAGCCGGGCTTACCTCTTGACATATCAAGCTTAAGACCCTGAGCCTTATATGCTTCGTACTGTTCTTCGAGTTCTTCTTTTAAAAAGAGGAGCTTTTCTTTTGAGTAATCCTTAAGTGCTGACATAATTTGTCCTCCTTTGTATATTCTATATTTTCAAGCTGAATTAAAAATCTGCAGAGCCTGTTGTTCTGGGGAAGGGAAGAACGTCTCTGATGTTTGAAATACCTGTAAGGTACATTACAAGTCTTTCAAAGCCGAGACCGAAGCCTGCGTGCTTTGTGCCGCCGTACTTACGAAGATCAAGATACCACCAGTAATCCTCTTCGCTAAGGCCGAGCTCCTTGATTCTTTCAAGAAGAACGTCATATCTTTCTTCTCTCTGGCTGCCGCCGACGATTTCACCGATGCCCATAACAAGAAGGTCACAGGCTGCAACGGTCTTACCGTCATCGTTGAGTCTCATATAGAAGGCCTTGATTTCCTTGGGATAATCGGTAACGAAAACAGGCTTTCTGAAAATCTGCTCTGTAAGGAAGCGCTCGTGCTCTGTCTGAAGATCGCAGCCCCAGTATGCCTTGAACTCAAACTTGTCGTTGTTTTCCTCGAGAATCTTTACAGCATCAGTATATGTTACTCTTGCAAAGTCTGATGAAGCAACTGCTGTAAGTCTTTCGATAAGCTCCTTATCAACAAACTGATTGAGGAATTCAATATCCTGCTTGCAATTTTCCATAACATAATTGATAACGAACTTGATCATGCTTTCTGCAAGCTCCATATCATCGTTAAGGTCTGCAAAAGCAATTTCAGGCTCAATCATCCAGAACTCTGCAGCGTGACGCTGAGTGTAGCTCTTTTCAGCTCTGAAGGTAGGACCGAAGGTATAAATCTTGCCGAAGGCCTGAGCCATAATTTCGCCCTGAAGCTGACCTGAAACGGTAAGGAATGCGCTCTTGCCGAAGAAGTCCTCGCTGTAATCGATTTCGCCATCCTCTGTTCTGGGAGGATTTTCCATATCGAGAGTTGTTACTCTGAACATCTCACCTGCACCCTCACAGTCTGAGCAGGAAATGAGAGGTGTATGTGCATAAATGAAGCCTCTTGATTCAAAGAAGCGGTGAATTGCCTGAGCGGCAACGGAACGCACTCTGAAAGCAGCTGAATAGATATTTGTACGGGGTCTTAAGTGTGCAATTGTACGAAGATATTCAAGTGAATGTCTCTTTTTCTGAAGAGGATATTCGGGAGCCGATGCACCCTCAAGAGTAACCTTTGTAGCGTTGATTTCAAAGGGCTGCTTTGCTTCGGGAGTGAGAATAAGGTCACCCTCAACGATAACTGCCGCACCTACGTTATATTTTGCAACCTCAGCAAAATTATCAATCTTTTCCTTTTCGAAAACGACCTGCACACCCTTGAAGCAGCTGCCGTCATTAAGCTCCATAAAGCCTAATACCTTTGAGTCACGGTTTGTTCTTATCCAGCCCGCAACTGTAACCTTGCCCTCTGTGTACTGAGCGGCATTTTCGTAAAGCTTTGCAATTTCTGTACGAATCATATATTTAACCTCCCGGTATTAATATTTATACTCGGTTAAATATTATATCAGTATGTAAAACAAAAATCAAGTGACTAAAGACAAAAAAGAGTTTTATTTTAATACGAAAAGGACTGCCGGCATAACGCTGACAGTCCGTAAAATTTATTCGTAATCGAAATAGATGTCGAGTCCCTTGACGGTATACTTTATGCCGTTCTTTTCAAGAGCTGAGGTAATGCCCTTGAGCATTTCGTTATCCTTTGCGGTGATTCTCATATCAAGTCTGAGATTATCAAAATTACCGAAAAGATTACCGGGAATAAAGCCTGTGCACCACCAGTACTGACCGTAGGGTCTTGAGAATTTGTTTACCCAGCTTTCTCCGCCTACAGTTTTCTTTTTCTGCATGAAATCCATTTCCATCATAAGAAGCTCATCATCTGAAGCACAGTTATAATGGGCAAGCTTTCTGTCCTGAGGCTTGGTATAAACGCCGACCTCCGCACCGTAGAAGAGAAGTCCGTACTGACCCTTCCAGAGCTGAATTCTCCAGTCCTTATCCTGATATTTGAAATCAAGTCTTACTGTATCAAAATCGATAAAGGTAAAGGGCGCACAAACGTCAAAGATTGCATTGTAGCCGACAAGCCTCTGCCATGGGTCTGAGGCGGTGTAGAAGCACTTTTCCTTTGAATCGTAAAGATAACCGAAGATACCCTTCTTTTCCATATCCTGAGACATGTTGTTATCGGGAGCCTCCGGGCTCTTGTAATAAACAACTGCCGATGAGCTCTTATCGGTATAAACGGTTTTGCCTGAAACCTTGGCATAGGCTACAACCGCATAGGTATAGGCTGAGGTCTGTGAAATACCCGTCACGGTGAAGCTTGTTGCCGTGGTAGAGCCGAGGCTCTGCCATTTACCGAGCGTTGAGTTATAATAGTAAACCTCGTATCCTGCATTTGAAGAAGAGCCCTTCCACGTAAGGTGGATGGCGTTATTTGCAGGATCAGCCGTACCCTTGACTGACGTGGGCATCTGAGGACCCTTAGTAGATGCCTTGAGTGTTGAAGACATTGAGCCGTAGGCGGTCGTTCCGCTTCTTATATATGCCTTGACACATATATTATAGGTCTTACCCATTTCAAGGCCCGTAAGTGTACAGGTCGTTGTATTTACAGTTGCTTTTCTCTGGAATTTCTGGGTTGCGGTATTATACACGTAAACCTGATAACCCGTTGCACCGCTCTGCTTATTCCACGAAAGACTGATTGAATCCACCGTAGAGGAGGTCATCTTGAGACCTGTTACCTTTCCCGGAGGAACAAGCACCTTTACGGTATTGGAATTCTGACCGAATACAGCCTTGGAGTTGACGTATTTATAGGCTCTGACAACGTAATAGTAAATCGAAGCACTGTCAACCTCTGTATCACTATAGCTGAGTGCTGTTGTTGTTTTGATAGCCTTCCATTTTTTCTCTGTGGTGAGATATCTGAAAATACGGTAGCCGTGAGCGTCCTCAACCTTTGTCCATGAAAGGGTTACGCTGTCCTTTTTTACCGAAACAACGTTAAGCTTTGCAACCTGCTCCGCCGCCTCGGTCTGAAACATCATAGCCGCCGACGAGGCAATCATAACAATACAGAGAAAAACAGATAGTAGTCTTTTAGATAACTGTTTCATAACAATTCTCCCGATTTATAAATTTTATCAGGCAATTTTTACGCCGCCGAAGGGCCTTACTGAAAGCACGTATGCAGCATCGTCACCGAAAATTGACTTCATAGCTGAGGTATATGCCTCAACGTCTGCATTGGGAACAAATGCCTGAATTGTACCTGCAAAGCCGCCGCCGTGTACTCGCCATGCGCCCTTACCCTTGAGCATCTGCTCGCTGATGCAAAGAGCAAGTGAAAGAGGCTGTGCAGCGCCTGCCTTCTGGGTGTAAACGTTCTGATTATACATATATGATGAAAAGCCGCTTGCGATGATAAGCTGCTTGAAGGCGTCAAAATCGTTCTTTGAAAGAGCCTCTGCCTGCATAACAACCTTTTCGTTTTCGCCGTAGTAGTGAAGTGCTCTGATAACTGCTCTTTCACTTACTGCCTTTGCGATTGCACCTGCATTTGCGATAACGTCGGCCTTTGAGACCTCTCTTAAAACCTTCTTGCCGAAGAATTCTGCAACCATTTCCATTTCACGGCGTACTGCTGCATAGTCATCGGTAAGATCTGAATGGCTGCCCTTTGTATCGATGATGCAAAGCGAGTAGCCCGAGGATGCGAAATCAAAATCAATTTTATTTACAACAGGCTTTGAGGTATCCTCAAAGTCAATTGAAACGAAGCCGCCTACTGAGCATGCCATCTGATCAAGAAGACCGCAGGGCTTGCCGAAGTATACGTTTTCACTGTACTGTGAAATCTTTGCAACCTCAACAGGGTCAACCTTGCCGTCATTGTAAAGGTGGCTGAGCATAGTACATACAAGCACCTCAAAGGCCGCCGAGGATGAAAGGCCTGAGCCTGAAAGAACCTGAGATGCAGTCGTAGCATCAAAGCCGCCTACCTTATAGCCGAGCTCCTTGAAGCGTGCGGTGATACCTCTGATAATGGACTGACTCTTGCCCATTTCACATTCCTTGACGTCAAGCTCGTCACAGTTTACGGTATCCATAGGATAGCCTGCTGACTTGATTCTGATGATGCCCTCGTCATTTTTTGAAGCAACAGCAATAGCATCAAGGCTTATACCTGCAGCAAGAACAAGACCGTGGTTGTGGTCGGTATGGTTACCGCCGATTTCACTTCTGCCGGGTGCAGAGAAAAGTGCTACCTCTCTTTCACCGTTCTTATCGAAAAGCTCCGAGAAAGCACCCATAACCTCAAGGTATCTGGCATACTGTGCGGCAATAGCCTCCTGCTTGTAAACAACAGCGAATTCACTGTCGAGAAGCTTGTTTTCAAGTTTTTCTTTCATCTCGTTAAAGTTAATCATAACAATCTGCCTTTCAAGTTGATTTTTTATTTAAATATAATTTGTTACTGTTCTGAGGCTCCCCTGCCTTTACGGGCTGCATAGGTCACTCCGCTGATGGAAAGCATCACAAAGCCCATAATTATAAACTGCGGTATGAAAGGAGCAATAAAGCTGAAGGATGCAGGGTCAAAAACGTGTCTGCCGATGGTGATATAGGTGAAAAGCTTATAGCTGATACCCGCTACAGAGGCAAGTATATACTGACTGTAGGAAATATCCGTCGAGCCGTAAAAAACGCTGACCGCACCCAAGGGTACACCCGGAAGAAATCTTGCAAGGAAAAGCACCGCTCTCGAGCCCAATTTTCCGCATTCGATAAAATCGTGGGGCTTACGGTATTTTTCAAGAAGCTTTTCCGCCCTTCCTCCGCCGTGCTTTCTTCCCTTACGGAATTTGGCGGTAAAGAAAATTATCATACCGACAATATTTATTGCGGCGGCAATGTACCACTTAAAAATCACCGCACTTGCAACACAAAGGCACGAAACCGGAAACCATGGAAGATAAGCCTTGATAAAATAATTAAAAAGAATAATGACAACCGTGACTGCTGTGGCTCCATAGGTTTCAATCCACAGCTCATAGCTTTCAAGGGTGCTGTTATAGCGTGAGTACCACTGTGCGAATTCATCTGTAGCAACAAGCGTCAGAAGCACCGTGAGACCCGTAGCCGTTATAAAGCAAATCGCAGCCGTAAGAAGAAATATACGGCTTGTTGTCCTCTTTTTCACCTGCAGCTCTCCCTACATCAAAAATACAGACAATACCAATGTTATTTTATCCCAAAAGCCGCTTACAGTCAACCGATTATAAGTATTTTTTATAAAAAAAATGAATAAAGATAAAAATATTAAGCGTCTGTTAGTGACAAAAGATATTATATGTGATATGATAAGCGGGAACATTAATATAAATATAACCGCGGAGGTAAATTATGAAGGTTGTAATTCTTGACGCTTATGAAGCTAACCCCGGTGACCTTTCCTGGGAATGGCTCGGTGATTATTTTGACGAGGTCGTTATCCACGAGGCCTCGGAACAGGATCAGGTTGTGGAAAGAGCAAAGGATGCAGACGTTATTATCACAAATAAAAAGCTTCTCACTAAAGAGGTTTTAAGTCAGCTTCCCAAGCTTAAGTATATTTCCACACTTGCTACGGGCTTTAATATGATTGATACTGCTTACGCAAGAGAAAGGGGCGTTATTGCTTCAAATATCCCTGCCTACAGCACAGACGGTGTTTCACAGCTTGTGTTTGCACTTCTTCTTGAAATCACAAATAACGTAGCTCTTCACAACGACACCGTAAAAGAGGGTGAATGGACAAAGAGCAAGCACTTCTGCTATTGGAAGACTCCCCTCACAGAGCTTGCAGGTAAAACAATGGGTATTGTAGGCTTCGGTAAAATCGGCTCTGCAGTTGCACAGATTGCAAACGGCTTCAAGATGAAGGTTATCGCCTACTCACCTAACACAAGAAGCTACGACGGCTTCGGCTCTGTTGATTTTGTATCACTTGATGAGGTTATTACTCAGAGCGACGTTATCTCTCTTCACTGTCCCCTCAATGCGGCAACAGAAGGACTTGTAAATATGGAATTCCTCAAGAAAATGAAAAAGACCGCTTACCTTATCAACACCTCAAGAGGTGCGGTCATCAACGAGGAGGACCTTCGTCAGGCACTTGAAGAGGGTGTCATCGCAGGTGCAGGTGTTGACGTGCTTTCCGTTGAGCCCGCGAAGGCAGATAACCCCCTGCTCAAGGCTGAAAAGTGTATTATTACTCCTCACCTTGCATGGGCAAGCTTTGAGTCACGCTCACGCCTTATGGAAACCCTCAAGGCTAACATCAAGGGCTTTATCGAGGGTAAGCCGGTTAACGTGGTTAATTGAGTAGCCAGTAGCCAGTAGTCAGGGAATGCCCTGCGGGCATTTGTGCCATATATAGTATTAAAGACACCGCACTTTATTGTGCAGTGTCTTTTTAATTAAGTATCTGTATTGAATTTACGCAGTCACATTTGAAATCACATTTTGTCTTTTTCATAGTTTCAAGATTTAAAAGATAGGGCTTCAGCATACCTTCACCGTCAGAAGTGAAGCAAAGAAGATATGTTTTTTCCGCACTCACAGCCGCATTGAATATATAACCGCCGTCACTAACAAAGCAGAGATCGCTCTTCTTTCCGTCGGATATACTGTATCTGTATATAAGAAAGCTTAACGGTATTTCTTTTGCCAGAAGCAATGTATCAGAATCTATAACGTCAAGGCAAAACGCCTCAGTATCAATGTGCTTTTCAAAATCACGGCTATGTACACTTATTCCGTCAGCGTCATTATAACAAAACATTGTATCGGAAAAATACACGGTTGTGTTTTCTTTAATCTGCTTCCAATAATTCACCGCCAGATTATTTAAGTCAACCTTATATAATTCAGTTTGTTTTCTGAGGATTATTTCGCCCTCCGTTTCAAAAATCTGATCAGGTATGAAATTGAGCTTTAACTCATATTCAACCGATTCATCATTATATACTCTTAAAACAGTGTTTCCTTCCTTTTCTTCAGCCGTACAGTATCCTCCGTTACCAAGCTGAAAAATATTATATATACCTTCACTCACTTCAACATATGAAAAAGAAAGGTTATCTGTATCAAGAACGCACACACAGCTGCTATATTCATCTGAGCCCTCGTCATTCTCCCATTGCTGATTAACAATCACTTTGACCTCAGGAATATCATTGTCCTCACTGTTTTTCTGCAGGAGCACAAAGCTGAAAAGCAAAGCAACAAGTAAAACAAAGAATATTAGAATTCTCTTTTTCATATGCATTCCCCCCACAAAAATCAGACTATGCCAATATTATAGCACTGCTTTCTGAAAAAACAATAATTTAAGAAAATCTTCAGTTTTTCTTAAGATTTGAAGACAAAAAAATTCTCCGCAAAAAGCTGCGGAGATGTTTTTTTATTCAGATCTTATTCTGTGAAGCCTGATTCAACAAGCTTAACAAGCTCTTCAACAGCCTGCTCCTCATCAACGCCGCCGGCGATGATACGGATGTCTGTGCCGCCCATGATGCCGAGTGAAAGAACGCCGAGAAGGCTCTTTGCGTTTACTCTTCTCTCTTCCTTTTCAACCCAGATTGATGACTTGAACTCATTTGCCTTCTGGATGAAGAAAGTAGCGGGACGAGCGTGAAGACCTACCTGATTCTGAACTTTTACATCTTTAACAAACATATCTATTACTCCTACACAAAAGAATTTTTGATTTCAAATTCTTACTTATTATACCACAAAACTTTACTTCGTCAACGAAAAAAATGCAGTTTTGAACATTTTGGTTGGTAGACTAAATGTTGCACAAAATCAATAATGTATTTTGTGTAAATTGACGAGACAAATGAAACTGCGGCCAAGGGCTGAGATACGAGAGCCAACGCGCTACAGCTTAATTTTTACAGTCAAGCCTGATCCGTTGCCGTGCATCAGCTTTACTTATCCTTGACCGCCTTTTTAAGCTCCCTCAGATATTCAATATCCTTCTTTGAAAGCTCAGCCTTTGAAAGCATATCGGGACGGCGCAGATAGGTACGCTCAAGGCTTCTCTCACGTCTCCACTTCTCTATATTAGCATGGTGCCCTGATAACAGTATATCCGGAACCTGCCTTCCGTGCCACTCATAAGGACGGGTGTACTGAGGATATTCGAGCAGAGAGCTGTAGTGGCTTTCGTCTGAAAATGCGGTTTCATTGGCAAGTACACCGGGAAGCATACGTGAAATACTGTCAGCAAGAACAAGAGCAGGAAGCTCACCGCCCGTAAGCACGTAGTCACCTATCGATATCTCTTCGTCAACAATTTCCTCTATGACCCTTTCGTCAACTCCCTCGTAGTGTCCGCAGAGGATGGCGATGTTTTCCATCTCAGAAAGCTCCTTGACCTTCTGCTGAGTGAGCACCTTACCCTGAGGAGACATAAATATAAGATGGGGGCGTTTACCTATTTTTTCGCAAAGGTCGTTGAAGCAGTCGTATATGGGCTCAACCTGCATAACCATTCCCATACCGCCGCCGTAGGGAGTATCGTCAACTCTCTTATGCTTATCCTTTGAATAATCCCTTATCTGTGTGCAGTTTATTTCGACCGCCTTTTCCTGCCTTGCTCTTCCGATAATGCTTTCAGCAAGCACAGACTCGCACATTTCGGGAAACAGCGTAAGTATATCAATCCTCATCGTCAAAAATTCCTCTCAGGGGTCTTATTTTTATTACTCCCGCTTCAACGTCGGTGCTGATAACAACGGGAGGAATAGCAGGAATAAGATATTCCTTTCCGTCCTTTTCAATGTGCCAGACGTCATTTGCGCCCGTCTGACTTACATCGCAAAGTACCCCGTAGCAGATACCTTCATCGTCAGCATCATACACCTTACAGTCAATAAGCTCCTGAATGAAATACTGACCCTCGGGAAGCTTTGCATCTGAACGCTTCATATAAAGCACCTTATCTCGAAGCTTTGCCGCGTCCTCAACGGTATCGATGCCCTCAATTTTAAGTATCGCCATTTCTCCGTTGGGACGTGCCTTTACCTTTACGGACTTTTCACCCTTTTTATCATAATAAAGAGTTCTGAAGCTTGTGAGAAATTCGGGACTGTCGCACCAGGGCTGAAAGCGCATTTCACCCCTTATGCCGTGGCTGGAGGTTATCTTTCCGATTTCAAGATATTCTTTGATCATATTTATCACCTATAAAACCGAATGGCTGTCGGTAAAACAGCCATTCTGAACAATTATTATTCTTCCTCAGGAATATAAAAGTCAGGATTAAGTTCCTCACCTAAAATGTCGCCGATAAGGAATTCATAAAGTTTATTCCAGAGCTTGATTAATATTGCTTCGATTTTAAGCCAGAGTTCCATAATGCTTCCTCCTATTAATTTTGTGTTTACATTATATAACAGTTTTATATAAATTTCAAGGGGTGAAAAAATTATTTTAAACCGCCTGTATTTAATTGAAGTACATATCAATTTCAGCCTGAGTCATATTAAGAGCATCAATAACGTGACCTCTGAATATTTCGTTCTTTTCCTTGACTATATTACGCACCGTATCAACTCTCTTGAGCCAGTTGTCATAGGTGTGTACCTGCCATCTGTCGTAGTGATACGGCATCTCGCTGTCAATTTCAGCCACAAGCTCATCAAGAATCTTAAGCATTCTGTCCGTATCAAAGGTGGTTTTAAGATGCTGACCGCAGATTTCCATCATACGCTGACGGAAGTGCTTGTTTTTGATGATATTACTTGTGATTGTAGTACGGAAGCCTCTGCCGACGCCGTGACCGACGGGGTCCATATAATTATCAAAGATATTGGTCGTATAGGTTGAGCCGAAAAGTGCCCAGTCAACGTCAAAGAATACCCAACGCCACTTTGCTCCCTCGGTATTTTCACGCCAGAACTTTATATTACCCGTATCGGTGTTTGTAAAGAAGGATTCGCACATCCAATAGCAGATAAGCTCGTCAATATCGATCTGACTGCAGACGTAGTTATAATACTCGTCGTTTGTCATATCGTGGGTCTTGATGTATTCGCAAAGAGCGGTGTAATTATCCATTGTACCGTTTTTGACGATATTGTTACCCTTGATAACATCAACGTTATCGGGATCAATGCCGTGGTGGTTTGCAAGATAATCCTCGTCAATCTTTTCACGAAGGTCATATATACCGTGGTATTTACCGTTGACGTAGCAAACAACGGGACGGTAATCCATAAGGTCGATATCCATCTGATTTTTGATAACCATTGTACAGAAGGCATCTCTGATATGGGCAATGTTATAATCCTGTCCGCTGTTTCTCAGAAGAAGGGATGAGAACACGTTGGTGTTGTTATCCTTAAAGAATGGATAGCAAACCTCAGTAGGTCCGTATTTGTCACGGAGATTTATAGATACGCTCTTCTGCGGATTGGCTCGGCTGTACTGACCGAAAACCTTGATGCCCGCATCAAAGCTGACCTGAGAAACACCGTCAGCGGTCATATATTCAAAATTAACAGGTCTCTCCCATTCCTCCCAGTAGTTTGCACCCACGTAAGGAAATTCCTTGCCGATGTTGGGACCGTCAGCCCAGATGCCCGTGTGATAATCATAAAGATTCTTTTCATCGGTGGTAAGGAAGACAACGTCAAGGTCGTGAACCCTGTCGGTAACAAGGTAGGTTCCGCAGACGGTTTCCGAAGGCACGTAGCCGTCCTTGAAGCTTCTCGCTCTGATAACCGTAGTCTTGTTGACGGTAATAGGCTCTGAATAAAGAGGCGACTTTACCGTAGGCTCACTTCCGTCAAGAGTATATCTGATATCGCCGTTGGCGGCGGTTATTTCAACCTGTGTTCCCTTGTCAACATAGGAGCTTGAGCGTGAAAGCTCGGGATTTGCAAGAGATTTGCCGAGGGTGACTGTGGGGTTTGCCTTACCCGGTGTAAGCTTACCGAAGCAGACCTCATCAAGAGTACCGTTAATATCCCTGCCGCTTGAATATCCGCTCATAAGACGGCTATATGAAAAGGAGTCAACGATAACGTTATCCTTATCCATAAGAAAAACAGTTTCGCCGTATCGGTTAAGACCGTAGTTGATATAGATGTTACCCGTCTTTTTGCTCACATAGTCGCTGTCTCCGCAGAAAATAGCAACATACTCGCCCGGCTTTACCGTTACGTCAGGTAATTGCTTAAAACTCTCCGACTTTTTTGATTCGGAGAGTCTGTAGTTCATAAGGTTAATATCCTCTGAGCCTGTGTTATAAAGCTCAACGTAGTCAAAGTATTCGTCATTTGCCGACTGAGGTACGGTTGTATTGACAGGTGCAACCTCCGTGATAGCAACCTCACGGTTGACGGTGAATCTTGCACTGTCAATGCTGTCAAAGCCCTTGGTTGTATTTTCCTTACCGGGAGTAGGCTTGGCGTAATAAAGGAATTCCGATTTGTTTTCCGTGCTTCTTCCGTAGGAAAGGTTGGAGACAAGCTCCTCAACCTTGCAGGTGTCAACAACCGTTTTGTTTTTATCATAGAGGCTGACGCTGCCCTCCTTGCCGTTAAGCTTGAAGGTAGCGTGAATCTTGTTTGTGCCGTCGTACTGCTTTGTTTTGCCTGAAAGATAAACAAGCGCATAAGCTCCCGCTTCAAGTCTGAAATCGGGGAAGACCCACTTGTCGGGCTCAACCGCATCGTCAGAAAGGCTGTAGCCCTTGAGATTCACCTTCTTATCGGAGTCATTATAAATCTCAACCCATGAAACAAACTCACCCTCGTCATCCATAAGAGTCTGAGTACAGTTGGGTGCGTATTCATTGATGTAAAGCTCGCCGTCGAAGGTCTCCTGCTGAGTGTCCTCAGACTGTACGCTTTCGGTGTTGGCATAGCCCGGTGTGGGTGATGAGAAAACAACCATCCTCTCGCCCTCGCCGAGGCCGTAGCTCTGGTCGTTTTCGAGGCCGATAACGTTCACTCTGCAAAGAAGTCTGCCCTTTGCGTTGTAAAGGAAAAGGCTCTCACCCTTTGTGCTTATGGAGAAGGGCACGTGGATAATACGGTTTTCCGTATCGATTTTTTCAACGCCGTCAGCAAAAAGAACAACGTATTCACCTGCATCAATGGTAAAATCGGGGAAGGTGAACTTATTCATATTTTCCGAATTATCCGTAAGCATATATCCGCCGAGGCTTATAGGTGATGCGGTGGGATTGTGAATTTCAATCCAGTCACACATATCACCGTTTTCATCCGCAATCGTGGTTACGTTATTTGACATAACCTCGGATATATACAGATCACTTGTTATAGAAACGTCCTGACAGCCCGCAAGTCCGAAAAGCATTGAGGCAGCAAGAAGTAATGCAATCAATCTTTTTTTCATAAAATCACCCGTAAAAATCATATTATTCCAAGCCAATAAAAAGACCTTTATTGACTGTAAACATCTTTTTTTGTATAATAACACAGATAAATGAATTTTTCAATAAAAGGTGAAAAAAATGTCAGATATTATTTGTCCTGTTTGTAAAAACGTTCTTATTGAAGAAAACCGCTCTCTCAGATGTGAAAAAGGGCACTGCTTTGATATTGCAAAGGAGGGCTACGTAAACCTTCTTGCAGGTAATCACAAGGCAGGCGAAAGCATCGGTGACAACAAGGATATGGCTTTTTCAAGAAAAAGCTTCCTTGAAAAAGGATACTTCTCTGCACTGAAAAACGAAATCGTCAGAATAATAAAGGAGCACGGACAGGAAAGCCCTGCCCTGTGCGATATATGCTGCGGTGAGGGCTGGTACAGCGACGAAATTATAAGGGCTCTCCCCTGCAGAATGTACGGCTTTGACCTTTCAAAGGAAATGGTACGTCTTGCCGCCAAAAGGAAGAACGGTGCCGCATATTTCGTGGCTAACCTTTCATCGATTCCCCTTGAAAGCAAATCTGTTGACGTGGGCTTCCACCTTTTTGCCCCCTTTCACGACAGGGAATTCAGCCGCATTTTAAAGGATGACGGCATAATCATAACAGCAGTCGCAGGTGAAAACCACCTTTATGAAATGAAGGAGATTCTTTACGATACCCCCTATAAAAACGACGAAATGCCGCCCGAAGCAGATAAGCTCACGCTCAGAGAAAAAATCAAGGTAAGCGAAAGAATTCATCTGTCCTGCAAGGAGGATATACACAGTCTTTTTGCAATGACCCCCTATTATTACCGCACAAGTGAAAAGGACAGGCAGAAGCTTCTCGGCTATGACAGTCTTGACGTAACAGTTGATTTTGCTATCTTTGTTTACAAAAAGAGCTAAGCATAAAAATTGTAATTGATATTGAAATACAATCGGTTCTCTGCTATAATTATCGAAAAGAAAGGAGGATGACAAAGCAATGAGCTACGCTTTCATAAGCTATAAAACAGATGACCTTGAAGAAGCACTCTGGGTCAAGGATCAGCTTTCGGCAAGAGGTATACCCTGCTGGATGGCACCCGATTCAATACCCGGCGGCTCAAGCTATGCTCAGGAAATACCCAGAGCCATCAGAAGCTGCTTTGCTTTTATTCTCATTTTATCCGAGGCTACTCAGGAATCAAAATTCGTACCTAAGGAAATCGACCTTGCCATAAATCTCGGCAAGCCTATTCTCCCCTTTATGATTGAAAATTTTGAGCTTCGTGACGATTTCAACTTCTATCTTTCAAACGTTAACCGATTCCCCGCTTATCAGTCGAAGGAAAGATGTATAAACCTTATTGCAACCCGTATTGACGAAATACTCAACGGTGCAAAAAGCGGACAGTCAATAGATGAAATCAGAGAGCAGATGCGCATCGCAAGGGAGCAGGGTCACACTCCTCAGTACATACCCGCAAAGGAAATAAAGCAGGTTGAATATATTCCGCCTCAGTCAGATTATTATCCCGAGGCAGATTATCAGACTCCCGTTCACCCCGCACCGCAGTCAAATTATCCTCAGCAGAGTTATCCTCAGCAGAACAGCTACGTCAATCAGGGGTATTACGATAATCCCGCACCGTCTTACAATCAGCCGGCTTATATGAACGTCACTCCTGAGGTAAGCAACAAAAGCTTTGCTCTTTGTCTTCTGCTTTGCCTTTTCTTCGGACTCTGGGGTTGGCACCGCATATATGCAGGCAAAATAGGCACAGGCATTCTCTGGATGTTCAGCCTCGGTGCCTTCGGCTTAGGATGGTTCAGCGACGTTATTACCATTCTGTCAGGCAACTTCAAGGATTCAAACGGCAAGCCCGTCAAGCCTAAAAGCAAAAGATGATAAAAGACCGTCTCAAAACGCCGGCATCCCATAAGTTGGCGGATATAATCCGAAACAGTTTTTTGAATACGGATTTCCGCCGGTCTATTGTTAAAATACTCGTGAATCCGCAAGGATTCACTGCGTTTTGTGCCTCAGACTGACAAAAATCCGTTGTTCAAAAAATCTCCGACCTGAAAGTGAAGATTTTTATTTGGATTTTTGACCGCTGAGAACGATGAAAGGCTGACGCCTTTCGAGGACGAAGCGGCGAAAAGCCTTTAAAAGGAGCGCTTTCAGGCTATTTCGGATTACATTCGTCAACTTAAGATAAAACCATTATATATTAAAAAGGAAAATTTATCAATAGAAGTTAACAGGCTTCTGATTTTTCCGTAATTATTGCAGCTGAAGGCTAATATAATTTACGGGGTGATATTATGCTTGAAATGCTCAGAATGCTATTGAGCAGCTTCCTTTTCTTTTTTCTGCATCTTAAGAATCTTAATTCCTTCCCGAAGCCCTTGCCCGAGAAGGAGGAAAAAGAGCTTTTCGCTCTTATGAAAGAAAAAAAGGACACAAAAGCAAGGGAAGCACTCATTGAGCACAATCTTCGTCTTGTGTCACATATCCTGAAAAAATATCAGTCAGAATACGATGATCAGGAGGACCTGATTTCCATAGGCACTATCGGGCTTATCAAGGCGGTAGACTCCTTCGATGCAGAAAAGGGCATACGCTTTGCCACCTACGCAGCGAGATGTATTGAAAATGAAATACTTATGTTTTTCCGCTCTAAAAAGAAGGATGCAAACGTTGTATCGGTCAACGAGCCGATTGACGTCGACAGCGAGGGAAACCCGCTGACGCTCATTGACGTAATTTACTGCGACGATACCATAAGTGATGACATTGACCTTAAAAGAAAAACCGAACGGCTTTACGGGCTTATTGACGAAATGGAAAGCGACAGAGACCGTATGATTATTATAAAACGGTACGGACTTTACAATACGCCCGAGATGACTCAGCGTGAGCTTGCCAAGGAGCTCGGAATTTCACGGTCCTACGTATCGAGAATCGAAACGAGAGTGCTCTCGGAGCTGAGAAGCAAATTCTGATACTGCGAAGCAAGTGTCCCGACAAGAGATATAAAAAGAGACGGTCATTCGCCGACATCCCATAAGGCAGTATTTGTTTCTCGAACAAAATTCCCTGTATCTTTGTCAAAAGCCTCGCAAGGCGACAGCCTTGCTGCGTTTTGTGGCTTCGATACAAGAAAATTTCAGTTCTTACGAAACTGCGAAGCACTTTAAAATGCGAAATAATCGTGCGAGAAAAGACGAAAACCACCGATAATGCTGACGCATATCGGTGGTTTTTAACACATTATCGTGCGGTTAGTTCACATTTTAAAGAAATACCTCCTTATGGGATGCGGGCGTTTTCGTGCTTCCTTTTAAATTTGTCTTATACCTAGCTAGCAAGCAGGGAAAATGTATATCACATTTTCCACTTGTTAGGAGAACCTAAAACCCTTTAAATCTTATACTACTTTAAGGATGTTTATCTTTTCTTTTTTGAGCAGATATACAAATGCACCAAGAGAGACAATGCTGTCAAAGGCGTTACCAATACCAAACAGTAAGGCAATTCCTATAAGCGACGGTGTCCACACTCCCGTTAAATATAGAATAAATGCAACTCCATAATAAACCGTATTAGTTACTACTGACTCAAAAAGCATATAGTTAGTTTTACCGAGTCCGTAAAATATAGAGTCGAACACGTTTTGGAATGCATAGAGCATGTAAAAACCAACAAGAACAAGCACCAATTCAAACAGCTTATCAACATCGCTGAACTGCAAAATGTTTGCCATAAAAGGCTTCCACATCGGTATGCTTACAAACCAAAGCGCTGAAATCATTGCGGTTATACTAAAATATCCAAGCGCGTTTTTACGGATTTTTTCTTTAGCGGTTGCTGTTTCTTGTTTGATAAGCTCACCGAGTTGCAAGACAGGCAAAAGTAGCCAACCCCAAATGAAGTTATTTGCTACCCAGTATGTACCTTGCTCGCCAACAACGTTAACCATTCGAGAAATCATTACCATATAGGCAACATTACGGACAAGCGACTCAATACCTGAAACCCTGCCGATTTTTATAAATTCTTTAGCCCAGGTAAAGTCGAGTTTTGCTTTGGTAAACACATTTATATTTTCTTTTGCAAGCAGCATTAAAGATACAACGAGCAAAACAATATTAACAATGATATTTGAATATCCGATTCCGTTTACACCGAGGTTTAAGGATATTGGCAAGTTTGACACAAGAAATGTATCGCACGCAAAACTTAATATAAGTTTTGCGATAGTTAAAATATATAGATATTTGCTTTTGTTGATTGTAACAAGTGCTATAAGGACAAATTGCGAAAGAATTAAAAAGATATTTGCGATGCTTTCAATACGGATATATGTAGCCGATGCTTCAATGATGCTCAAATCGGTTGCCATAAAGGATAATAGCGGTTTTGCAAAGCAAACAATAACAGCGGATATAACAAGATAAATGCCAAGCGACATCAAAAGCCCGGTTTTAACTCGGTTGGCGAGTTCTTTTTTGTCGGTTGCAACCCTGCCTATGAAATAAAATAGCGGCAAAATAATTGCTTCGTTTATAATTTCATAAAGAAGATTTAACCACGATAATTGCCCTGCGATAGAGAAAGACCATTCGCCCGGAAACTGCCCTAAAAAAAACACTCGCACCGTGGTATAAACGGTTGGGCACAGTCCTAAAAACAGGAGTGCGAAATAGAGCTTGTAGTTGATATTTTGCAATGACAGTTTGATTTTGGAAAACATATTGTTCCCCCTTTTTTTAATATTTGTAAAAGGCGACAAAAAAAGACGTCTGCACAAAATCGCAGACGTCAAAATATAACATGGGTCCATATGCTATAGACGGCCACGACCATAAGTGCATTTGCCAGATAGTACCACACCTGTCACGCATGTGGTAGTTACCTCATAGCTTAAAGTCGCAATTTACATTCATATTATACAATACAACTGAATGAAGTCAATAATTACTATCCTTTAGAGTGCGATCCATATGTTCCGCTTCCTTTTATTTGTATTTTTTTATAAGATCCTTTATAACCTCACCGCCGATAATATATCCGGCAACCGAGGGTACGAAAGACACACTACCGGGAATGGCTTTCCCTTTTTCGTTGAATTCGGGGGTAACAGGATTAAGAGGCTGCTCCTTTGAATAAAGCACCTTTAATTTTTTTATTCCCCGTTTTTTCAATTCGGTTCTCATTACCCTTGCAAGGGGACAACCGCTCGTTTTATATATGTCTGTTATTTCAAACTGAGTCGGATCGAGCTTGTTTCCTGTTCCCATAGACGATATAACAGGTATACCGAGCCTTGTACACGCTTCAATAATTGCGAGCTTTCCCGAAACCGTATCAATAGCATCGACAACGTAGCTGTAAACACTAAAATCAAAATCATCAATGTTTTCGGGAAGAACGAAAGTCTCAAAGGTGTTTACACAGCAATCGGGATTAATATCCTTGATTCTTTCTTTTGCAACCTTAGTTTTGAGACGGCCTACCGTTTTTGCCGTTGCGATAATCTGACGGTTAATGTTGCTTTCGCTTACCGTATCGTTATCTATAATGTCAATTCTGCCTATACCGCTTCTTGCGAGAGCTTCAATAACACATCCGCCTACGCCGCCTGCTCCGAAAACTGCAACAGCAGAAGCTCCGAGCCTGTTTACAGCATCGGAGCCTAAAAGCATTTCTGTTCTTTTGAATATCTCAGACATATATTATTTCCTTTTTCTGAAGTTTACACCGTACAAAACAAAAATTACCGCAGGGATAAGGCTTATTATAAAAACAAGAAGCATCAGAGGGTTTGAGATGAAATAATCAGCCATCTTTCTGAAGGCTTCAGGCTGCAGCATAATAATAAGGCCTGTTATTACAGCGAAAATTGCATTTACAAGCACCGCACCTGCTGCTGTATCCTTTGATATCCTGCCGTATTCGGTGTGCTCTTCCCTTGCAAGGTTGACGGTGTTTTCCAAAGCCGTATTAAATACCTCTGCTGATATAACCGAACCGCAGGTAAGTATAAGTACTGCGTATTCAACACGTGAAATTGCAAACCAATCGCTCAATGAAAGAATACCGAACATATAAGCCATGAATGTTATATGAAATCTGAAATTTCTTTCATTCTGAATCATATATTTTATTCCTCTGAAAGCATATACAAAGCTTCGGAGAAATCCTTTGAAATTTTCCATTATTCTTCCACCGTATAGTAACTGCCGTTTCTCACAAGACCGAGCTGGGTAAGTACTGCTTCTTCCTTTTCTCTCATTTTTACAAGTTCCATTCCGCCGGGCTCATGATCGTAACCGAGAAGGTGAAGCATTGAGTGTACCGTCAGGAACGCTATTTCTCTGTATAAAGAATGTCCGTAAAGGTCAGCCTGCTTGATAGCGTGTTCAATTGAAATAACGATATCTCCGAGCATCTGTGCGCCCGTATCGTTGTTGAGGTCATAAACGCCGTCAACTCCAAGAGGGAAGGAGAGTACGTCAGTAGACCTGTCAATACCTCTGTGCTGAAGGTTGAGTGCATGGATAGCCTCATCATCAACTATGGTAACACTTATTTCTGCAGAGCCCTTGAAACTTTCGTTTACAAGCACTGCATTGCAGCAGCGTCTGATAAGCATTCTTATTCCGGTGGGAATTTTTACTGTGTTCTGATCATTTGTGATTATAACCTTTATTTTGTCCTTCATTTTCTCTTCTTTGCCTCCTCATATTTTTCATAGGCTTTGATGATGTCCTGAACGAGCTGATGTCTTACGACGTCCTTTTCCGAAAACTTGACGGTCTGAATATCTTCAAGATTTTTCAGAATTTTTATTACCTCAACCAGACCTGATTTTTTTCCGTCAGGAAGGTCGATCTGGGTGATATCTCCTGTGACGACAATTTTTGAACCGAAGCCGAGGCGTGTGAGAAACATTTTCATCTGCTCCGGCGTTGTGTTCTGTGCTTCGTCAAGAATGATAAAGCTGTCGTCGAGGGTTCGTCCTCTCATATATGCAAGGGGAGCGACCTCAATGTTTCCGCGTTCCTGATATTTCTGGAAGCTTTCGGGACCGAGCATATCAAAAAGTGCATCGTAAAGAGGTCTGAGATAGGGATCAACCTTTTGCTGAAGATCACCCGGCAGGAAGCCGAGCTTTTCACCGGCCTCAACGGCAGGCCTCGTCAGTATGATACGGTTGACCTCTTTGGCTCTGAAGGCGCTTACCGCCATAGCAACGGCAAGATACGTCTTACCGGTACCTGCAGGGCCTACGCCGATTACCACAGTATTACTCTTAATGGCTTCAATATATTTCTTCTGACCGAAGGTTTTTGCTTTTATCGGCTTGCCTTTTGCGCTTATACATATACAGTCTGAGCCGATAGCGGTCAGCTTATCGTCGTTGCCGTCCTTAACAAGACTAATAACGTATCTTACGTTCTGCTCTGTGATATTTTCACCTTTGTTTATTATGTGCAAAAGATGGTTTATAGAGCGCTTGGCCTTGTCTACCTGCTCTTCGTCACCGCAGACCTTCATCTCGCTGCCCCTGACAATAATATTAACGTCAAATTCTTTTTCAATAAGCTTTACGTTTTCATCAAAGGAACCGAAGAGGCTTACTGCCTGCTCCATTCGCTCGATGCTTATGAATTGTTCTGCCAAAAGTCAAACACCTCGTTTGAGTAAAAATATAAGGTCTTGTAAGACATTCTACGCTGATTTTACCACATACTTCATAAAAAGTGAATACTTTTGAGAGAAAAAATATTAAAAATTAATATATTTTTATTGTATGACAGATATGCTTCTTTGTTCTCCTATAAAGTCAATGCATTCGGACTCTGCATTTATTATATACTTTTTGTCACTTTCTGAGACTGAAAAAACGGTTTTCAGGAGGTTAGTGTTGCGGAAGTTGTTATAAAAACATGAAATGTAGTTGTCCAGAGCAAGAAGAAAATCCGTATCATAGTCAGTTTTTTTATGAAACTGCGGCTGAATTTGTCTTTCTGCTCCAAAGGGCAGCTTTATATCACTATAGGTCATATATTCACTGAAGCCAAACATATCTGTTTGATTTTCTGTGCTGATATATAACGGCAGGTCAGCCCACAGAAAATTTATTCTGTATTTTTTATCCGTGCAATCCATATAGCTGAAGGTATCGGTAATTTTATCATAATGTTTTTTAAAGCTCACAGAGTGCAGTGCGGTGATTTTTCCTCGCGCCTCCAGATAATCGCAGGACATATCCGTGTTTTCAATAACGCCGCTTATCAGTAAATCGCCTTTTTTTACACCTATACCTTCTGTTATTTCGCTGTTGCCGTTATGTGTTTCTATACTTATGATTTTGCCGTCAAAGTCAGCTACAATATTGCAGGGCTCACCGTAGGTTGTGTCCTCTCTTTCCTTTTTGAAGTCTCTTACCTCTATGACTGCTTTGCTGCCTTTGATGTTAACGGCCATCCATACTATTTTATTTTTGAAATAATTGACACAGCTTCGGCTGATTGCTGCCTCATCAAGCGTAGGTACAAACGCTCCGTTATAAAGCCCGTAGTCAGCAGCAGTATGAATTATTTCTTCGTGACTTACATTGTGGGTACCGCTTACTTCAACAATCCATACAAACTTATTCATTGTAAATATAAACACGAGGAAAAAAACGGCACCGACAGCCAGAATAATTCTGTCGCGATATTTCCTTATGAAGAAGGGAAGACCTTTTTTACCGGTAATTTTGATTTTTACCCCGCTTTTTCCGGTCACTTTTCTTAGCTTACTGAAGTTGGCGGCTGAAACCGATGCACAGATACTGCCCATATGCGGCTCAAGATTCCATATCCTTATACCGTAAACATTGCAAAGATTGATAAAACGCTCAGGAAATCCTCCTGTTGCATTGAATTGAACGTATCCTTTTAAATAACGGATTATGTTGATTAGCTTCATATAAGGTACACCCGTCAACAGCTTGTGAATTCAAGACTTGAAATTATTCCGTTTATGATTACATCTTCAACGGACAGAGCCTTCATTGAAAGGTTAATACCCTTTATTAAAACAATAATATCACCGCAATTAAGTCTGATCAGCTCTTCCGTGTATTCAATCACACCTTTAGTTCCCCATATTGATACCTCACGGTTTGAAACCATATCTATTGCAGGTATTTCAAGAATCTTGTCTGATAAATTCCGTTTATTGGTTTTTATCTTTGTATTGCTTTTATTCATAAAACCACATCTTTCAATCAATTTTGCACTTTTAGTGTTGTACAATAATATGCAACACAGTCGACGAATATAATTGATCGGGGAGTGATAGGTATGGAAAAGATCAGAAATAAAATTAACATAAGCGTGTTTTCCGTTTTGTATGTTTTTTTAACCGGAATAATTTTTATTGCAGGCTTTATGCTACTCAGATTTCCCGATGCGGCAGGAAAGGGTGTGGTAAGCGGAATTGAGCTTTGCCTTTATTCACTTGTGCCGTCGATGCTTCCGTTTATGTTTCTTGTTACGTTTATGTTTGAAAGCGGAATAATAGAAAAAACCGGCAATATAATGCCGTCTGTTACCCGCAGAATTTTCGGCTTGCCCGGAGTTTGCGGTCCTGTAATATTTCTGTCAATGGTAGGCGGCTTGCCGCTTGGTGCAAAGATGGCAGAGGATTTATTTATAAAAGGTTATATAACAGAAAAGCAAGGACAGAGGATGCTTTTTTATTGCATTAATCCCGGGCCTTCCTTTGTGATTATAACAGTCGGATATTATATGCTCGGTTCCGTAACCGTTGGTACGCTTTTATACTTCTCATCGGTTATTTCGTCTTTAATTATCGGTATTCTTTCTCAATTTGTGTGGTCTGATGCAGTTTCGGTGAAAAAATTTTATTCTGTCGGAATTGAAAAAAATCTGCGTACAGCACTTGTAGATTCTGTTTCAATCAGCGCGAGAAAAATGATGAATGTGTGTGCATGGGTGGTGTTGTTCTCCTGCTTTATTCAGCTTGTTGAACTTATTCCGGTCGGCGAAAACACTAAGCATTTTTTATACGCTATAACAGAAATAACAAACGGCTGCCGCATTAATGCAGGCAAATATCCTTTGCCTCTGATTGCCGGTATAATCGGATTCAGCGGACTTTGTGCCCATCTGCAGATAATGCCGTCTGTTGTCAGACTTAAATTAAGACTGAAATATTTTATGTCGGCACGAATTCTTAATGCAGCGTTTTCTGTACTTGTGTTTATGCTACTTTCGGATTTATTTGAAATAAGTGTAGCTACCGTTGCCTTTGGCAGTATACCTGAAAAATCCGGTAGAGAGCTTTCATTACCGGTATGTATTGGCATAACCGCGATGAGTATTTTATTGCTTCTCGGTGATAATTTTCGGATCAGGAAATGTAAAGAAAAATTACAATAAAATTTTTGTATTTTTTTGTAAAAAAGGTATTGACATTTAGGATTATTACAGATATAATATCAAAGTCGTCAAAAAACAAATATCCGGGTGTGGCGCAGCTTGGTAGCGCGCTTGACTGGGGGTCAAGAGGCCGCAGGTTCAAGTCCTGTCACTCGGACCAGTTAAAGAAAGACTATTCGAAAGAGTAGTCTTTTTCTTTTTTTGCGGCCGATTGACCCCCAGAGGGGGTCAGGCATCGTCGCCGAAGCGCTCGCAGTGCGAGATGAAGCGAGGTGATGATGGCGCAGCGGTCAAAATCGCTCGGCGCACCAAGCCTAAAGCGATTTTGGGAACCGCAAGAGGTAGCCGCAGGTTCAAGTCCTGTCACTCGGACCATAGTGAGTGTTCATAACACAAGTGAACACTCACTCTTTTTTATCCGTTTCCTCATAGTTAAATAGTATATAATTGTTATGTATCGAGCAGGTTTTGAGCCTGCTCTTTTTTGTTATGCCGTGAGATATTCTACGGCTACGCCTTGTCTTGCTTCAAGGACTATATTTTCCTCTTTAACAGGATTTTCAATAACCCCGACAAAGCGATAATGAATAATGATTTTTTGAGTTTTGTTTTTACCCTTACCCTCAATAGAATGGACTTCAATTTTCTCAATGAGTTCATTCAAGAGTGCAGGTGTAAGTGTTTCCATCTGCATAAACTTACGGACCGCAAAAGTAAACTGCTCTTTGCTTGTACGAAGATTTTCAATTTCTGAAAGTTCTTCTTGGTACTGCCTGATTTTTAGTTTCAGTTCGTCACGCTCAGTTTCGTATTTCTGTGAGAGCTGCATAAAGCTTTCTTCATTGACAATACCGTTGATGTGCTTCTCAAAGAGCTTTTCGTACATCACAGCAATTTCTTTTGTTCTTGCAACAGATTTATCAATACTGCTTTCAAGAAACTTCTGCTGATTGAGGATACTTTTGTTGGTCTTTGCTTCAAGAATATCTGCGAACGCTTCTTCATCTTCAATGAGAAAACTCGCAAGAGCATTGAGTGTAGTCACCAATTTCAAGTGCAGTAGCCCAAACTACTGCACTCGTTTTAAGGGAATTAAATTCTCTTATTAAGTAAAAAACATCACCAACAAGCAAAAAAATCATACCATATATCTCAAAAGCAACTACCGCCAACCACAACATATTGTATGATTTTTTTGAATTTGGCTTTGTATTCGATAGATATTTTTGAAATTACCTAATGTATTATCCAAGAAAATTAACGAATAAAAGGCATTTTTAACATTAAAAGCAAAGCACGACCTACATTTACCGTAAGTCGTGCTTTTGCATATCAAGCTCAAAATGTCAATTCAGTTTTAACTGTATATCAGTTCACTACATACAATCTCTCTTGCCCGTTGCTGAATATTACCCATCCTCTGCACCCATTCAAGCTGGTCCTGCTCTTTAAGCTCTTCTGTAACGCCTTCAGCTTCTTTCATCTGTTCAATCAGAAGGTCATACATTTCATTTGCCTGACGGTCAATATCTGCAAGATAAGGCCAAAGTGTGCATTTAGTTACCATTAGCATAAACATACCTCTCTTGTTATGTTCAAGGTAATTTTTGTGCATCATTCCCCACTTTCCAACAGTAACATTTGCTTGTTCGGGCGGCAAGATAATATTAGGAATTTTAAAATCCCCAACCTGTCGATAAGTTATCTTTGTTTTGTTTGCCATAGTTCTGTCCTCCTTATTTTTCATATATATCAATGAGTTTTAAAAGCAGTTCGTCAACATCCTCTGTGGGCAAATCCTCCGCTAAAAGTATATTGCGAAACTCATTCATACCGTTGATAAGTAAATTGCATTCGAAGCTGTTAAGTTTAAGTTTGATTTTCTTACGGAACATAAATTTTACCTCCTTTATTTTGTAATTACATTGTACAAGGAGGCTAGACTTTTGTCGAATGTATGAGATTATTATTTTACTTCCTTTGACAACATAAGCTTTTTATGCTAACATAGTAGCGGTGATTTTATGATTTCTTTCAAATGGAATGATATGAATTTTAATCTTGTGCAGTACGGCAGAGGCGTATTCAGAAATGATATGCCCGGTCACAGCCACTCAAAAAACAGTTATGAGCTTCATTATATCATTGACGGCGAAGGTGTGCTTACGACGGACAGCAAGACTTATCCTCTTTCAAAGGGTAACTTCTTTGTCACGGGGCCTAATGTGTACCATCAGCAGTCAACCAATCCCGAAAAGCCGCTGACGGAGATTTATATGTACCTTCAGGTGTCGGAAAAGAAAAACAACGATGTTCTTGTTTCATCATTTCTCAATACTCATTTCTGCTTTTTGGAAGAAACGGATTTCGGCTATATCTTTGATGAAATTCTTTCTGAATGTGACGGAGCAAAATTCGGTTATGTAAGTGCAACAGGTGCATTGCTTCAGTTGCTTCTTACCAAAATAACAAGAGCTTATGTGCCGCATATAAGCCGTATGACAAAGGATTCGGACACCATAAATGACAGATGCTTTTTTATGATTGAGCATACTTTTATCAGTAATCCTTCTGTAACTTTGCGTGAACTTTCGGATACCATAGGACTTTGTGAAAGACAGACTCAGAGACTGCTAAAAAAATATTACGGCAAAACCTTCCGGGAAAAGAAAGCAGAGGCCGCAAAAAAGTAAAAAATTATTCCCGAGGTTTTTAATCTCGGGAGTTTGATGTTTAATAGAATAATTTTGCATATACATCAAAATTGTCATTTATACCGGCATTGTCTTTGATAGCCTCAGCGACAGGATTCCATTTCTTATCAACATACATTGTTTTATCTTTATATTCATTATGACCGACAAGGTGCATATTTACGCCGTAGGCATTTTCAAGTACATTATACTTTACTGTATAGCCTTCGGTGTTTTCATCCATATATATACCGCTTGTGCCGTAGTCAGCCCACTCGGGAAGTACAATATCGTGAATGTAGTTACCGCTCATTTCAGAGCCGGGCTGTTTTGAAAGAGTGTAAATACCGCCTGCATCACAGAGAATCTGACTAGTGTGATGGATTTCATTGTTAAGTATGCGGTTGTTTTTCATTGCATTGTCTGCATTTGACCATCCGAAGCCTACTGATATGCCTGTGTACGGTGCATAGGCTACTTCATTGTTTGCAATAAGGATATCTCTGGGATAACCTGCACAAATGCCCACAGAGCTTTCGTAGTCGGTACCTATATGGATGACACGGTTATTTACTATTCTGTCACCTGTGCAAATATCGGACTCATCTTCGGGGTTATATACAACATGAATATCCGTTTTTTCATCAACAACGAATTTTCCTATCATTATTCCGTTGCCGCTGATATTCTGAATAAGATTATCCTGAATAACAGAATTTTTCGTGCCGTAATGTAAATCAATACCTGCGGCGCCCATATTTTCTACGGTGCAGTCTTTC
>JAZNIH010000068.1:0-8365 GCA_045577395.1 Acutalibacteraceae bacterium | reverse complement strand
TACCGCTCTTGAAATGATTAAAAAAGGCTCAAAGAAGAGCATTGTAATCGTTGAAAAGGGTCAGTCTGTTGAGAAGAGACACTGTCCCAAGGATAAAACACAGAAGTGTGTCAACTGTAAGCCTTACTGTCATATCACAACAGGCTTTTCGGGTGCAGGTGCTTTTTCCGACGGTAAGCTTTCACTCTGCTATGAGGTAGGCGGAGATCTTCCTCAGTTAATCGGTGAAAGAAAAGCTCAGGATACTATTGATTATACCGATAAAATCTATCTTGAATTCGGTGCAGATACTCACGTCGAGGGAATCAGCAACTCTCAGGAGGTAAAGGAAATCCGAATGAGAGCCATTCAGGCAGGTCTCAAGCTTGTTGACTGTCCCATCCGTCATATGGGTACGGAAAAGGCTCAGGAAATCTATTACGCTATCGAGCAGTACCTTATCAATAACGGTGTCGAAATTATTTTCGGCTACGAATGCCACGATATCATTCTCGAGGAGGGTACCTGTAAGGGTGTTCATCTCAGAAACAGTAAGGGCGACACTATGACTATTGAAGCTGATCACACCGTAATCGCAACGGGCAGAAGGGGAGCAGACTGGCTCGAAAAAATCTGCGCAGAATATGACATAGCCCATCAGCCCGGCACAGTTGACATCGGCGTACGAGTAGAAGTTAGAAATGAAATCATCGAAAAGGTTAACGAGGTGCTTTACGAATCAAAGCTTATCGGTTATCCCGGTCCCTTCAAAAATAAGGTGCGTACCTTCTGTCAGAATCCCGGCGGATTTGTAAGCCAGGAAAACTACGACAATGACCTTGCCGTTGTAAACGGACACAGCTACAAGGATTTAAAGAGTAATAATACAAATCTTGCTATTCTTGTTTCACATAATTTCAGCTATCCCTTCAATCAGCCTATCGAATATGCTAAGAAGGTGGGCGAGCTTACAAATATGCTTGGTGCAGGACATATTCTTGTTCAGCGCTTCGGTGATATACTCGACGGTAAGCGTACCTGGGAAAAGGAATTGAGTCAGTCGAATGTCAAGCCGACCCTTCCCGATGCGGTTGCAGGTGATATCACCGCTGCAATGCCGTACCGCGCTATGATGAACATTATTAATTTCATCAAGGCTATGGATCATGTTGTGCCCGGCTTTGCTTCGACGGAAACACTTTTATATTCACCTGAGCTTAAGTTCTATTCAAACCGTGTCAAGATGGATGATAAATTCAATACCAACGTAAAGGGACTCCACTGTCTCGGTGACTCCTCAGGCTGGACAAGAGGTCTCATGATGGCATCCGTTATGGGTGTGCTTATGGGCAGAGAGCTCATATAAACAAGGTCAGTAATCAGAAACACCGTTCGTACTTTGTATGAACGGTGTTTAATCATAATTGTTAAAAGTACACATAAAACCCATATCATTTGTGATATAACAGCAAGACTTTTAAAGGTGAAAATCCGTGCCGTTTATATATTTGTTTGTGCATAATATATAAAATTAATCAGAATTGTTAAAAAGTGTTGACGAATAAATAAAAATAGTGTATAATGAAGCCACAAGATAAAGAAAGGGGTGTTACCAGTGTACCGTTTAATGTAAACCGTACGATTTGATAACATTAGTTTAAGAAGAAAAAGAAAAAAGCGTTACAGTGTAAAGAAATTGTAACGGTATTTTACGGTAGGTTTTGCCGTAACATGAGGATGATTATCAGATCGTTGCGATGCGACAGCTTTAATATATAAAACGAAGGATTTTCGGAGAAATTTCTTTTTAATAATACCGAAGAAATGAAAATCCTGAAGAAGAATGAAGAAAAGGTATCTCACCTGATAAGGAGTAAGATTCTCCGAGGAAAAAGAAGGAGAATACAGGAAGTAACCGTGATATAGTAAAAGGGCAGTAAAAAAGGAACCTGCCGAAACATCTGTTATAAGAGAAAAAATACGGTGAATGAAAAAGAGATACACCATCAAAAATTAAAAAAATAAATATAAAGTCTCCGGTGCACCAGACGCTGTGCCGGAGATATTTTTTTGCATATTTTCGCCCTGTAAACGTTGATATTTTATCGCTTTATTCTTGAAATAATAAATGTGTTGTGATATTATATAAGTTAGGATATTATAACAAAGTTTAAAATATAGGAGTGACGTCAATGAAATGCAGTTTTTGCGGAAGTAATTTACCTGAAGGCAGCGAGCTTTGTCCTTCTTGCGGAATGATTATCAGTCTTGGTGACGATACTGATAATGAGATCACTATACCTGAATATACCCCTAACGTTTTCGGCTCAGAGCCCATTGTTGCACCTGAACCTGCACCCTCTGCTGTTGTAAATGTATCTGCAGAGCCTGAAGTATATGAAGCTCCTGCATACGAAGAAGCATCTGTAGAGCCTGAGGTTTACGAGGCTCCCGCTTATGAAGAAGCACCTGCAGAGCCTGAAGTATATGAAGCTCCTGCTTATGAAGAAGCACCTGCAGAGCCTGAGGTATACGAAGCTCCTGCTTATGAAGAAGCACCTGCAGAGCCTGAGGTATACGAGGCTCCTGCTTATGAAGAAGCTTCCGCTGACTCTGAGGCTTCTGAGGAAGCAGAAGATGTTACTTACCCTGAATATGTAGCTTTTGTTGACGATGAGGGTGAGCATGCAATAGTTGATGATCTTCTTGAAGCTGAAGCCGCAGACGAGAATGTTCTTGTACCGGTAACCGTTCCTGACGAAGAGGTCGAGACCTCTGAAGATGAAGAGGAATACGAAGAGGTCGGAGAAGGCAACGATGACACTTATATCAAGTCAGGCAAAAAAGGCGGAATATTTACGATTGCCGCTCTTTGCATTCTTCTTGTGTGTCTTGTGGTTGCCGGCGGATATATTTTCAACCGCATCGTTCCGCAGAGAGGAGCAACCACAACAGAACAGTCAACTTCTGATTCTGTCAATGTAAATGTCAACGATACAGATGACACAACTGCTGACGGTACTACAGATGAAGAGGATACTACAGAAGAGGTGACAACAGACCCTGTTACTGAAGAGATAACAACTTCAGCAGCTGAAGAAAATGAGACTACAACTGCTGCTTCAACTGAAGAAGATACAACCTCAGAAAACAAAACCACAACAAACGCCTCAACAACCAGGCGTCCTACAACAACCAGGCGTCCTACAACAACAAGACGTCCTACAACAACAAGACGTCCGACAACAACCCGTCCCTCAACAACCAAGCCCACCACAACCGATCCCTACGGTATCAATGATGTAACTCTTCAGAAGCCCTCATCCTATCTCTCAAAAACATATCATGCTTATGTCAACGTAAGCTCAGTTAAAATGAGAGCTAAGCCTGCTGAGTCAGCCGACAGAGTTCAGTATCTTGAAAAGGGCTCGGAGGTTATCGTTTATGCAAAGCAGAACGGCTTCTGCTATGTATACTCAACCCGTTTCGGCACGTACGGCTGGATTTCAGCTTCCTATCTTTCAGATTCAAGACCTGTTGAAAGCACTACTTCCGTTAAAAAGAATACAGTTTCTCCCGATGTAAAGGCAAGCGGTGAAACTAAGTATACAACCAACACTCTTAATCTCAGAAAGGGCCCGTCAACAAGTCACGATGTAATCAAGACTGTACCTATCAATTATCCCGTCAAGGTTATCGGCTATAAGTCAGGCGTATCCGGCTGGGCTTATGTAACAGACCTTACAACCGGTACCAACGGTTGGGTATCGACTGCATATATCAAGTAAACTATTTTCGGAGGAATAATTATGATGACATTAAAAACTCGCTGGGCTGACGCTGCTATGTGCGATATGCCTCTCCCTGAATATCCCAGACCTCAGATGGTCAGAGACTGCTGGATGAATCTTAACGGCTTCTTTGATTTTGCAATTACTGACGAGGATAAGGATTGGTGTGATGAATATACCGATAAAATACGTGTACCCTTTGCAGTTGAAAGCTGTCTCTCAGGAGTTTGTAAGCGAGTAAGTAAGGATGATCTTCTCTGGTACAGAAAGAAGTTTACTCTTACCGATGATTTCAAGGGCAAGAGAGTTCTCCTTCACTTCGAGGCAGTTGACTGGAAAACAAAGGTTTACGTTAACGGCGAAAAGGTCGGTAAGCACATCGGCGGCTACAATCCCTTCTGCTTTGATATAACCGATTATCTTAAAGACGGTGAAAACGAGCTCGTTGTCAAGGTTTGGGACCCCACGGACGAAGGCTGGCAGAACAGAGGTAAGCAGGCAAGTGAATCACATGGCTTCTGGTATACGTCAACATCCGGTATATGGCAGACAGTATGGCTTGAAGGCGTAAATGAAAACTATATTTCATCCTATAAGCTCACTCCTGATATTGACGAAGGTGTTATTGCTATAAAGACCGATATCAAGGGCGAGGGTGCTCTTAAGATTAAGATTTTTGACGGTGAAACGGTTGTTACCGAGGCTGAAATCAGCTCAGATGCAAGAGTTCCCGTTCCCGAAGCAAAGCTCTGGAGTCCTGAAAGTCCTTTCCTTTATGACTTTGTTCTCACTCTTACAAAGGACGGCGAGGAGACTGACTCTGTAAAGGGCTACTTCGGTATGAGAAAGTATTCCATCGGTGAATTCGGCGGTTATGCACGTCTCTTCCTTAACAATGAGCCCTACTTCCAGAAGGGTCTTCTTGACCAGGGCTATTGGAGTGACGGACAGATGACTCCTCCCACAGAGGAAGCTATGATTTATGATATTCAGAAGATGAAGGACTTAGGCTTCAATATGCTCCGTAAGCATATCAAGGTTGAGTCTCACAGATGGTATTATCTTTGTGATAAAATCGGTATGCTTGTATGGCAGGATATGGTAAGCGGCGGTAAGGCTCTTGACCTTTTCCATGCAGGTGTGCTTCCCAATATTCACGGTACCCTTAATCCTCTTGTTTATCTTACAAAGAAGGATAACGCCTACAAGACCTTTAACAGAGATAAAATTGAGTGGAGAACTCAGTTTGAGCAAGAGTATGAAGAGATGATTGATAACCTCTACAACTTTACTTCAATTTGTTGCTGGGTACCCTTCAACGAGGGTTGGGGTCAGTTTGATGCCAAGAGAATCGGCGATTGGACGAAGGAAAAGGACCCCTCACGCTTCTGTGACCACGCGAGTGGCTGGTACGATCAGAAGGGCGCAGATTTCAGAAGTATGCACAAATATATTCTTCCTGTTATTCTGCCCAAGTACGACGGAAGACCTATCGTGCTTAGTGAATACGGCGGATACAGTCATAATGTTCAGGGACACGTATGGAACTACTCAAAGAGCTTCGGATATCAGATGTACAAGAGCAAGGACGCTCTTACCGAGGCGTACAGAAAGCTTCATGAAAAACAGATTATTCCTCAGATTAAGAAGGGACTTTCAGCAACAGTTTATACTCAGGTTTCCGATGTTGAATTTGAGGTTAACGGTATGCTTTCCTACGACCGTGAGCTTGTAAAGCTCCACGAGGATGTAGTAAAAGAGCTTAATGCAAAAATGACTTATTAATTGATTGATAAATAAGCACTGCAGCTTATTACTGCGGTGCTTATTTTGAATATGTGAGGTGGCAAAATGGCGGATAGAGGATATACAAAGCTTAAGCTTTTATATATAAAGGATTTTCTTGAAAAATACAGTGATGAGGACAACCCGGTCAGTACTGAAGAGATTATTGAAATGCTTGCCGAAAAGGGGATTGTATGCGAAAGAAAGTCCATATACAGTGACGTAAAAGCCCTTAAGGACTATGGGGTTGATATCAGTGCTGAAAGGTATCCGAAGCCCGGCTACAGTATACTTTCGAGAGATTTTGAGCTTCCTGAACTCAGACTTCTTATTGATGCGGTGCAAGCGGCAAATTTCATTACACAGAAGAAATCCAAGGAGCTTATCGGTAAAATAGGAACATTGTGCAGCGAGGGACAGCGAAAGCTCATCGAAGGTCAGGTTTATATTGACAACCGTGTTAAATGCAGTAATGAAGAAATTTATTATAACATTGATATTCTCAACAGAGCTATTCAGAAAAACAGACAGGTCAGCTTCATCTATCAGAAAAGAACGACTGCCGATAATGAAGAGGGCTACGAACTGAGCGAAAAGGAATTCTGTGTAAGCCCGTACGCTCTTATATGGAGCAATGATCATTACTATCTTGTCGCTAACAATGAAAAATATGACAATCTTATGCACACGAGAATTGACCGTATGAAAAAGGTTGAAATATCTGATAAAAGGGCAAGAAATTTCAGCGAGGTTTCGCCTTATAAAAAATTCTTTGACTCTGCCGACTATTCCGGTAAGATTTTCAACATGTTCAGCGGTGATACTCAAAGATTGGAGCTTTGCTGCGACAATACTATTATTGAGGAAATTCTTGACCGCTTCGGTGCTGATGTCACTTTGAAAAAGTCCTATAAAGAGAACAGCTTTATTCTTGCGACCAAATGCGTGATAAGTGAAGGACTTGTTTCGTGGATTATGCAGTTTGGTCCTAAGGTAGAGGTAAAATCTCCCAAAAAGCTTCGTGATGATGTCAGAATCAGAGCAGAGGAAATAGCAGAGCTTTATAAAAGTTAATTAGTTTTACATATAAGGAGTACAGTTATGGTATCAATGGAAATGTATGAGCTTGGAGCCAAAAGCTCAGTAATCAGAGAAATTTTTGAATACGGTAAAAAAAGAAAGGCAGAAATCGGCGCTGAAAATGTTTACGACTACAGTCTCGGTAACCCCAGCGTTCCTGCTCCTGAAATCGTGAATGAAACTATCCGTGCACTTACAGAAAATATGCTTTCCACAGATCTTCACGGCTACACCTCAGCGGTGGGTGATAACGAGACAAGAACGGCCATTGCTGATGATCTCAATAAGCGTTTCGGCACGTCGTTTACAATGAATAACCTTTATATGACCTGCGGCGCGGCTGCATCGCTTTGCATCACCTTCAGAGCTCTTACAGAAAAGGATGACGAAATCATTATTTTTGCTCCTTATTTCCCGGAATATAAGGTTTTTATCACCTCTCAGGGAGGAACACCTGTTGAGGTAATGTGTGACAGCAGGCTTCAGATTGATCTTGATGCTTTCGAAAAGGCTATTACGGAAAAGACCAAGGCGGTTGTTGTGAATTCTCCGAACAACCCTTCAGGTGTTGTTATCAGCGAAGAAACAGTAAAGGGCATGTGCGAAATTCTTGAAAGGAAGCAGCAGGAATACGGGAAGCCGATCTTTCTTATTTCCGACGAGCCTTATCGTGAGCTCGTTTATGGTGACGTAAACGTTCCTTTCCTTACGAAGTACTATAATAATACAATTGTGTGCTACTCATACAGTAAGTCTCTTTCTCTTCCCGGTGACAGAATCGGTTATATTCTTGTTCCTGATGAGGTGGAGGACTTCGGTCTTATTTATAAATCTGTCTGCGGAGCAGGTCGTTCACTTGGTTATGTGTGCGCACCGTCAATGATGCAATTTGTTATCAGAAGCTGCGTAGGAAGAACGGGTGATATTTCGATTTACAAAAAGAACCGTGACATTCTTCTTGAGGCTTTTGAAAAGTACGGCTTCAGGACCGCAAAGCCCGACGGAGCCTTTTATCTTTTTGTTAAGAGCCCTGTTGAAAGTGCAACCGAGTTCTGTGAAACAGCAAAGAAATATGATCTTCTTCTCGTGCCAAGTGACTCGTTCGGATATCCCGGATATGTGCGTCTTTCTTACTGTGTCAGTACAGATATGATAGTCCGCTCACTCCCCGGATTTGAGCAGCTTGCAAAGGAATATAATCTTATATAATGTCATTTTTTTGCTGCAGGAACCTGAGTGGTTTGAAATTCGCGACAGAAATTAATATAATGTTCAAAAACTGTTGACATATATGAGGATATAGTATAATATAATTTTGATATAGAGTAAAAGAATTAATAGTTAGAGGAGGCGGAAATATGGATGCAATACAAAATATTATGTTGTTGCTTAAGGATTTGATTGAGCGAATGAAGGAAATTTTTGTGTTTATAAGCACTCAGTTTCTGCCTGTAACTGATTCTGACGGAGCAGATGAATAAGTGCCTCGGTATAACTTGAAAAAATTTTAAAAAAATTCAGAAATATCGTTGACAAAATCAATTTTATCTGTTATTATATCAAAGTCGTCGCGAGAGTGATGACAACCGTGGGAGCATAGCTCAGCTGGGAGAGCATCTGCCTTACAAGCAGAGGGTCACAGGTTCGAGCCCTGTTGTTCCCACCATTTGGCCCGGTAGTTCAGTTGGTTAGAACGCCAGCCTGTCACGCTGGAGGTCGACGGTTCGAGC
>JAZNIH010000067.1:0-8684 GCA_045577395.1 Acutalibacteraceae bacterium | reverse complement strand
TCTTATTGGAGCTATCAGCCCTATGCAGGAGCAACTTTCTGGCATGTAACAGAATACATTCTTCCCGACGGTTATGAAATTACATCCGCCGAAGCTACGGAGGGTTCTGCTTGGATTGATGACCGTTATTATAATACAGACGGAAGCAAAAGCGTAAAATGGTCGCCGGGCTTTTATGAGGACGGCACGGCAACCAAAGAAGCCGAGCTGAAAATAGAAGCTGTCAAGGGTGCGAAAGCCGTTGAATTCAGAGTGAAAATCACAGAAGACTATGAACACAGCTCCGATTCGGATATAGCACTCAAAACCTATAAGATAACCCCGATAAACTGCAAAATGAAGCAGGATTCCGTTGCAGTATACTACCTCGAAGAAAAATAAAAGGAGTTCCCGTAGAGGCACCCTCCGCAAGGAAGGTGCCTCAGTTATATTTGCCAAAGGCAAGTTATATTGCTTCGCAGTTATATGATGCTACGCATCGTGATATTGTACTTTGGACAGTTTTAATGGCGAATATAATATCACGAAAACCGATAGGTTTTCATATCACTTTGTCGAAAGGCAAAATATCACTGTGAGACCTGTCTCACAATATCACTTAATATTCTTATCTTTGAGATAGGTTAATTTTAAAGTATGTAACCCACTATGACACTTTCAAACCGAAAGTGTCAATTTTTATATAAAAAGAAAGTAGGGAGAACACTTCTTTACGAAGTGTCTCCCTACGGGAACTCCTGATTTTATATATTCTGCGGTAACTGACTTATCAGTTTCGGTAGCTTTAAGCGCAATTCCGAATTCTCTTAATACATTCCGCCGCCCTGAGCCATAGCCGCTGCTGCAGCAGCATCTGCTGCGGGGTCGGGGATATCTGAAATAAGTGACTCTGTTGTGAGCACCATTGATGCTACCGAGGAAGCGTTCTGAAGAGCTGAACGTGTTACCTTAGTGGGGTCAAGAATACCTGCTTCAGCCATGTTTACGTAAACTTCCTTAGCGAAGTCGAAGCCGTAGCCTACCTTGCCGCTTGAAATGATTTCATTAACGATTACTGAGCCCTCAAGACCTGCGTTCTTTGCAATCTGGCGTACGGGCTCCTCAAGAGCCTTAAGAACGATGCGGACACCTGTCTTTTCATCGGGATCCTCTGTTTCCTCGAGAAGCTTTGTAACTGCGGGTACAGTGTTGAGAAGAGCAACGCCGCCGCCTGCAACTGAGCCTTCCTCAACGGCAGCCTTAGTTGCTGCAAGGGCATCATCAATGCGGAGCTTCTTTTCCTTCATTTCGGTTTCTGTAGCAGCACCTACACGGATAACTGCAACACCGCCTGCAAGCTTAGCAAGTCTTTCCTGAAGCTTTTCTGTGTCGAACTCTGAGGTTGAAACCTCGATCTGAGCCTTGATCTGACCGATACGAGCCTTGATCTGAGCCTTGTCGCCTGCACCGTCAACGATAGTGGTGTTCTCTTTTGTAATTTTAACCTGCTTAGCTGAGCCGAGCATATCGGGAGTAGCAGTCTGTAATTCAAGACCGAGGTCGGAGGTGATAACCTGACCGCCTGTGAGAACTGCGATATCCTGAAGCATTTCCTTTCTTCTGTCACCGAAGCCGGGAGCCTTTACTGCAACGCAGGTGAATGTACCTCTGAGCTTGTTAACGAGAAGAGTAGCAAGAGCCTCGCCTTCAACGTCCTCAGCGATGATAACGAGCTTTCTGCCCATCTTGAGTACCTGCTCGAGAAGGGGGAGTACCTCCTGAATGTTTGAAATCTTTTTATCTGTGATAAGGATAGCTGCATCGTCGATAACAGCTTCCATCTTGTCAACGTCTGTTGCCATATAAGGAGAAATATAGCCACGGTCAAACTGCATACCTTCAACAACCTCTTTCATTGTTTCGGCAGTCTTTGACTCTTCAACTGTGATAACGCCGTCGGTTGTAACGATTTCCATAGCCTCTGCAATGAGAGTACCGATTGATTCGTCAGCTGAGGAGATAGTAGCAATTCTTGCAATATCCTCGAAGGTTGTAACGGGGCTTGAGTTAGCCTTTACTGCTTCAACAGCAACGTCAACAGCCTTTTTGATACCCTTCTTTACTACCATAGGGTTAGCGCCTGCAGCAACGTTCTTCATACCCTCACGTACGAGAGCCTGAGCGAGGAGAGTAGCGGTTGTTGTACCGTCACCTGCAACGTCGTTTGTCTTAGTTGCAACCTCCTTGATGAGCTGAGCACCCATATTTTCGAATGCGTCCTCAAGCTCGATTTCCTTAGCGATTGTAACGCCGTCATTTGTGATAAGGGGAGCGCCGTACTTCTTGTCAATTACAACGTTTCTTCCCTTGGGACCGAGTGTGATTTTAACGGTATTTGCAAGCTTATCAATACCGTTCTGAAGGGCTTTTCTTGCCTCTTCGCCATAGATTACCTGTTTAGCCATTGTATGTTACCTCCAAAATTACTCTATAACTGCAAGGATATCGTTCTGACGTACGATAGTGTATTCTTCGCCGTCAACCTTAACCTCAGTACCTGCATATTTACCGGTGATAACCTTATCGCCGACCTTGACGAGCATAGTGATTTCCTTACCGTCTACGATTCCGCCGGGGCCTACGGCAATAACCTCTGAAAACTGAGGCTTTTCCTGAGATGCAGTTGTAAGGATAAAACCGCTCTGTGTAGTTTCTTCAACCTCGGTTGCTTTGAGAACAACTCTGTCGAGAAGGGGTCTGATATTCATAATTCAATCCTCCTGAATTTATTTATGTTTTTGATTTTAGCACTCTCAACACTTGAGTGCTAAATCATATTTTACACTAATATTTGGAAAAGTCAATACTTTTGAAAAAACTATTGGTATTTATTGTATTTTTTCTCTGTCAATAATCGTCGGAATAGCTGCAATAATATAAAAAGGTGGTAATGATGGAAAAAAGATCAATTTCTCTTTTTGTGTTCTTTTGTCTTTGCTTTACAGGTCTTATGCTGCGTATTGCATTTATCGGCAGATCTGAATTTTCATCTGTTTCTCAGGGCTATAGCAGACGCACGGTAACTGTAGGTGAATCAAGAGGTAAAATATATGACAGAAACCTGAAAAAGCTTGTTGACAGAGAAAATAAGCTTATTGCGGCGGTGTCACCGGTGGTAGGGTCTGTTGATTTTCTCAGCTTTATGTCGGATATGGACTCATTTAACAACAAAATAACAAACGGGGCTCCCTTTGCGGTTGAGGTCAATGAGAAAATTAACAACGAATTTATAAGAACCTTTGACGTTCCCGTAAGGTATACCGAAAATCAGCCTGCAGTTCATCTTATCGGTTATCTTACCTCTGACGGAAAAAGCGGGGTAAGCGGTCTTGAGAAGGCCTACAACTCTTTTTTGAAGAAAAACGGCGGAAGCCTTACCGTCAGCTTTGAGGTTGATGCAAAGGGCAGAGTTCTTGCAGGCATGGATAAATATGTCAACGATAATAATTTTAACTCACAGTCGGGGATTGTGCTTACGCTTGACAGAGATATACAGCTTGCCGTTGAAAACACACTTGAGAAAAGCTCTGTCAAAAGCGGCTGTGCTTTAGTAATAAGAACAGATACAGGAGAGATAATCGCCGCGGCGAGTGTACCGACATATAATCCGTATAATGTGGCGGATGCTCTTTATAGGGGTTATTCACCTCTCGTAAATAAGGTGCTTCAGCAATACAGCGTCGGCTCTGTTTTCAAGCCGTTGATTGCTGCTGTTGCTCTGGAAAACGGAATATCACCCGAGACGGAGTACGAATGTACGGGTGAGTGCTCGGTGGGTGATGAAAGCTTCGCTTGTTATAATTCTACTGCACATGGCACGGTAAATATGCAGCAGGCTCTTGAAAACTCGTGCAACTGTTATTTTATTGAGCTTATGAACAGAATTGATATGGAGCATCTGCTTAAGCTTTGCCGTGATATAGGTATCGGTGAGGGTGACAGCATAGCTTCAGGCATAAATACCTCAAGTGGCAGAATTCCCGATGAGAAGGAGCTGAAAATCAAGGGTGAAGCTGCAAATCTCGCCTTCGGGCAGGGGAGTCTCCTTATGACTCCGGTTCAGATGGCGAAGCTTTACACGGTTCTTGCAACGGGAAATCTTATTTCACCCGAGCTTATCTACGGACTTATGAATGATGACGGAATCGTATCGTTAAAAGAAAAAGAGGCCCCGCAAAAGCTTCTTACCGATTCTACCGTAAAGGAAATTAAAAAGATGTTAAGTTCCGTTGTTGAGAGAGGAAACGCTGACAAGGCATTCAGCGAAAAGGTGTTGCTTGCAGGTAAAACGGGTACTGCACAGAGCGGGATTTTTAATAACGGTAAAGAAATATGCAGGACGTGGTTTGCGGGTTTTTGTCCTGCCGATAATCCGAGGTATACAGTTATAGTATTGAGCGAAGACGGAAAATCCGGAAACGCTGACTGTGCCCCGGTTTTTAAAGAGATTTGCGAAGCCTTGATAAACTGAAAATAAATTTGCAACAGATTCTTAATTGTGTTGTATTACAGTGAAATAAATTGACAAAAAAGGGGGGATGTGTTAAAATTACAAAGAATGAAAACCGCAATGAGACGGAGATGTTATTATGGATATTAAAAAGTTTATAAGAGAAGCTAAACACGGTCCCGAGCCCGGTGACAGAATTGAATATTTTAATATTAAAGCAAAGGTTTCTGCAAATGTGCTTACAAACGCACAGGATATGCCTACTCCCGGTTATACCTATGATGCCGATGTTACAGAATTCTGGAAGGAATTCCGCGAATTCAAAAAGGAATGTGATTATAATCTTACCTTTAACGACCTGCTCATGAGAGCCATGGTTGAAGGCCTTAAGGTTGCTCCCAGACTTAACTCATATATTGAATATAACCGTCTTTGCACAACGGGTAAGATTATTATAAAAAAGCATATTGATATTGCACTTCCCGTACTTCTTGACACCGGAGAAACCTTCCCTGTAAAGGTAAGTGCCTGTGAAGAAAAGAGCCTCAAGGAAATCTCCCTTCGCACAGCAGAGCTTGTGAATATGGTCAAGACACAGGATGTTGACCGCGTAATTTTCGATATGCTGGTAAAGCGTACGGTGGGATTTATTCTTAATGGTAAGATTATTACAACTGTTGCACAGACCGTTGCAGGCTATGTGGGTAAGGGCAGAGTGGCAACAGTTAAGGGTATATTTGAACATGCACCCAGAACTCCTGATTATATTACCCCCAACGACATTGACGAAGGCACCGTATGTCTTACAAACCTCGGTGCAGTAAACAAAACACTCAACGGCAGAGTTACTAACGCACCCCTTCTCTTCCCGCAGGTTTTCCTTATGGCGGTTGGTGTTGCAAGAGACGAAAACTATGTTTTCAGAAATGAAAAGGGCGAAATTGATATGGGAACAAAGAAAACCCTTCCCATCACCATCACCTTCGACCACAGAGTGGGCGGCTTCGGTGACATTCTTCCCTTTATTCAGAAGCTTGATGAAATCTTTGCAAACCCCAAGGTTATCAGAGAGTGGTAAAATCTTAGTGACAGAGATATTTCCGTAAAAGCTGCGGAAATATCTTTTTTTCTTGCAAACAAGCAGAAAATATGATAAACTACTGACGGAAAAACACAGTAAGGAGAAGATTATGAACTCATCATCTTTAAAGAGGCTGAAAGCGGCCTGCTATATGTCAAATATGTCGATGTCGGTCGTGGCAAATCTGTCACCGCTGCTCTTTCTTACCTTTCGTACAATGTACGGAATATCCTTTTCTCTGCTTGGTCTGCTTGTGCTTATAAACTTTTTCACTCAGCTTACAATAGATCTGATATTTTCTTTCTTTTCTCACAGATTCAATATGAGAAAGACAATAGTTACCATGCCGGCATTGTCTGTAATCGGGCTGATAATATACGCCTTGTGGCCCTTCGTTTTCCCGGAGCACTTATATGCAGGTCTTGTTGTGGGTACGGTCATATTTTCCCTGGGCTGCGGTCTTGCGGAGGTGCTGCTGAGTCCTATTATAGCCGCTTTACCCTCTGATGACCCTGACCGAGAGATGAGTAAGCTCCACTCGGTATACGCTTGGGGTGTTGTAGGTGTTGTTATATTTGCAACGGTTTTCCTTTTGATTTTTTCTGCTGAAAACTGGCAGTACCTTGCACTGATTTTTGCTCTTATACCCTTTGCGTCCTTCCTTCTGTTTCTCACCTCAGAGATACCTCATATGGATACTCCCGCAAAGGCATCGGGAGCTGTACGACTTCTTAAAAACAAGGGACTGTGGCTGTGTGTTATCGCTCTTTTCCTCGGCGGTGCCTCTGAGTGCACTATGGCACAGTGGGTGTCGGGATATCTTGAAAGAGCAGTCGGTATTGAAAAAATATGGGGAGACATCTTTGGTGTTGCTCTTTTTGCGGCTATGCTGGGTCTCGGCAGAACTCTTTATGCAAAGAAGGGCAAAAACATTTGTAACGTACTTTTCATCAGCTCAATAGGGGCATCCCTTTGCTACCTTATTGCAGTTGTTTCTTCGGTTGAAATTATCGGTCTTTTTGCCTGCGTTATGACAGGTCTTTGCGTGGCAATGCTCTGGCCGGGTACTCTTGTTGTGGCTACGGAAAGATTCCCTAAGGGTGGTGTATTTGTGTTTGCACTTATGGCGGCAGGCGGCGACCTCGGCGGCTCTGTAGGTCCTCAGCTGGTGGGCGTCATAGCCGATGCTGTTATTGCCGATGCGGGAACGGTTGCAGTAGCGGAGTCTATGTCACTTTCTCCCGAACAGCTCGGAATGAAGGCAGGTATGCTTGTGGGACTGTTCTTCTCTCTTTGTGCAATACCTGTTTATTATGCTTTAAACAGAAGAAAAAAATAAATTATGGGCACACTTATGTATTCTTTTCGGGTGTGCCCGGATTTTTTTAAAAATATGTGTCAGAAAACGTATGCTGAATGGTAGTTGTATTTATGAAAGGATGTGAAGAAAATGGACGACAGACAAATAGTGGATATGCTTTTTAAGCGTAACGATCTTGCGTTAAAGGAAATTTCTTCTAAATACGGTAAGCTGCTTTTCCGCATAGCAGACAACATACTTCACTGCAAAGAGGATTCAGGGGAGTGTGTCAACGATGCATATCTTGCTGTCTGGAAAACAATTCCTCCTAACAATCCCGAGCCTTTTTCTCCTTATATCTGCAGAATTACCCGTAATATTTCACTCAAAAAGCTTAGAAGTAAAACCGCATTGAAGCGCAGTACGGAAGCGTTGCCTGTCAGTGAGCTTGAAAACGAGCTTAAGGATTTATCCTTCGAGGATAAAATTGATGCGAGAGCTTTAGGTAGAAAAATTGATGAATTTCTTGATACGGTTGATGAAGAAAGCAGAGTGATTTTTGTTAAACGCTATTGGTTCAATGATGAAATTTACGAAATAGCAACAGCAACGGGCCTCAGCGAGAGCAATGTTTATCAGAAGCTTTCACGTGCCCGAAAAAAGCTCAGAAGATTTCTTGAAAAGGAGGGCGTGTTATGAATACTGAAATTCTTTTTGATGCAATGAATGAAATAAGTGATAAGCACATAGCTGAAGTGGCAACCTATAAGCCGAAAGCAAAGGCCTTGCCCTTAAAAAAGCTTATTGTCACTGCCGCCTGTATCGGTGTTGTGGCAGCTTCAGCCCTTGCGGTAATGAATACAGGCTCCCGAACTAAGCCGACTGCCTCATCCCCCGATTCAACATATCCTTCAACAACTGCTCCCACAACCGTTGCGGCAATAGATAAATATACAACGGAAATCTCTCAGGAGCCGACAAGTACAACGATGGCTTATACTCCGCCTGTGGTGTCCGGTACTGTTGCAGGAACAACAGCCTCAGTCACAACGACCCAAAACTATATGCCGCCCGGTTTTGATGCTTCTGTTATGCTTGAGCAGAGTGAAAACTTAGGCGAATTCTGTGAAAAAGCTGATTTTACAGCACAGAGCAGTTATTGGGTGTCCTATGAGCAGAAGGATAAAGAAGCTGTAATATATTCAATATGCGTTTCGACAGTTAGTCTAATAGATAAGCTTATTACAAACAACTATGATAAAAAAGCAGAAATCAGGCAAAGCACTACCGATGAAGCAATCGTATTTGAAAGCAGCTTATACGACATTAAGGGGATTGTAACAACCCGTCTTTGCAATGACGGTTATCTCTATATAACCTGCAAGGATGTCACGAGGGGCTACAATATAGGTACGGATGCATATAAAAAATTTATGGATGAGTTTGAAAGCTTAAGCTGTATATATACTCCCGAACATCCCGTAACATTGGCTTGAATTAATATTGACAAACCTCTTTAATTATGTTAGAATAAAGAGGAATATTTTGAAGAGGATCTTTATCTATTCCGTGATGAAGGTCCTTTTTTATGCGTAAAGAACATTTTTGGAGGAAACTGAAATGAATATGAAAAAAGACGTTGTTATTATCGGTGCAGGTCCTGCGGGTATTTTTACCGCTCTTGAAATGATTAAAAAAGGCTCAAAGAAGAGCATTGTAATCGTTGAAAAGGGTCAGTCTGTTGAGAAGAGACACTGTCCCAAGGATAAAACACAGAAGTGTGTCAACTGTAAGCCTTACTGTCATATCACAAC
>JAZNIH010000066.1:0-68549 GCA_045577395.1 Acutalibacteraceae bacterium | reverse complement strand
ACCTCACCGTATTGACCTACTTCGAGGCCATCATACATATCCTGAGGAATTTTAATTTTCACCTTTTCATTATCTTCCGTCTGAAAAACAACCGTATAGGTTTTAACCAATTTTGGTGTCATATGCCCTACCATTTCTTCGCAGTAATTCAGGTCAATAACTTCACCCCTGAACTTTTCTGTCTCAAATTCGGTTTTTATTTGCACTTCTTCAGGTCTGTACGGCTCAGTTATACCTTTACTTTTTTTATATTGATTAACGATTCTTCTTATATAGAAAGCAAAGACTGTTACGGCACAGATACATATGCAAAAATAAATAATAAAATCCATAAAACCACCCCTGAAAGTAAGCAACATTTTAAGTCAAGGTCAAATAACAAGAATTTTAATAATCATAAACAAAGCAACAAAAAAAGTTATACCAAACAGAATCATATACGGGCTAAAAATGCGTTTTTTCTCTTTTATCTGCATTATCATCATAACAGCACAAGAAATAAGCATTATAACAGAAGTAGCAAATATAATCATTCTCATATAATCACACTCTTTCTGAAACAATATTTATATCGTAATTATATCACATTAAAATAAAAATTACAATGTTCAAATTTAGCAAAAATCAAGGCGAAGCCTTGTATATCATCAATTCCGCAGGAATTGCATATCATCAACCTCGAAGAGGTTGTATATCATCAAGCCGACAGAATGCACACCTTCGGTGTGATAAGATACAACACGGCTATGCCGTGTTGATGATATACCAAGCCTGTCGGCTTGGATAAAAAAATCCGACAAGTCGAAACTTGTCGGATTTTTTGTGTTTACAGCTTAAAATAGCAACAACCCGATAAATTGAAATATGTATGATTGTTTGTTTTTTAATATCAATGAACAATTTTTGATACGCAATAGTATTCTGAAGTTGTTTTGTTATAAACCAACAGTAGATTTTCTTGACCATATAAAAGAGTATTGTGAATGTCTATATTATAGTACATGCCCTTATCCAAATCATATAGACAATAAAATATTTCATCCGACTCCTTATAATCAAAAAGAAATCCATTAAAATATACTTCATTTATAAATTTTGTTTCTTCATTGGACACCATTTGCCATACATCGATTGACAAATCATTATTTATCTTTTCTATTTCTTTGTTATTAAGCTTATACTTCCAAATTCTATGATCTTCATTTGGACTAATAATAGTAATACCTTTATATCCATTTGCTACACCTTCGGGATAAAAAACAGTTATTGCACTTTCATCAACTATAAAATTAGAAAATGTAAAAGTATACAACCTAAAAAATATAATAGGAATGCTAACCAAAAACAACAAAGCTATAAAAACTATTCTGCGTTTGCCTGTTTTCATAATTATCACCTCCAGAAAATATTATTTATAGATGCAATTATATCACACCCGATACAAATTTACAATCGGGTGCGGGTGTCCCGCCCTCAACTTCTTCACTATTCCTTCTTACCTATTACCTCGCCAAAAATCGACCCAAAGATTAGTGAAAAGTGAAAAGTGAAAAGTGAAGAGTGAAAAGTGAAAAGTGAAGAGTGAAAAGTGAAGAGTGAAGAAGTAATAAGTAAAAATCGACAACCTTCTGTCGAAGATTGTCGATTTTTGGCTGCGGAACTAGGATTCGAACCCAGACAAACAGAGTCAGAGTCTGCTGTGCTACCCTTACACAATTCCGCAATGAACAAGAGATATTATAGCATCATTTTCAGAAAAGTCAATACCTTTTTCAATATTTTTTAATTTATTTTCAACCACCTTTTATAAGGGCATATAACAACGGCACACTTCATACCGAGGTGTGCCGTTAGCTTTTATCTTATGCTGCCCAGCCGATTCCGTAAGGAAGAATGAGAATGCTTAATGCAAAAATAATCTGAGCAATATAATATGTATAGATGTTGACGCATCTTAAAGCCTTAACAGGCTCCTTCTGTCTCTTGCCGTGCTCTCTCTGAATCATAAAGCCGAGAAGAAGGTCGGAGATAACAAAGAGAATTGATCCGCCGAGAACTGCTGCCATTGCAACCTGCCATTCTTCAAGCTTGCCGACAACGTATACGACACCGGGCTCGTAGAATTCCCAGAGAACAACTGCAAGCTCAACTGCCTTTGCAAGCATCGAGAAGAGAACCGCACCGTAAATTATTGCTGCAATAATGTAATACTCCTTACCCTTGAACACCTTTCTGACGTAAAGCAGAGCGGCAATTGCCACAATAGCAACAGCACCGATTACAAGCATCACCGTGCGTGCTGTAGCAGATGCCTCACATCCGCCGGCGTGGGTAGTTTCAATAGCCTTATCAAAGGCAGTAATATAAAAGACGTGACCGATAAGGAAAAGGATAACGCCACTTGCAAAGGTAAGAATCGTACCCTTGATCCAGTGAAGCAGTACATCGCCGAGCATACCGAAAATAAGGCCGAGAATTATGTATGTTGCATACTGTGCTTCGTTACCCGCCATAAGCTTACATACAACTGCTATTGTTATAAAGATAATAGAGCTTACGGTTTTCATAGTAAGAGATTTCTTACATCTCTTAGGCCAGTAATATTTTAAAAATAAAGGTACACATACCGCTTCAAGTGCGAGCAGTGCAATAATAACTATTTTAAGCATAAACATTTTCCTCCGTTAATCCTTGATTTTTCCTCTCTGTGCTGCATCAACAAGAGGTACAATCTTTGGAAGTGCCTTATCGATAGCATTCTGTATAAGCGGCTGCTTGATAACGTTCTTGACCGTATCCTTCATTGTTTCTGCCATAACAGCCGTTGACGGGTTTGAAGAAGGACGCATTACAACGTTATCGCCGTTGAATTTGAAGTTGAGAATTCTTTCTGCAACAACCTCAATACAACGGATATTCACCTGAAGCTCTCTGTCAGTATTCCAGCAGGCAGTTGAACAGGTGTGATAAGGAATCTGACCGATAACAATTTCATCCCAACGGTATTCGCCGTCCATACCTACACGGATTTCATTTGCCTCGTCACCCTCAGTCCAGCTGAATTCCATTTCATTTTCGTGGAAGCGGAAGCAGATATCACTGATGTTACCCGCCTTGTCACTTTCCATAAACAGAGCAGGAAGAGGAACAACGCTGGTGGGATAGCCTGCAAGATTGATAACAATGGGCTTGTTGAGCTTGATTTTCTTTCCGTCAAGGAAATGCTCAATAGCAGAACGGGGCTTTTCGGGAAGTCTTTCGTATTCTCCCATAGAAACCTCTACGCTGTCGCCCTCATTCTTTTCGAGGAAGGCTCTGGGGAAGTAATCCCAGATAACGTCACGGAGTCCCTGCTCGTGAACCTCGCCGGCAGTAATGATAAGACAGGCATCAAGATCTTCAAAGACCATACCGAACTGACAGAACATACCGTCTGCACGGTAGGAATTCTTGTAGCCGCCGTTTTTCCAGAAGCAATAGCCGTAGCCGTCCTGACAGTCGAAATCAAGGCTTGAAACACTACTGTCAGCGTGGAATTTTGTAGCTTCTCTTACCCATTCCTCGGGAATAACCTGCTTACCGCCGAACTTACCGCCCTGACTGTAGCAATATGTAAACTTTGCAAGATCCTCTGTTGTTATCATAAGTCCCCAGCCGCCTGCTTCAACTCCGCCGGGACAGGTTTCCCAGAAGGGGTGCTTTATGCCGAGGGGCTCAAAGAGACGGGGCTTAAGATATTCCATAACACTCATACCGCACATCTTATGAATGATGCAGCAGAGAAGATACATATTTTCGCTGATATAAAGGAACTCTGTACCCGGCTCACTTACCCAGGGTGAGTTGATGATGTCCTTGAACCATCTGTCCTTTGTTCTGTCAAGGAAAACGCTTACGGATTTGCCGCTTCTCATTGTAAGAAGGTCTTCAACCGTCATTTCCTCAAGATATTCATCGTATTCCTTACCTCTTGCCTCGGGGAAAATTTCTACGAAGCGGGTATCAACCGTAAAGTAGCCCTCATGAACTGCAAATCCGATTGCAGTCGAGGTAAAGGATTTACTTACGGAATACATCATATGGTTGTGCTCTCTGCCGAAGGGAGCCTTGTAAACCTCGCAGGCAATCTTGTTGTTTTTGATTACCATCATTGAGTGTACGGTCTTGCCGAGCTCGTCACACTTGTCAATGAATTCCTGAAGCACCTTTGAGTTTACGCCCGCATTTTCCGGCTTTTTCGCTCTGGTAAGCCACGGCTTTTCTTTTGTTGCCATATTATTCTCCTCCTTCAAGCTTTGCTTTCTTCTTTTTATCAACAAAAACCTGTGCCGCAAGAATAGCTGCACCTGTTAATACAAACACCGTCACGTTACCTGCCGTAACGTTAATGGCACCCCTGGTTTCCTCCTTACCGTCCGAAACACGCTTGTTTTCAAGACAGTAAATCATATCAGAGTGTGCCTTCTGCAGAGCTGATAGCGAAACCGCTCTGCCGCCGAGTAAGCTCTTACCCTTATTTACCGCCGCAGTAAGATTGTCACGGCTTAAAACGGAGTAACCGTCAAGCCCGGTATTCTCCGCCTTAAGGATAACCGAGCCAAGCGTCTGCCTCTGAGTCTCACACATTTTTATATATCCGCACAGCGCCTCGATATTGTTGGTCTCAATAACCGTGAAGCCGTCATCTATAAGAGCATCCCAGCCCTCTGCGCTGTCGCTTCTTTTACCGCAAAGCTCCGCATCGTAAGCTGCAGCAGAGGCTCTTATCTTACCGTCGGCTGAAAAATTGTCACCGACCATTGTACCGTAGCAGACGTTGAAATGGTTTTTCGTGCGGTATTCGGCAGCCGACATTCCGATTTCCGAAAGCTTATTCACGTGACCGATACTGTTCCATATAATATTACCGGTATAAATACCGATGACGTCAAGACCTTCCTTTGATGTTTCCGATATTTTAGAAGCACTCAGTTTCATTCTGACAGAGACGGTACCGAAAGACTCCGTCTTTTTTATTACATCATAAACTGCATCGAGATTTTCGGGAGCGATATCAAGAATAAGATAGACCTTACCTCCGATTTCCTCAAGAGCCCCTTCAAGGCTTACGGGCTTAATCTCCGTTAGTCTGCCGAAGCTGTCATAAAGCCTCTCGGACAGAAACTCATCTGCAGCTACGTCCCCTATCACGGATTTATCCGTTTCACAGATATTACCCAGAGAGATGCTCTCGCAAAGCACGGGCACACCGTCCTTGGTAAGGCTTACTGCAACGCTGACCGCATCTGCACCCTTTTCGGCGGCTGACATTATTGCTTCAACGGTATTAGCGGGGTATAAAGAGGTGTCACCTCTGTGAGAAACGGCAACCACCCTTCCCTTTTCATCCTGCAAAAGTGCACGGGTTGCTTCTGCATCGGCACCGTAAGCACAGACGGACATAACAAGCATCAGAAGACAGACCGCTGATATATATATGATATTCTTTATTTTTCTCATTTGGAATTAGCCTTTCAGGTCATTAATTTACAACCTTAATAATAACATAAAAAAAGCCTCTTGGCAATCTTTTTTTGTAAGATTTGCACCTCAGAGGCTTACTTTTACGGGATTTTTTATTAACATTTCATCTTTTTTTACTTCGCAGTCAAAGCAGAGTATTTTTACACCCTTTTCTGCGGCTTTTTTAAGTGCCTTTTCAAAGGCAGGATCGTTCTTTCCGTTTGGTGTAAAATAAAGCACGTCCTTCATCTGTACAACGAACATCGCATAAGCCTCATAGCCCTCATTGAGACAGGCGCAAAGCTCATTAAGGTGCTTTACTCCCCTTTCGGTGGGCGCATCGGGGAAGGATACCACACCGTTATTTTCTAAGGTTACACCCTTGACCTCCATATAAGCCTTTTTGCCGTCGTATTCAAAATAAAAATCCAATCGGGATTTTCCGTAGGTGCTTTCAGGCTTTATGAGGGTCACATTTTTAAAGTACTCCCCTTTTTTCAGCCATTCATACACTGCCTTGTTAGGTGCTGAGGAATCCATATTGACAAGCCTGTCGCCCTTCTGCACCGATATGAGCGAATACTGATATTTTCTTGCTGGATTTTCTGCTTTTTCAAGATAAACGGTGACGCCCTCCCGCAAAAGCTCTCTGCATCTGCCCGTGTTCTTCACGTGACAAAGCACCGCTTCACCGCCGAGAAGAACCTCAGCGACGAAACGGTTGTGCCGTTTTATAAATTTTGCGGGAGTGATGTTGGTGTATTTCATGCTATCACCTGTGTGGGAGTATTTATGATTTTCGCCGTCAGGCAAGATTATTTTTCAGCTACAAAAGGGATGGATATCGGGACACGGCAAGCCGTGTCCCGACTGTATCGTTTTTATTGGGCGGGTATACCTTTCAGTCTTCTGGGCCTTCGGACGCAATTCTGCATTTTACACTTTGCATTCTGCATTTCAGAATAGCCCTTCGGCTATTCTGACACCCGCCATGGCATCCTTTCCGTAAAAGTCTGCGCCTATCATTTCAGAATATTCGGGAGTAAGCACCGCACCGCCGACCATTACCTTTGCTTCGGGGAATTCCTTTTTCAAAAGCTCAACGGTTTCCTTCATTGCTTCAACGGTGGTGGTCATAAGAGCTGAAAGACCCACAAGACGGATATTCTCCCTCTTTGCGGTTTCGACTATGAGCCCGGGAGGCACATCCTTGCCGAGGTCTGTTACATCGTAGCCGTAATTTTCAAGAAGCACCTTGAGAATGTTCTTACCTATATCGTGAATGTCACCCTTGACGGTTGCAATAAGTATTCTGCCCTTGCTTTCTGCGGTTTCCTTATTCATTACCGCCTTCACCGCATCAAAGGCTCTGCCTGCCGCCTCGGCACTCATAAGAAGCTGAGGAAGATAGAGAGTCTTCTCTTCAAACTGCTTACCAACGGTATCAAGAGCGGGTACGATATGATTATTTATAACATCAAGTCCATTTTCGGTTTCAAGAAGCTTCTGTGCCTTTTCAAATGCCTTTTCACGAAGACCCTTCACAATGCAATAGCCGAGTGTATCTGTATCCTCCTTTGAAGCAGGTACAGACTGAGAGGCAGGTGCATTTTCATTTGCAAAGCCGATATAATCAAGGCATCCCTTATCGTAGCCCTTTAGGGCTCTGTAGGTATAGTAGCTTCTCATCATCTCAGCGCTGTTGGGATTCATAATCGCACAGTTGAGCCCCTTTTCAAATGCCATAGCAAGGAAAAATGCATTGACATATGCCCTGTCAGGAAGTCCGAAGGAGATATTTGAAACACCGAGACTTGTTTTTACTCCGAGCTTTGTTTTTATAAGCTCAACCGAGTCAAGGGTCACTCTGCCGCTTCTTTCGTCGGAGGATACCGCCATTGCAAGGGGGTCAACAATAACATCCTTTTTGTCGATGCCGTATTTTTCACATTCCTTTGTTATTTTTTCGGCGACGGCACATCTGCCCTCGGCTGTATCGGGGATACCGTTTTCATCAAGAGTAAGAGCAATCACAACACCGCCGTACTTTTTCACAAGAGGCAGTACTGCATCCATACTCTCCCTTTTGCCGTTAACGGAATTTATAAGCGGCTTACCGTTGTAAATTCGCATAGCCTTTTCCATCGAGGATATTTTTACGGTATCTATCTGCAAGGGGAGATCAATTATTTCCTGAAGAGATTTTACACAGCTTACAAGCATTTCGTCCTCGTCAATTTCGGGAAGACCTACATTGACGTCAAGGATGTGTACACCCTTTTCCTGCTGAGCAATACCCTCGGAAAGAATATAGGGAAGCTCGTTATTTCTTAAAGCCTCTTTGAAGCGCTTTTTTCCCGTGGGGTTGATTCTTTCGCCGATAAGTATGGGCTCATCACCGATTTCAACGGCGTGAGTATATGAGGAAACAAGGGTATAATTCTTCTTTTCAGTCGGTACGAAGGGAAGGTCTTTTGTTGCCTTTACGGTCTTTTCTATATATTCGGGAGTCGTACCGCAGCAGCCGCCGAGCACGGAGGCGCCGAGAAGTGCAATCTCCTTCATAATTTCAGCATAGCCGTCAGCGTCAATATCAAAGACGGTTACGCCGTTTTCACTTCGGGGAAGTCCCGCATTGGGATTGACGATAACGGGAAGCGACGAATATTTCACATACTCGGCAACACGGGGAAGCATCTGCTTCGGGCCGAGGGAGCAGTTCATACCGATTGCATCAACACCGAGACCCTCGAGCATAGCAACCATAGCCTTTGCATCCGCACCTGTCATAAGCTTACCCTTTTCGTCGAACACGTTGGTAACGAATACGGGAAGACTGCTGTTTTCCTTTGCCGCAAGGACTGCCGCCTTTGTTTCATAGGAATCGTTCATTGTTTCTATAATGATAAGGTCAGCACCGTATTTTTCGGCAAGACGTACGTTTTCGGCAAAAACCTCAACCGCCCTTTCAAAGGGCATATCACCTATGGGCTCGAGCATTTTACCCGTAGGGCCCATATCAAAAGCAACAAAGCGGTCGGATCTGTCACCCTCAAAAAGCTCAATAGCCTTGTGGGCATTTTTTATTGCAGAGGAGATAATCTCCTCAAGGTTTGTGAACTTAAGGCAGCTTGCACCGAAGGTATTTGTGGTTATAACGTTACTGCCCGCATTAAGATAAGCAAGGTGAATGTCGGTGATGTCGTCAGCACGGGTAATATTCCAGTTTTCAGGCTTTTCACCTGCAGTAAGTCCTCTTTTCTGTAAAAGAGTACCCATACCGCCGTCAAAATATATTCTTCTTTTGTTGAGTAAATCTCTGATATTCATATTATCACTCCGTTATACCGATAATAGCCGTAACCGACTTAACCGGTACCATCATAAGACTTTGTGTAAGACTGACTCCGATTTTTCTCTGTACGTCGAGAAAATCAAAGATGTTTTTCTGTATTTCAAGTGAAACACCGCCGTAGCCGGGACTGAAGCGGGGCTTAAGGTTATATTTTTCACCGAGCTTTTCATTTATATAATCGCACCAGCATTCAACCCCCGATGAGGCTATGCAGCTGAAGACCATACTTTCTGCCTCGGATGAGAGTGAAAGACGCTTCATCATTCTGTCAGTCTCCGCTCCCGCCGTTGCGGCAAAAACAAAAGCTCTGCTGCAGCCCTCAAGATTTTTGCGAAGGCTTTCGCTTTTCACGGTGCCGAAATCAAAAGCAATCACGTCGTCCTCTTCAAAGGAAACGGAGGTCTCTCTTACAACCGCCTTAAGGTCGGCGCTTTGCATATAAAGCTCGAGACATTCCTCGTAAACATCTGCCAGAGACTCGCTCAATGCGGTGCTTTTACAGCCCATAAAGCGACACGCCATATTTTTATCGGCGCCGATTTCTGAAACGGCTTCGGTCATAAAGGTTATCATAATATCCCTCAAATCAAATAAGGGGCAATTAAGCCCCTATTGTGTTTATGCTTTGCAGACACGGCAAGCCGTGTCCTTACGGTATATTTACCGTAAGACGGTAAAAACAATTACGCTTCCGTCATCCTTCGGACGCCACCTTTTGCTCCGCAAACGGGCACACCCTCGTCACTTCGTGACACTCCCTCTAACAGAGGGAATTACCTTTCAGGGCAGGCAAGAAAAAAATACCGTAAGGGACACATATCCGGTGGGTAGTTATTACCTTTATCAGCTTCCTTTTCCGCGATTGTGAATTGCGGATTGCACATTTATTTAATAATTGCGCTGATATTTTCAAGAATCTTCTGTGCGACGTCAGGCTTATTCATCGAATACACGTGCACGGCTCTTACACCGTTGGCATAAAGGTCTATTATCTGCTCCGTTGCATAGGCAATACCTGCCTGCTTCATTGCCTCGGGGCTGTCACCGTAGCGGTCAACTATTCTTATAAAGCGCTGAGGCAGAGCCGTACCCGAAATGGCACAGATTCTCTTTATCGATTTCGGATTTGTAACAGGCATAATACCTGCAACAACGGGCACCTCAATGCCCTCTTTTCTTGCTCTGTAAATAAAGTTATATAAAAGGTTGTTATCAAAAAACATCTGTGTGGTCAGAAATTCACAGCCTGCATCCACCTTTTCCTTAAGATGCTTCATATCCTCAATAGAATTCTCACTTTCGGGATGCACCTCGGGGTAGCAGGCTCCGCCTATACAGAAGCCGCCGTACTCCTTTATGTCCCTCGTAAGCTCACTTGCATAGCGGTAATCCAGATGCTCTCTGCTCATTCCCTGAGGTATATCACCTCTTAAAGCAAGGATATTTTCTATACCCTTTGCCTTAAGTGCATCGAGCTGACGGTGAATTTCATCCTTGGTAGAGGAAACACAGGAAAGATGTGCAAGCACGGGTACATCGTATTTATCCTGAAGATTTCCCGCAATTTCAGCGGTGAATTCAGACGTACCGCCTCCTGCGCCGTAGGTTACGGACATAAAATCGGGACAGAGCACCGCTATTTTTTCCGTAGCAATTTTAACGGAAAGCATACTGTCTGTTGTTTTAGGAGGAAAAACCTCAAAGGAAAGGGTCGGTTTTTCACTTTTGATGATGTCTATGATTTTCATTTTATCACCCTATAAATGCAAAATGCAAAGTGCAAAATGCAAAATTATGGTCGCACCCGACCGTATATATAAATGTCAGTTTGTACCTGCGTAAGGCAGGTTTTATCAAACAGTAAGAGTGTTGATAATAAAAATAAACTTAAAGGTTTAATCTTTCATTTTGGCAGGTAGAAGGCTTTTATACTCATCCTCGGGCGCCATTTTGCATTCTGCATTTTGCATTTTGCATTCTGATGCCTTCAGCATCAGTTCTTAAGTGAGTGCATAGGTGCGGGAATACGTCCGCCGCGTGCGATAAAATCTGCGCTTGAGAATTCGTGCACGGGCATAACGGGTGCAGAGCCTAAAAGACCGCCGAATTCGATAATTTCACCTACGCCCTTGCCTACTGCAGGGATAATTCTTACTGCAGTTGTCTTTGTATTTACAACACCGATAGCGGCCTCGTCTGCGATAATTGCAGAAAGAGTTTCGGCTGAGGTGTCACCGGGTACGGCAATCATATCAAGACCTACTGAGCATACGCAGGTCATAGCCTCTAATTTATCAAGGGTAAGAGCGTTTCTCAGAGCCGCTTCAATCATACCCTCATCCTCACTGACGGGGATAAAAGCACCTGAAAGACCGCCCACGTGGTTACTTGCCATTACGCCGCCCTTTTTGACTGCATCGTTGAGAAGTGCGAGTGCGGCGGTTGTGCCGTGTGTACCGCAGACCTCAAGACCCATTTCCTCGAGAATTCTTGCAACGCTGTCACCCTTTTCCGGTGTAGGAGCAAGAGAAAGGTCAACTATACCGGAAGGCACTCCGAGTCTCTGTGAGGCCTCGGATGCAACGAGCTGACCCATACGGGTTATCTTGAAGGCGGTTTTCTTTATTGTTTCGGCAACAACGTCAAAGGGCTGTCCCTTGCACTTTTTGAGTGCATGATGAACTACACCGGGTCCGCTGACGCCGACGTTTATTACACATTCAGCCTCACTTACACCGTGGAAGGCACCTGCCATAAAGGGATTATCCTCTACAGGGTTGGCGAAAACAACAAGCTTTGCACAGCCGAAGCCTCCCTTATCAGCAGTAAGGTCTGCGGTCTTTTTGATGATTCTGCCCATAAGTGCAACCGCATCCATATTTATACCCGCCTTGGTGCTTGCAACGGAAACGGAAGCACACACTCTTTCTGTTGCAGCGAGAGCCGAGGGAATTGAATTTATAAGGTTGATATCACCGTTAGTCATACCCTTATGTACGAGAGCGGAGAAGCCGCCGATAAAGTTGACCCCTACGGTCTTGGCAGCCTTATCGAGGGCGATAGCAATAGGGGTATAGTCACTCTGCTTGCAGGCAGCCGCAACGATACCGATGGGTGTTACGGATATACGCTTGTTGACAATAGGAATACCGAATTCCTTTTCGATATCCTCACCCACCTTGACAAGATCCTTTGCGAGGGTGGTGATTTTATTATAGATTTTATCTGCGGTAACGTTAACGTCATCGCTGCAGCAATCGAGAAGTGAGATACCCATTGTGATGGTTCTTACGTCAAGATGCTGATGGTCAATCATATTTATCGTGGAAAGAATTTCCTTCTGACTGTGCATAATTTCCTCCAAAGTTGGCGAATGTAGTCTGAATCCGTTTTATAGTGCGAATTTTTCGCCATAGTTTTATCAATATTTTTTAATCCGCACTATAAAATCCAACAGACCTAAAAATGCGAATTTTAGCAGAATTTTTGGATGTTGAGGTTGAAGACAGGCTCGCGCCTTTCGAGACCGAAACGCCGAAAAGTCGCGGTAATTCACGTTTTTAGGCGGTTTCAGATTACACTCGTCAACTTTTATATTCTGTGCATTTTATCGAAAATGTCTTCTCTCTGAATACGGATAACAAGACCCATTTCCTCGCCCTTTGCATTGAGTGCATCGCTTACGTCGGCGAATGCTACGGTGCTCTCTGTAAGGTCAACGAGCATTGTCATTGTAAAAAAGCCCTCCATAACGGTCTGGCTGATATCAAGGATGTTTATTTTTCTTTCGGCAAGAAGTGTGCATACTGCGGCGATGATGCCTGACTTGTCTTTACCGATAACTGTGATAATTGCTTTCATAATAACATTTCCTTTCGGGTATAGTTTTCTACGGTATATTTTATAACTTTAAAGTGATATTGTCAAGAGAAAAGTGAAGTCTTCAGGCCCTCAAAAAACTTCTTTACTTTTCCGCTTGCCTTATGCTACAATAGTTTCATATTTAAAATAAGGAGAAAACGCTATGCTCAAGAAGGATACATTTGCACCCCGCCCGCCTATGGGCTGGAACAGCTGGGACTGCTACGGTGCGGCAGTAAACGAAGAACAGCTTTTAGGTAATGCTCAGTACGTTGCCGACAACCTTAAGGAATACGGTTGGGAATACATCACCTGCGACATTCAATGGTATGAGCCCAAGGCAACAAGTAATTTCTATAACAACTTCACCGAGCTTTGTATGGACGAATATTCACGTCTTATCCCTGCCAAAAACCGCTTCCCTTCCTCGGCAAACGGTGTTGGCTTCAAGGCTATTGCAGATAAAATTCACGCTATGGGCTTAAAGTTCGGTATACATATTATGAGAGGTATTCCCCGTCAGGCGGTGCATCAGAACACAAAGCTCAAGGGAACCGACAAAACCGCAAGAGAGATCGCTCAGGGCTTTTCTCTTTGCCTTTGGAACACCGATATGTACGGTGTACGCACCTGCGAGGCAGGTCAGGCATATTACAACAGTCTTTTTGAGCTCTATGCCGAATGGGGCGTTGACTTTGTAAAGGTGGATGATATTGCAAACACCGAATTCAAGCCCCACGACCCGTACAGCGCAAGGGAAGAAATCGAAATGATAAGAAAGGCTATCGACAACTGCGGCAGAGCTATGGTGCTTTCACTTTCTCCCGGACCTGCGGTTATAAACGAAGCCTTCCACCTTTCACAGAATGCAAATATGTGGAGAATGACCGGTGACTTCTGGGATCATTGGAGTAAGCTTTATGCAATGTTTGAGCGTTGCGAGAAGTGGGCTCCCCACGTAAAGACAGGCTGCTGGCCCGACTGCGATATGCTCCCCTTAGGAAAAATCAGTAAAACCTGCACCTGCCTCGGTGACCGTGACAGATATACTAACTTTACTCCCGACGAGCAAAAAACCATGCTCACCTTATGGTCAATATTCCGTTCACCCCTTATTTTAGGCGGTGAGCTTCGTGAAAACAGACCCGAGGACCTTGAGGTTATCACAAACAGAGATATTCTTGAAATCAATCAGTATTCAAGCGAAAATGAGCAGATTTTCCGCAAAAGAGATTCTGCCGCATGGAAGTGCATTGACAAAAACGGCAATTTGGTTGTTGCGCTTTTCAATCTCTCAGACGAGGAAAAGGAAATTTCCGCAGATATTCTTCAGTACGGCTATGACAAAGCCTACAAGGCAACCGAGCTCTGGACCAAGGAAAAATCAGAATTCAGCATTACTGTAAGCTCCGCAGTCAGACCTCACGCAGCAGTCATTTACCGTCTCGAGGACGCAGAATGATTGGTATAGTCGACGTCGGTGGCGGTATGCGGGGTGTTTATTCAAGCGGTGTTTACGATTACCTTATGGACGAGGGAATAACCGTCGACCTTTGCATCGGAGTTTCGGCAGGCTCCGCAAATATGATAACCTACCTTGCAGGTCAGAAGGGCAGAACTCTTGAATTTTACCGCGAATACCCGAAAAGAAAAGAATATATGAGCTTTGAAAATCTTTTTAAAAAGGGCTCATACATCAGCCTTGATTATATTTATTCCACCTTGAGCAATCAGGGCGGCGAGAATCCTCTCGATTTCACAAGGGCTCTCAGCTCACCTATGAAATATCTTGCCGTGGTGACAAATGCCCAAAACGGCAAAGCGGAGTATTTTTCAAAGGAGGATATGAAGCTTGACGATTATACCGTTCTCAAGGCAAGCTGCTGTATGCCCGGTGTGTGCAAGCCTGTAGAAATGGGCGGCAAGCTTTATGTTGACGGCGGTGTAGCAGACCCCGTCCCCGTGGAAAAAGCCTTTGAAATGGGGTGCGACAGGGTTATCCTTGTGCTGACCAAGCCCCGCGAAGACTACTGCTCTGCTCTTTTTGCCACAAAGGTGCTGTCAACAAGGCTCAGAAAATATCCCGAGGTGCTTACGCTTATGAAAAACCTGCACACCCGTTGCAAAGAGATATTTGACAAAATCGCACAGTGGGAAAGGGAAGGCAAGGTGCTTGTTATTGAGCCTTCTGAGCTTTTCGGTATGACAACTCTCACCACAGAAAGAGAGCCTATAGAAAAGCTTTACCGACTCGGATATGAGGACGGAAAAAGAATAAAGAATTTCCTTAAATAAACAAGAAGCCCGTCAGGAATTATCCCGACGGGTTCGTTTTTGTTACGTGTGATTAAGGTGACAGCAATAGAACCTAACAAGCCTTAATGATATTCAGGCAACCAGTCCTTGTGAGCCTCAAGAAGCTCGTCAACCATAGCATAGATATCCTTGATATTAAGCTCTGTACCCGTAAGGGGGTCCATCATAGCAGCATTGTAGATATACTGCTTTTCAAGTGTTGCAGCAGCCTTGATTGTAAGAAGCTGCGGATAAATATTACTTGCGTTCATTGCGGCAAGCTGAAGGGGAAGCTCACCTACATAGCAGGGATTTATACCGTCACCGTCAACAAGGCAGGGCACCTCAACACAGGCATCTGCGGGAAGATTGGGGATAAGTCCGTTATTGAGCACGTTACCGCCGATTTTATAGGGCTTGTTGGTAACGATAGCCTCCATAATATATGAAGCGTACTCCTGTGAGCGCTCGTGGGTAACCTTACCGTCGGCAAGAATTTCGTTTTTATGCTTCTCCCAGCCCTCAATCTGGTTTACACAGCGTCTGGGGTATTCATCAAGAGGAATGTTGAACTCCTCTATCATTTCAGGGTATCTTGACTTTATATAGAAGCCGTTATATTCAGCATTGTGCTCACTGCTTTCCGTGCAGTAGTAACCGAGCTTATCGATATAATCAAAGCGGACCATATCCTCGTGCTTTTCGTTGAGATTCTTTTCCTTCGCTCTCTTTTTGATTTCGGGGTAAAGGTCATTGCCGTCCTTATCCTTGATTTCAAGAAGCCACGCCATATGGTTGATGCCTGCGATACGGTCTGTTCTGCCCTCGATTTTATCCTCCATACCAAGCTTTTCAAGAAGACCCTTTGAGCAGCCCTGAACGCTGTGGCAAAGAGCGATTGTCTTGGTTTTTGTGTGGCGGAGCATATATCCCGTAAGCATAGCCATGGGATTTGTATAGTTGAGGAACCATGCGTCAGGACAAACCTCCTCCATATCATCGGCAAAGGCCTTCATTACGGGGATTGTACGAAGAGCTCGCATAATACCGCCTATACCCATTGTATCGGCAATCGTCTGACGAAGACCGTATTTCTTGGGAATTTCAAAGTCAGTTACGGTGCAGGGCTCATAACCGCCCACCTGAATGGCATTGACAACAAAATCCGCACCGCGAAGGGCGTCCTTTCTCTGCTCCTCACCGAGGAAGGTGGTAATCTTACCTCTGCCATCGTTTATGTTTCTGTTAATTGCGCTGAGGATTATCTCCGACTCCTCAAGTCTCTTTGCATCAATATCGTAAAGTGCGAACTCGCTGTCACGCAGAGCCTCGGTACACATACAGTCACCGATAACGTTTCTTGCGAATATGGTGCTTCCTGCACCCATAAATGTTATTTTCATACATTCTACCCCTTGCATATTTTTTTGCTGTTTGGTAATATAAGAATAGCATATAAAATCACAAATTACAACTATGAAAAAATTTTTATCTATGGAGAAAGCAAAATGAAGGAGCTTAAATTTTACGTTATGGCAGATCCTCACTTTTTTGCAACCGAGCTCGGCTGCAGCGGTGATGAATATGAGGATTTTATGCACTATGAGCAGAAATGCTTTGCTGAAACGGAAAGCATAAACAAAAGTGTTTTCGAGTTTCTGAAAAAAGCTGACGAGGCTGATATAGTCCTCATCGCAGGTGACCTTATCTTCAACGGTGAAAAGAAAAGCTGTGAGGGCTTCCTCAGGCTTCTTTACTCACTTAAGGAAAGCGGCAAAAAAATCTACGTTGTCACAGCCGACCACGACTTCAAATGGAACGACGGAGATACCTTTGCCTTCGGTAAGGAAGGCAGATACTCACCCGAAAGAATCAGAAGAGAAGAGCTTCCCGAGCTTTATAAGGATTTCGGCTTCGGAGACGCCATTGCCTCAGACAGAGAAAACCTTTCCTACGTCGCTCAGCTCGGTGAGGGTGTAAGACTTCTTGCAATCAACTGCGATTACACCGAAAAGGGTAAGCACTACTTCAAGGACGAGCAATGGGATTGGATTAAGGAGCAGGCCGATAAGGCCCGTGAGGACAATCAGACAATGATTGCAATGTGTCACTATCCGATTCACCCCGGTCAGCCCCTATTCTCGATTATATCGCCTATGGTCAACAAGGACGCCCATAGATTCGCCTGCTTTCTTGCAGACAACGGAATAAATCTTATGTTCTCGGGTCACATGCACAATCAGAGCATAAATCTGCTTGAAACAGAAAAGGGCAACAAGTATTATGAGGTTACAACGGGTGCAATTATTGCAGACCCCGCTTATATCAGGCTTGTCACTCTTAAAGAAAACGAGGCTGAAATCAAGAGCATCCCCACCCCCGATTTTGAATGGGATACCGAAGGAAAGGGCTGCAAGAAATATCTCGCCGATATGTTTGACCGTATGATCGTCAACGTGCTCACGGACATGCGTGACGATACAGTCAGAATGATGAATAAATTCCACCTTGAGGATAAGGGCGCAACCAAAAAGATACTCGGCATTGCAGGAAGGTTTATCTGCAAGGTCAAGGTCGGCACTATGGCTAAGCTGCTCTTTATAAAATGCGACAAGAGCATAAAAAAGGTAAGAGTGCTCGACTATGCAACAAGCCTTGTAAGAGGTGCCTTTGAAGGCAATCAGAGCTACACAGAGGGTACTGCAGAGGGAGATGTTTTCCTTGCACTTCTGAAAAGGCTCAGACCTGTTCTCAAAAAAATCGATATAAAGGGTTGGGACGGTAAAAAGGCTGACCTTTATGAAATTTTAAAGCACACCGCAGGTAATTACGGTACCGACGACTATAACGCAACACTCAGATGGTAATCCCTGCCGGAGCAATATACCCATTGACTTACCGACTTTAATGTGATAAACTGAAGAAGATATGAAGCATTATTTAAAAAGGATATACGAAAACAATCACAGACTGATTCTGACCCTTATATCCGTCACCCCCTTTTATCTTATTTTCGGCTGTCCGATAAGGCTTTTAACAGGCTTTTGCTGTCCCGGCTGCGGAATGTCGAGAGCGCTGATAAATATGCTCAGGCTTGATTTTGAAGCGGCATATATTATGCACCCTCTTGTGTTTTTGCTCCCGGTTGCCATTGCCCTGATTCTTTTCAGGCACAGAATACCGAAAAAAATTCTGACCGTCCTCGGCATCGGAGCACTTGTGCTTCTTACCGCCGTTTACGTCGTCAGGCTTTCTCAGGGAAGTGAGGTTGTATATTGGGATTTTGAAAAAGGCTTAATTTACAAATTGTTTCATAGAATAATAAACTAAAAGGAGAAATAAAAATGGCAGCATTCAGAATATTTCAGGTAGCACCTGATACCAACATTCACGAAATCACACAGGCAACAGCACACAACCTTGCTCAGCAGGGCTTTTACTGCAACCCTCAGCCTATCGGCCCTCAGTCAACCTCTCTCATCGTTGCAAAGGACCGTGACGGTATTCAGAATTTTGCAGGCTTAGGTATTGAATGCCGTGTTTCACTCACCCTCAACGGCAATCAGCTTCAGGTTACAATCGACAGCGAATGGACAAACAAAATCATCGCTATTGTTGTAGGCATTTTCGTCTGCTGGATTACCTTAGTAACAGGTATCGTAGGCTGTCTCAATCAGAATTCACTCCCCGATAAGATTTTTACCGCTATCAATATGGCAGTTTCATCCTTCGGCGGCGTTCCCTTCCAGCAGGCACCTTATCAGGCACCTTATCAGGCTCCCTATCAGCCTCCTTATCAGGCACCTCAGCAGTATCAGGCTCCTGAGGGTCCTCAGAATCCTCAGATGTAATCAGTAAAAATTCCCCCTAATGCACCAGGGGGATATTTTGTATAAAAAAAACGGAAGGAAGAAAATATTATGATTTGTAAAGCATGTGCAACAGAATCAGACGGCGATTTCTGCCCCAACTGCGGAACACCCTTTGAAAAGGAAGAAAGCATAAACAATTATTATCAGCAGCCTCAACCCGTTCAGCAATACAGCTATCAGACTCCCCCGCCCAAGAAAAAGGGCAACGGTCTTATGATTGCACTCATAGCAATCGGCGCCGTGCTTGTTATCGGTATTTTTGCCGTTGTGGGTCTGCTCGCCAAGGACGGCACCTCAAAGCCCGACAGCCCGCCGACAGACACCACCGCAACCGGAGAGGATTACGTTCACACCACAGAGCCCGACAACGGTAAGGTTGATTACGAGGGCAACCAGATTGTCATGCCCGAGCCCGAGGACAATATAATTGAGCCCGATTTTCTTTATAACGAGCGTACACTTTATATTGAGCCCTCGGAGGGTCTTGTTCTCAGAACCGGCCCCGGCAAGGGATATGAGAAAATCTTTACCATCGACTATGCCAAGGACGTTATTGTAATGGGCGGAAGCAACTCGGCAAAGAATTGGGTATACATATATTACGCCGGAAGCTACGGCTGGGTATGCTCAGACTATCTTTCGGAAACAATGCCCAAGAAGGATTATCACTCAAACAACAACGGCATCAACTACAGCTACAGCCCCAACGAATACTATGAGTATTATGAATATATGTACGCTTACGTTACCCCCTCAAAGGGTCTTAACATAAGAGAGGGAGCCACTACAAGCAGCAGATCTCTTGTGGTACTGCCTAAAAACACTCAGGTGACCGTTATGGGCTATTCACCCTACGATACTGATTGGTATTACGTTTATTGCTACTACAAGGGCGGATATTACTACGGCTTCGTAAACGGCGACTATCTTGATATGTAAAAGTTAAAGGGCGTTGTGTCAGCTGACACAACGCCTCAATTTTTTATTTAGTTTCAAGATAATATACGTATCCTGAGCATTTTTTATCTTCAACGGAAATCAGATGTAACGCCTGCCTTCCGCCGCCGACATCGAAGGTGTATTTCTTTGTGCTTTCTTTAACCTCAGTATCGGCTTTTGTTACTGCATACTTTATAAGCAGATCGGAATCCCCTGCCTTAAGGCAGCTTATGTCATAATTTGAAGGCATTTCCCAGAAGGGACTGTATTCAACGGCTGTTCCGAATTTGTAACTGCCTTCACCGACACAGTTAAGATAAGCAACTGCTATTTTGCCCTCTGTTTCAAAAGCACAAAGAGCATCGCCATCATCGTTAAGCTCTATGATTTCAAGAACCTCTTTAACCGCTTCGTAGCCTGAGCCTGTGTTTTCCAGCAGAACCTCATAAGCTGTACCGGACTTACCTGACGTACCTGTTATAAGCAGAACAAAAGCTAAGGCGAAAAGAAGAAACGACAAAGCAATATTCTTTTTCTTCATCTGCATCAACCACCTTTCGTAAAGGCTCTGAACAGCGGCAGGCAGGAGGAAAAGAATTTCATATAGCTCTGACAGTAGTCGGCACTTTCTCTGTTCCTCTTACAGCCTCCTGCACGGCAGATTTTAAGGAATCGGCAAGCCTTGCATTTTTCAGGCAAAGGAAGACTTTCCTTAATAAAGGCAGTCGCCTTTTCGCTTTTTGCCATTTCTTCAAGGGTATCACCGTTGATATTACCTAAAAGCCACTCATCCGTACAGTAAAAGTCGCAGGGATAAATATTTCCGTTACCCTCACAGACAAACTGATGGGTACAGTGACCCGCAAGACCGCATTGCTCAGGTCTCTGACCGAGATACATCCGCACCCAGTTGTCAAACTGTCTTATGCTCATATAATTGCCCCTTACGAAATCCTTTACGTAAAGGTTGAAGATTCGGATAAGAAAGTCTGAATACTGCTCAGGTGTCATATAAAGCTCACTTTCGGTGTTATCCCCCATCGGTCTGAGGCAGGGAATGAACTGAAGGTAATGAAAGCCCTCTTTTCTGAAGTGCTTATAGATTCTCTCGGCATTTTCGGCACAGTAGCCCGTAAGCACCGTAAGAATATTGAACTCTACACCGTGTTTTTCAAAAAGCTTTGCCGCCTTTGTTATCTTATAATAGGAATTCTGACCGTCGGCATCAACACGGAATTTATTACCCTCATAGTCACCGTCAAGTGAAAGACCTACAAGAAACTTGTTTTCACAAAAAAACCTTGCCCATTCGGCATCAACAAGGGTGCCGTTGGTCTGAACGGAATAATATATCTCAGATTTTTTTGTGTTGTATTTCTCGGCGAGAGCCACAAAGCAACGGAAATAATCTATACCGGCAATAAGCGGTTCACCGCCCTGAAAGGCAAAGGCTACAGAGCAGCCGTCGGCAAATTCAAAGGCACTTTTTATCAGCTTTTCGGCTGTAGCCTCATTCATAACACCCAAAGAAAACACATCTCTGTGAGCCGCCACGTCACAGTAAAAGCAATATTTGCATCTCAGATTACAAAGTGACGAGGCAGGCTTTATCATTATTGAAAGAGCAGGCATTATTCAATAATACCTCTTCTGTTTTCTGCGAAGTCCTTCTGGATGCCCTGAAGCTCACCGTTCATCTTTTCGGAAATTTCGGGATATACAACAGTACGGTTGTAGTTTTCCTGATAGTCGTCGGTCATAATGTGCAGCCAGTTCTTTCTTGTCTTATCAAAGAAGGCTGAGTTATCGTTGGGAGCCTTATCGAAGTACTTGAAGGTGATGTATTCGTTTTCTGTGAGTACGGGATAATCGTAATCGGGATACATCTTTCTGACCTCTGATGCAGGCACAGAGTACTGGATAGCCTTGATGTCCTCACGCTTCATATGAAGAATGGGATGCTCGGCAGTATGTACGGGAGTATCGTTCTCAATAACAGGAACAAAGGAAACACCGTCGATTACACGGTCGGTGGGAAGATAGTTCTTCTTGCCGTTTTCACCGGTAATACCGCAAAGCTCAACAAGTGTGGGTAAGAAGTCAACAAAGGTTGCGCTCTGCTTTCTCACGCCGCCCTTTTCAAACAGACCGTTGTTATTGTCCCAACGGATCATAAAGGGAACCTTCTGACCGCCGTCATAGGGAAGATACTTTGCACCTCTGAGGTCTGCAGTTGAGCCCTCAAGAGCGGGACCGTTATCACTTGTGAAGATAATAATTGTATCCTCAAGAACGCCGAGCTCCTCCATAGTGTTAAAGAGCTTACCGAGATAGGTATCAAACTCTGTTACGCAGTCAACGTAGGTGCCCATACCTGATTTGCCGTCAAAATCGTCACCGGCAAAAACAGGACCGTGAGGCCAGGGTGTTGCATAGTAAGCAAAGAAGGGCTCGTCGCTGTTTGTAACAACGTCGGTAATCCAGTTTTCGATTTCGCCGTGAATCCATTCGGAAAGCTTACTCTGATCCTTCTTGCCCTTTTCGTCACGAAGCTCATCCTGTCCGTGTACGATTTCATACTCGCCGCCCTCTTCACGTACGTGATAGAAGGCATACATGTCGTTTACGTGATGGCTGCCGTAGAAGTAATCGAAGCCCTGATTTGTGGGAAGATATTCGCCGTAGTCACCGAGATGCCACTTACCGAAGGCACCTGTATTGTAGCCTGCATTCCGGAATACCTCTGCAAGAGTGATTTCGTCACCGAGCATACCGTCAACGTTGTTACCCATTTCAAAGGAGTTATAAATTCTTGTCTGAGCAAAGGTTGCCTTTGTCTGAACTGTGGGATAAATAACGTTATCTGCATAGCCTCTGTAGGGATAACGGCCTGTAAGAGCTGCAAAGCGTGCAGGTGAGCAGACAGAATATGATGAATAGAAGTTTTCAAAGTTAAGACCGTTTTCACCGATTGAGTCGATGTTGGGTGTATCGTATATTGAGCCGTTAAGACCTACGTCACCGTAGCCCAGGTCATCCATAAGAATAACGAGCACGTTGGGCTTACCGGAGGTGTTTTTGTCAACACCGTCAAGATACTTGTCGTGACCCTCCCAGAGTCTCTGAGCGACAGGCTTGTTTCTGATATTCATAAAGAGCACCTGAAAAACAGAAGCGCCCATAAGAAGAATTGAAAGCACAAATGAGAAGAAGCCCTTGAGCTTTGTCTTTGCACAGTCCTTCCTTGCAACAAGAGCGAGAGCAACAAGCACAACAATCATGGGAAGTGAAAGAAGGATGTTACCGAGAAGTCTTGTAAAGAAGCTTCCTTCACCTGACATAAGCGCATTTTCAGCACTTGACCAGCCTGCAGTACCGTCAGCGATAAATGCACCGAGACCTGCATCTGCGCCAAAGATAATGTGATAAAGCATTATGCCGATAAGGGAAGCGGCATAACCGATAACCATAGGAGCATAAACCTTTTTCTTTGCAATGAGCGAAACGAGAATTATTGCAGAAACAATACAGCAATAAAGCGCACATACAAGCGTTACAAGGTTAAGTCTTGTAATAAGCTGAGCAAGAGCCACAAGCACACCGATAACCATAATAATTATCGGAAAAACCTTTTTACTCTTGTCGAGAGAGAATTTGTTTTCCATAATCAGTCCTCCGTTTTGCGCCCGCAGGGGCAGATATTATTGTATTTACATACATATGACAATTATAACTCATCGGGTAGTATTAGTCAATGTTTACAGAGAATTATTTAACGCTCAAGCCCGAAGTCAACCACTTGTAATCCGCTTACTTTTGTGCTATCATATTTTCAGAAAAGGAGAGATATTATGTCTTTTATTATATGTGACGACATCCTTGCTCTCGGTGATAAGGTTAAAAAGCTTGTTTTCAGCGAAAGGAAATGCAAGGATTATGAATACAGTAAGCTTGCCGCCCGTCCCTTCACAACAAAAAAGGGCCCGATGTGGCAGCTTGAAAGATTTAAAAACAATCAGGTCTTTCACGAAAATATGACCGGAGAAGCCTTTAGGGAATGGCTAGACAAGGAATCGGTAAGTCTTTACCGTCAATGCTGTCTCACTGCCGAGGGCACCACCGTACACTACACCCTTTTTGATGACAAAATAAAGAGAAAGGTCACAGGCAACGCGGTCACCGTGGCACAGCAGAGTCACAACAAAGAAAAGGAATACATACTCAAGCAGGGAGAAAACATACCTGCACTTGTTGATTTGGGTGTTTTCACCGAGGATTTTAAGGTTGTAAAAAGCAAATATGACAAATACAAGCAGATTAACCGCTTTATAGAAATCGTTGACGATGCCTTCCGTAAGCTCGGCAAGGACAGCATCACCATTCTTGATTTCGGTTGCGGTAAGAGCTACCTGACCTTTATCATTTACCATTATTTCACCGTGATAAGAGGCATAAAGGCCACCGTTATCGGCTATGACCTTAAAAAGGACGTGGTAAAGCACTGTAACGAAACGGCTGAAAAGTACGGCTATGAAAATCTTAAATTTTACGTCAACGACGTCACAAAGGGCCAGCTTTTTGAGGGTGAGGTTGATATGGTCATAACCCTTCACGCCTGCGATATTGCAACAGACTTTGCTCTTCACCATGCAATAAGCCACAAGGTGCCTCATATCTTCTCCGTGCCCTGCTGTCAGCACGAAATCAACAAGGGCATAAAAAACGGCGGAGATTACGACATTCTTCTCACCCACGGGCTTATCAAGGAGCGCTTTTCAGCACTTCTCACCGACAGTATAAGGGCTGAGATTCTGAAAAAATGCGGCTATGAGGTTGACGTTATCGAATTTGTTGACTTTGCCCACTCACCAAAGAATCTTATGCTCCGCTGTAAAATGAAAAAGCCCCTCACGCCCGACCTTTCGGATGTGAAGGCACTTACGGAAAAATACGGCTTCACACAGAAGCTTTATGATCTGGTAAAGGAGGAAAAATAATGGCTGCTCTTTTAAACAAAGCCAAAGCAGTGCTCACTGATACCAAGGCTCAATGGAAAACACCCGCCGAGGGCAAATACGTCCCCTACAAGGAGGTTGCGGCTTATGCGGTCGGCGGTGCAGGTGTTCACTTTATAACGGATATAGTAGGTATGATAAGCCTTAATGCAGGCAGTATGATTGTCGGTGCTTCCATCGGTCTTAAAGCTATGGATATTCAGACAATGAACGTTATCTCAACACTTATTATGCTGCTTATCGCACCCACAAGAGCAATGCTTTTTGATAACACAAAAAGTAAAATGGGTAAATTCCGCCCCTACATACTTTTCCTTGGTATTCCTACGGCAATTCTCGGCACTCTCTTCGTTTATCTCCCATATGAATCAATGGAGTATAATCAGAAGCTCATTTCTGCCTTTACGGTTTATACCCTTCTGCAGTTCTGTTCACCCTTTTACCTTTCTGCCTACGCAAGCCTCGTTCAGGTTCTTTCCGCCAATTCAAAGGAGCGCTCGTGGATAATCGGTATAAGCTCTATCGTTTACTCCTTCGCTCCGACGGTAATCAATCCTATTATTCCCCTTATAGGACCCCTTGACAACCTCAGAACCTACCGCATTGCTTTCCCGATTTTCTGTACTCTTGGCGTATTCGTAAGCATGCTCAGCGTTTTCGGCACTAAGGAAAAGGCAATTCTGCCAAAACAGTACGTTCAGAAAATGGGATTTTTTGAAGGTCTGAAAAAGGTTTCAAAAAACAAGTATTTCTGGATTATAAACATTTCCACCTGGGGAAGCTTTCTCAATATGGGCTACTCCTATCTTTTCCAATGGGTATTCTATTACGGAATGAACAACCCTGCAATTTATTCAATTATGACTATTATCAAGGGCGAGGCTTCAACTCCCGGTCTTATTCTCGGTGCTCCCCTTACAAATAAGCTGGGCAAAAAGAAGGTATGTCTTCTTTCCTTTGCGGTGCAGACGCTGTGTATAGCACTTATGCTCACCTGCTACGAAAGCTACATTCTTTTCTTTATCCTTATGTTTATAAAGGATATGTTCGGTGCTCTTTCAATCATCTTCCTGCCCGCAATAAAGGCAGACGTTATGGACTATCAGCAGTATAAGACAGGTGACCGTCTTGAGGGCTTTATCGAGCAGAGCGGTGTGCTTTTAGGCAGTATTATCGGTCTTGTCACAGGCTACGCAATCCCCCTTGTTATGAAAAGCTACGGTCTTACAAACAATTACTCTGACCTTTTCAATGCCGAGTTCAGAAACCCCCTTATAAAGGCAATGATAATCTGCAGCATTTTCGGAACTCTTATTTCCATCATACCCTACTTCTTCTATGACCTGACGGAAGACAAGCGTTCAAATATGGTCAAGGCCTTCCGCATCCGTGCTCTGTTCTCAGACTTCAGGGAAAACAAGGCAACCGACGAGACTGTAATTACTACCGTAAAGGAAATTTACGACGTAATCGGACAGTATGAAGCCGAGGAAAATGAAAAGAAAAAGCAGGCAATAAAAATTGCCTACGATGAATTTGAGAGATTCAGAACAAAGGATATGTATCTGTGGCAGAGAATTGAAGAAAGATATGAAGAGCTGACAACCGCATAAAAACAAGGCTCAACAGAGCCTTGTTTTTTTATTCCGAATGATAATCATAATCTATATTTATCCTTTTCATACGGTAAATTCTTATGAAGCCGTCATTTGTTTTCTCGGCTTCAATTATAGCCTCGTATTCATCAGGGAAAGCAAAGCACGTTCTTCTTTTACAGCTTCTGCCGTTATATTTTATTGAATCAAGCCTTCTGCCGACACATACAAAATATGTGTATTTTTCCGTATCAAGCGATTCTGTATCAAACTCAGGCAAATAGTTTTCAAGTATGGTCCTTCCGTCGTAAAAACCGTTATACTCTTCATCCTTTATAAAGAAATATTTTTCACCGTAAGAATATGAATATCTGCTGTCATATTTCGCTTCCCTGACGAGCTCGGTTTTTACAGTATGGGTAATAAGAAATACATCGGCAAATACTATAACAGCAATAAAAAACATAACAGAAAATATTATCATACGCTTTTTCAACCGAAGCACCTCCTTTGACTTTATTATACAAGACACCTTATTAAAAGTAAATAACAGCTCTTTCTGTTTAAGAAAATCTTAAGAAAGAGCTGTTTATTATTATAATCTTTTATCCTTATTATAGCTTGCTTCAACGGCCTTTATAACACTTGCCTCAAAGCCGTCGGACTGAAGTGAAGCCACACCCTCGATAGTTGTGCCGCCCGGCGAGCAGACCGCATCAACAAGCTTCCAGGGGTGCTCGTCACTTTCAAGAAGCATCTTTGCACTGCCCATAACCGCCTGAGCCGCAACCTCAAGAGCTACCGCCTTTGTCATACCGTTTTTCACCGCCGCTCTTGCGAGGGAATCGATGAACATATAAACAAAAGCAGGTGAGCAGCCGCCGATTGCGCTGTAAATGGAAAAAAGCTTTTCCTCAATGGCAATGCCCTTGCCGAAGGAGTTGCAGAAGCCCTCAACGAAGCTTAAATCCTCGGCAGTAACCCTTTTGTTGCCGCAAAAGGCTGATATTGCCTCGCAGACCTTAGCGTTGATGTTGGGCATTATACGTACAATACGGGGCATATAGGGAAGCATTTCCGCTATATTCTCGGTTGTTTTACCTGCAGCGATTGAAATAATCAGCGGGTCATTTTTATGAAGCTCCTCACCGATTTCACAAAGAAGTGCGGGAAAAACGTTGGGCTTTACGGCAAGCACAACAGTTGTGCAGCTACCGATAAGCTCATTTTTATCAGCAAAAAATCTTATGCCCTGCTCATTTGCAAATTCTTCGGTTTTTTCGGTGAGAACATCGTATACGCCGATACTACCGCCGTCAAGAAAGCCCGAGGAAAGCATGCCCTTTATTATTGCGCAAGCCATATTTCCGCAGCCAATAAAGCCTACCATTATTATTCCTCCTCAGTCTCTGCAGGAATATCTGATGTACAATGGGGGCACTTTACAGCATCAATGCTGATTTCACTCTTACAGAAGGGGCAAGCCTTTGTTGTGGGAGCTTCCTCAACCTCTTCTTCCTTTTTCTTGCCGATATCCATAAGCTTGTTGATAGCCTTTACAAGACAGAAGATAACGATTGCCATAATCAAGAAGTTTATTGTTGCAGTAATAAATGCACCGTAGTTGAGAGTTGCATAGCCTGCCTCCTTTGCAGCATCAACAGTTGCAAAGCTTACGTCATCTGCAGTAAGAATAACAAACTTATCTGCAAAGTTTACGCCCTTTGTTATAAGGGAGATAACAGGTGAAACGATATCGTTTACAAGTGAATTTACGATAGCCTGAAAAGCACCGCCTATGATAACACCGACGGCAAGATTCATAACGTTGCCTCTCATTACAAAGGTTTTGAATTCAGATATAAAATTTTTCATTTTTCTTCCTCCGTTTTTATGATATTTTTCAGTTTAACATATATTTTTCAAAAAATAAAGACCTAAACACCGCTAAAATCAAAATCGGGAATAAATTTTTCTTCGGAAGACTCAGAATCCTGCAGAAAAAGGTTACGAAAGCCCATATTTTCTGCCGCGAGCACAACCTTTTCATATTCTCTCGGGGTAATTTTTCGCTGAAGCTCCTTATAGCCTTCAATCCTGCCGTAGGGTGTATACTGACTCATAAGGCTCACCGTAGTATCTTCGCCCAGGTTGTTTTTTATCCACGACAGAATATCAATACTCTGATTTGTGTTTTTCGGCAATATCAGATGACGGACAATAAGACCCTTTTTAAGCATTCCGTCACCGTCATAAACGTTTTCACTCTGCTGCTTTTTCATTTCAATAAGAGCCTGTGACGCATATTCAAAATAATCGGGTGCATTACTGTATTTTTCCGCTCTGTCTGCTCTTATATATTTAAGGTCGGGAAGATAGATATCAATGCTTTCGCCTATGGCTCTTAGTGTGACTGTCCTTTCATAGCCCGAGGAATTATAAACAACGGGCACGGGGCTTATATACTCATCAAGCACGTTTTTCAGTCTCAGCGCATAATGAGTAGGGTTGACGAGATTGATGTTGTGTGCACCCGAAGCAACAAGCTCACCGAAAATCTCCTTCAGTCTTGCATCACTCACGGTCTTACCCTTTCCGTTGTGGCTGATTTCATAATTCTGTCAGTAAACACAGCCGAGATTACATCCCGAAAAGAAAACGGTTCCGCTTCCGTTTTTTCCGCTTATCGGCGGCTCCTCCCAGAAATGCTTTGCGGCACGGGCTATAAGAAACTCCTCCGGCATACCGCAAATGCCCTTTTCATTACTGCGCTCAGCATTGCATTTTCTCGGGCAGATATTACATCTCACACCTTCACCTCCCTTAATTTTCTATATTTTATCACATTTATTTGACTTTTGCCATAGGGTTGGTATATACTTTTGTTGTATTTTATTGATGGGAGCTGATATTATGCTTTTAGCTATAGATATGGGTAACACCAATATCACCCTCGGCGGTTATGACGGTGACAGACTTGTTTTCGTTTCAAGACTTTTTACAGCAAGATCAAAAAGCAGCGACGAGTATGCAATAAATCTGCTTGATATTTTTAATCTTTACAACGTAAAGCCTTCCGATTTTACAGGTGCTATTCTCGCTTCGGTTGTACCCGAGCTTACAGACCACATTGTCAGAGCTGTAAAATGCACCGTAGGCATTGAGCCGATTATTGTAGGCGGGAAATACAACGGTAAGCTTAAAATCGATATTCTTCCTGTTTCTCAGCTCGGTGCTGACCTTATCGCAGGCAGTATCGGTGCTATTAAAAAATATTCTCTCCCCTGTCTTGTTGCAGATTTAGGCACCGCCACCAAAATTCTCGCCATAGACAAGGACGGCACCTTCAGAGGATGTACGATTTCCCCCGGTGTCAAGATATCTCTCGACGCACTCGCAAAGGGTACTGCGCTTCTCCCCTCGGTAAGCTTCACCGCACCCGAAAAGGCAATCGGCGAAAACACCACCGAATGTATGCAGAGCGGTATAGTTTTCGGTACTGCGGCTATGCTCGACGGACTTATCAAGAGAATCCGCAGGGAGCTCGGCTATGAAAACGCAACAGTTATTGCAACCGGCGGCTACAGCCCTGCAATCATACCAAGCTGTGAGACCGAAATAATTTATGATGAAAACCTGCTTCTTGACGGTCTGAAGGAAATATATCTCTCGGCACAAGGTGAATAAAAAAATAAACTGTCGGCGTATGCCGACAGCTTTGTTTTTATATGCCCGATTTTTTAAGAGCCTTATATATCTTATCGAGAAAAAGTATCATAAAGATGATTTGTAACGTACCGATAACAAGTATCTGCGGCACTCTTGTAAGAAGCCTTGCGAAGAATGGCATTCCGTAATAGAAGGAAAGCCAGAAGCTGTTGAGAAGAAGTGAGCAGATAAGCTGACTTGAAAGCACCGCACAGATGATTCTTGCCGCCTCGGGAAGCCTTACTCTTGTTCTGAGAGGTGAATTTTCTCCGAGGAAGGCACCAAAAATAAGACCTGATATAACGGCAGTAACGGTAAAGCCTATCTGAAAGGCACCGCCCGTAGGGAATATTATCGCTCCGAGGAAATCGCCCAGACCGTAAACCGTTGCACCGCCTCTGACACCGTAGCGTCTTGCGGCAATAACAACGGGAATAAACGAAAGAGAAAACCTCATCGAATCACCGATAGGGATAACGAGAAAACGGGCAAAGACAATCTGCATCGCACATAAAAGAGCAAGTGAGCAGATTTCTATAAGGTATTTCATCGGATTTTTTCGGGTCTGCATAATAAAACTTCCTTTCTCTTACAGACCGCGCTGAAAGACAAAGGAAGTAAAATAATCCTTATTTCACAGCGGGATGCGGAATATGTATCGCAAGATTACTCTTTTCGTCCCTGAAGCAACTCCCCGTCTTCAGAGCACTTAAGCGCACATATACCTACTCTGTTATTTTGATATTGTTCTAAATTTATCACTTTTTATTTTTCAAGTCAATAGGTAAACCTGAAAAGCTTGCGGAATTTTTTCTGAAGGACAACCACGTAATAGGTTATCCACCCTGTAAGCCCCTTATCGAAAATAAGGAATATCACGTTGCCTGCACCGAGAAGAATCCAGGGTGCATAAGCGGTGAATCTTCCAAGGTCGGTACCGAAATCCATAAGCTTTTCGTAATCCATACCGAATATATAAATCATGGCAAGATATGCCGTAATCATTGTGATATTAAAGACCACAAGCTTCACCGCATACTCCAAGGCTCTTTTGTTTTTTGACTCGAGATAAGATTTAAGAATGGGATAATAGCCGAAAAATGCCGCATAGAGTATTACCGCCTCTTTATTGGGCACGATTATAAGCCCCACGACCGATGAGCATACAAAAACGGCAAAGGCCCATTTTCTGCCCATCTCAACCGTAGCAAAGGCAACAAAAACGCTGGCAACGGCAGGCAGGGCATAAACCATAACCTCAATCGCAGTCGGCAGCAGCACAACCACCGAAAGCGCACTGAGCATAGCACCGAGGGCTACCTTAGAATTATGTTTCATATTACACCTCAGCAGCAGCTAATAAGGTCGCCGCCCATACACTCACAGCAGCAGTCGGCACACAAAAGTCCCGAGCAGATATCGCAGCTGTCACAGTCGCAGCAGCCGTCATTTGACGAGTGATGGGTATTTCTCTGTGTTCTGTAGCCGCCGCTTCTGCGGTTCTGCATATTTTCAAAAGCGTGGATGAATTCGGGATTGTCCGGCTCCATATTATGCGCCATTGAAAAATAGCTGTATGCCTGATCCGTCCAGCCGCGCTTATAGTTTGCCTGACCCTTAAGGTAATACCAACGGGCACTTCTCTCACTCTGGGGCATAGACTCGAGCACTCTTTCCGCTGCGTCAACGTCACCTCTCATAAGCAGATTTTCCGCTTCATAAAGACGGTTGCCGTAAGCAGTATAGCCACTGCTTGAATAAGAGCCTCCCGCATTGCCGACTATAGCGTCATAAGCCTCGTTGATTTCTGCCATTTTTCTTTCGGCATCCTCTCTGAGAAGGCTTGATTCAAAACTATCGGGGTGATACTTTTTAGCAAGGGCTCTGTATGCATTTTTTATCTGCTCCTTAGATGCACCTCTGGGTACACCGAGCACTTCATAGGGATCTCTCATATCAGTTTTTTCCTTTCAGTATTTTCTTCACGGTATTTTCCGTGCCCTCATAGATTATATTTTCAACAATGGTGCTGAGTGTTTTCTCTTTAATATCGTCATAGGCACTGCAGGCTATAGAGCAGCTCATATCAAGCTGACCTCTTATATCCTCTCGGATTTCATCGGTTATATCCGCCTGAGTCTCAATGTCATATCTTAATATAAAAGGATTGTAGCTGCCCGATTTCAGATCCTTGAATATATCGTCTGCCGCATCGCAGAGGTAAACCCATTTGCCTATTCCGTAGCCGAAGCGGTAAGCCTCTTCCTTCTCATTTTCAATACCCTCGCAGAATATCATACCGAGTGCATCGGCACTTTCGTGAGAGGCTTTATCGGTGAGCTTTTCCTTCTGCTTTTCCACAAGCCTCTGTCTTTCCATTGAAGCAGTGATTTTTTTGCTTATTTCAGGATAAAGCCTTTCCGCCTTACGGTTTTTGATTGAGGCATAGGGTAACAGAAGATACATCATAAGCCTCTTAAAAAAGCTGCTGTCTGCTATATTATCCCTTACCTTATGGTAAAAGAGCATCATCGAAACGCTTGCGGCGTATTTAAGCTCCTCTTCCGCGTTAAGGCAATAATTACATTTTTTCGTCGGATTAAAGGGACATCTGCCGCCCTTGAAGCAGGGTCTGACGCCTGAAAGAGACAGTCGGGCAAGAACAAGGAAGGTTATATCATAGCTTAAGGTAAGTCTTGCAAGAACACCGTAATATTTACCGATAGCCTTACAGAGAGAGCAATAAAGTCCTCTGTATACCTCGTATTCCCTGACCTTAAGCTCAGGCTTGTTTATTCTGACATAGCCGAACATATTTCCTTCTGCCCTCTTCTGACTGTTTTTGATTATTATATATTATTTTTCACTTAATGTAAACTATAATAATTTATTTTGTTAAAAATTAACTTACAGCAGGTTGATTATTCCTTTTTTTTATATTATAATCAGATAGTAAAAACCCACGGAGGTGTAAAAATATGGCTATTATCAAAAAGGATGCTTATTATCCTTCTTCAACAGGCGTAAATACCATCCATTGCTCAATATGGCAGGATGACGAGGTAGAGGCAAAGGCTCTCTTCCAGATTGCTCACGGAATTTCCGAGCATATTGACAGATACGACGAATTCGCTCGCTTCCTTGCTTCAAACGGCTTCATCGTTTTCGGTAACGACCATCTCGGTCACGGCAAAAGCGTACAGTCAATAGAGGAGCTCGGCTTTTTTGCCGAAAAGGACGGCGATCTGAGACTTATTGACGATATGCACATCCTTTATAAAATTATGCACAAAAGATACCCTGAGCTTCCCTACTATCTTTTCGGTCACTCAATGGGCTCCTTCTGTGCAAGAGTATACGTAACCGCCTTTTATAACGAAATGTCTGGTCTTATCATCTGCGGAACAGGTGAGCTTCCCTCTGCGGCAGTTCTTCTCGAAAAGCCCGTTGAGCTTCTTTGCGAAAAGCTCGGCGCAAGAGCAATCGCACCCGCAAGCCTTCTTGACAAGGTAAGCTGTCTCGGCATCAAGGACCCGAGAACCGAAAAGGACTGGCTTTCACGTAACGAGGCAAACGTTGACGCTTATATCAACGACCCTCTTTGCGGCAACGACCTTGCTCTCGGCACGGTAAGAGATATCCTTTCACTCGCAAATACCTGCTGCACGGATGAGTGGGCATTCCTCTTCCCTCCCACGCTTCCCATTCTTCTTGTTTCGGGAGCAAAGGACCCCATCGGCTTTAACGGTAAGGGCGTAATCAACGTTTCAGATAATCTTGAGGCCGCAGGTCACGAGCCCCGTGTCATTCTTTATCCCGGTGACAGACACGAAATTCTCAATGAGGATGACAGAGAAAACGTTTACAGAGATATTCTTTCATGGATTAACGGCACACTTGCATAAAATCAGATCGGAGGATACCTGAAGCTCCGCCAGGGTATCCTCCGCTTTTTTTACATAATATTACGGCATCCCCGTCAAAGAGGATGCCGTTTGCCTTTTATACTACCTTAAGCTTGCAGGTTGCTATGTAGTTTCCGTCAACGGTATAAACCTTGATTTCGCAGGAGCCTACGCCGACCGCCTTGACAACGCCGTTTTTAACCGTCGCAACGGCTGTATTAGTTGACTTCCACGTTACTGCGGGATTAGTCGCATTTGAGGGAACAACCGTAGCAAGAAGAGTGAAGGTTGCACCCTTGTTTGCAATAAGGCTTGATTTGTTGAGTGCTACACCAAGCACCTTTACGCTCTTGACTGTTACAACACAGTAAGCGGTGTATCCGCCATCCTTTGTTTTACAGGTTACGATTGTTGTACCGCCTGATACGGGAACAAGCAGACCGTTTGAGCTTACCTTACAGATTTTTGTATTTGCAGAAGACCATGTCAATTCCTTATTGGTTGCATTTGACGGTGAGATTTTTGCATTAAGTCTGTAGGTCTTATCAGCATTAAGAGTAATCTTTGTTTTATCAAGGCTGACTGAGTCAACGGCTACAGACCTTACCTTGACCTTACAGGTTGCAACCTTACTGCCTGATTTTGTAGTGCAGGTGATGGTTGCCGATGCGCCTGCCTTGAGACCCTTTATCTTACCGGTGCTGCTGACTGAAACAGCCTTGGGATTGCTTGACTTCCAGGTTACTGATCTGTATGAGCAGTTGGAGGGTGCTACCGTAGCGGTAAGCTGCTTTGACTTGCCGCAATCAATAGTTACTGACTTTGCATCAAGTGAAACCGATTCGGGATAAACTGCCTTAACGGTTACCTTGCAGGTTGTTACCTTGCCCGTATCCTGAGTTTTTGCCGTGATTGTAACCGTACCGGGTGTTACGCCGTAAACGTTACCGCTTGCATAAACCTTAGCAATCTTGGGATTGGATGAGGTATAGATAATCTTTTTATCTGTTGCATTTGAGGGGCTTACGGAAGCGTTGAGAGGAACGAGTGTTCCGTCGTCAATTGTAAGCTTACTCTTTGCAAATTTAATACCCGTTGTCTTTGTGGGATTCTTGACCGTAATCTTACACTTTGCAATAAAGCCGCCGTTGTCGCTCTTGCAGGTGATATATGCTGTACCTGTCTTAACGCCCTTTACAACGCCCTTACTGTCAACTGTTGCTACCTTTTTGTCTGATGAGGTCCACGTAACCTTTTTGTTGGTTGCATCCGAGGGAGACATCGTAACCTTAAGAGTCTTGGTATAGCCCTTATATACTGTGGTTGAATTTGTGCTGAGTGAAATCGAGGTTGTCGCAACGATAACCTTAACCTTACAGGTTGTCTTTACCATAGGATTATCGGTAGATGCGACGGTGATGTAAGCCGTACCCGCCTTGAGAGCGGTAATCTTACCCTTTGAATCAACCTTTACGATTTTTGAGTCTGAGGAGGTCCACTTTACATTCTTGTATGTTGCATTCGAGGGATTGACGGTAGCCTTAAGAGTATATGTGTGAGTCTTATAAATAGCTACTGAGGTTTTACTGAGAGTAATACCCGATACCTCTGTTTTCTTTTTTACTGTAATTTCGCAGGTGGCTGTACGTCCCTTATTAACTGAGGTAACGGTAATCGTACACTTACCTGAGCCGACAGCAGTTACAACACCCTTGCTGTCAACAGTTGCAACCTTTTTATCTGAGGTTGACCATGTAACGTCCTGTACTGTAGCGTTTGAAGGAACGATTGTAGGCTTGAGAGTAAGCTTATCGGTTGTATACATTGTTGCACTTGTTTTATCAAGTGAAACAGATTCAACTCTTGTTGTAATCTTGAAGCGGCAGGTTGCGGAATAAAGTCCGTCAACTGTCTGAACCGTGATATATGCAGTACCGTCCTTATGAGCCTTAACGTAACCGCTCTGACTTACGGTTGCAATTTCAGGGTCTGAGGTTGACCAGATAAGGTCCTTGTTATCTGCATCGGCAGGAGAAACCGTAGCGGTAAGTCTCTTACCGAAGCCGACGTAAAGAGTTGTTGAGGTCTTATCAAGCTTAACGTCCTTGACTGCTTTACCGATACCGATAAGGCTGAGGGGGAACTTTTCCGCCCAGAGCTTCTGAAGAGTATCTGAGGGATGTACACCGTCGATAGTGTATTCGGGATAAAGAGCTGCAGGATCCTTGGGATTGCAGGAAATTTCGTTGAAATTAACGTAGCCGTCGTGAGCATTTGTCTTTGCAAGCCAGGCATTTACATCAAGTGCTATCTGCCAGTCGGCATTGAATTCCTCGTCAGTTCTGATGTATTTGTCACCGTCACCGAAATAGTTTCTTGTGTTGCCCTTCCACTGTGTGATACCGACAACAACAACCTTTATGCCTGCCTCGTGGCATCTGTCAAATACCTTCTGATAGCCGTTGATAATATCCTGTGCCGTGGGCTGCTCGATGCCGCCCTTATCCTTATATTCCTCCATAACGTCGATGCAGACAGGATGAACAATATCGTTACATCCGATTTTTACAACAACGTATTCAACGCCTGCTGCCTGAAGCGCGTCAACGTCGAGACGGTCAAGCATACCTACGCCGTAAATCTTTGAGCCGAGTCCGAGACCGTTACCGAGAAGTCTGTTGCCGATAATACCCTTACCTACAACACCGACGTTATTGATGCCTGCGGCGTTGATTCTCTCACTGAGATAAAGAGGAAATTCATTTGCGACCGTTGAGTCACCGATAACAACAACCGAATATGCGTTGTTGCCCTCAGCAAGCACGTCCATATTTACAACCATCGGAACAACCTTGATGAACTTGTAGCCGAGGTTGGGGTCGATATCCGTGCCGAGAATAGCGGAGAAAATCTTTACAAGATCGGGGCTGTCGATGAATGCGGGAAGAAGTGCAAAGTTTTCCTTTGAGGTTGCATCCTCACCGAAGGTAAGATATGTATCTGCGCCTGAAAGACCCATTGTTTTAACCTCGGTGAATTCCTCGGCATAAATGCTCAGAGCAACAGGCTCACCTGCATTTATGTTGAATACAACGGGGTCTGTATAGATTTCCTCACCGGGGGCAACGGTAACGTTCTGATATCCCTCGTTGAAGGTTACAATCTTGATTGAGTTGGGGTCAACCTTGGAGCCCTTGATGCTTTTTGCGATAGTAACACGGGTAATAACAAGATCCTCGTCACCGTGAAGGTTAGAAATCTTGAAGCGTGCCTTCGTACCGCTTGTTGTGGGGGTGATAACCGCTCTCATGGTAACCTTACCGACGTAAGGCACGATGGAGTTGTAGCCGTCGAAGCCTATTTCAGTCGCACCGGTACCCCATGCTCCTATCCATTTTTTGTTTGACTCATCAGCTGCTGAAGAGGAAAAAGCAAGCACCGTTGCCATCACCGTCAGAACCGCCGCAAGAATAAGTATCCTTTTAAATATTTTTTTCATAGTTTCATCCTCCCGAAAAATTACATAATTCGGCTTATAATCATAATATATAATACTATATAGGCATAAAAAAATCAAGAGAATGGGAGCATTGAAGCCCCCATTCGGCAAATAATTTAATTTTTGTTCATACTTAAACCGTCTTATCGCTTGTTAACCGGAGCTTTACCCCTCGGTGCAGGTGCACCTGATGAGCCTGAGCTTTTCTGAACAGGCTTTTTCTGCGGTGCCCTTCTCTTGCCTGCGTTTCTCATTTCCTCAAGCTTTTTTCTGTAATCAAGAAGATTCATAAGAAATACCGCAATCGCAATAAGAGCAAGTATTGCAACGATAAGCACAAAAATCTTTGATGAAAGAATTGATGAAACCGTTGACATAATAAGTCTTCCGAGACTCATTTTGATTGTATTGGCAGCAACGAGGTCAACGGTTGCTACCTCGCTGTGGGCATAAAAAACCTTTGCCTGACCGATTACCTCACCCGCCTCAACGGGAGCGGTTACCTTTTCGGGCACGGTACCCTCAACGATTCTGAATTCAATAGACTCAGGGGAAGCGTTTGACGGAAGCAGAGCTGATATTTCCTCCTTGGGAACAAGCCTTAAGGTGTCTGCATCCTTACCTGCAACAACCTTGACAACGGCTACGGTCTGTGTAGGGGTAACAACTGTTCTGTAGCGGATATTGTCATAAACCCAGTCGAGCATTGCTCTTGCATCGGTCATACAGGTGTTTTCGTTTATCTCATCCTTATCGACGTTCATAAGCTTTCCGCCCATAACTACGGTAAGGTAAGAATATCCGTCCTTGTTTGATACAACGGCGATACATTCGCCCGCCTTTTCGGTGCTTGTGTGCTTACCTGCCACAACAGATGAATGATAATAATCGCCTACGCCTGCATTGGTCATTCTGTTTGTAGAGGTATAGGTTCTTTCCGCATTAAGCTCAGTAGCCTTGAGGGTTACGCTCTTAAGAGAAAAGGATTCAACAAACAAGGGATATGACCAGGCGTATTTTACTATCTTTGCAATATCTGAGGCTGTGGTATACTGACCGTCGGTATCAAAGCCGGTAAGATTTTTTATCGAGGTGCTTGTGCAGCCCACCTTGGTGCAAAGAGCCTGCATAGCCTCAAGAAACGCCTCGGAGGTACCGCACACGTCGTGAGCGATAATACTCAGCGCATCGTTTGCATTGTAAACCATAAGACAGTCGAAAAGCTCCTTTTTGGAAACGACCTCACCCTCCTTATAAAGGGCAGTCTTGACACCGAAGCCGTATTCAACAACAGAGAGATTTTCCTTTGTTACGGTGATTTCACCCTCAAGATTCTGCCATTTTTCAAGGGCAACTACAGCCGCAATAAGCTTGGAAAAGCCTGCAACGGGAACCTTTTTATCGCTGTCCTTATCAAAGAAAACCGTTCCCTCGTCAAGATTTTCCATATAATAAACCTTTGAATGAAGCTTTTTGGTTACCTCACCGGCATCATAGCCCGCTGAGGAAGGTATAACAAAAGCAGAAAGCACTATTATTAAAGCAAGTCCGAGACTGAGCAGTTTTTTCATTTTCACGTCACTCCGATAAGTAAATTATTTATACAAATTATTGAAATTGAGAAATTTGGTTTGCAATATATAAAAATATATGCTAAAATATATCCGTTAGTTAATTATAGCAATACATTGAGAAAAAGTACAGTATTTTAAATAAAGAAAAAATGAACTTTTTTATAAAAATCAAGGAAGGAGCATCGGTGAGCTTATGATATACGTTACAGGCGACACCCACGGCATACTTTCCCGCTTTGACGACCCTCGTCTGAAAAAGCTAAAGCAGGGCGATACTCTCATCGTCTGCGGCGATTTCGGCTTTCTGTGGGACGGCTCAAAGGATGAAATCAATGCCCTTAAAAAGCTCAGCAAAAAGAAATACAATATCTGCTTTGTCGACGGCACCCACGAAAATTTCGATATGCTCGGCAAGCTCAAGATAAAAAAATGGAACGGCGGCAAGGTGCATCATATAGCTACCAATATTTTCCACCTTATGCGAGGTCAGATTTTTGATGTTGAGGGTCTGCGCATTTTCACCATGGGCGGCGGCGAAAGCCCCGATATAGAATACCGCTATGAAATGGACACCTGGTCCGAGCTTGAGATTCCCACAAGGGCAGAGCTCGAGGAGGGTGTAGATAATCTGCAGAAGTATGACGGTAAGGTTGATATCATCATTACTCACGAGCCTCCCGCAAAAATCAAGGATTTCCTTCTTCTTGATACGGGCAGTGACGCAAGCATCACCGCTATCAACACCTATCTTGAGGACGTAAGCCGTATATGTACCTTCAGACATTGGTATTTCGGCTCACTTCATCTTGATAAATTTATTTCCACAAGTCATATAAGCGTTTTCAATAACATCATCAACGCCGCAACAGGCGAAGTTATCAGACGTTAAACAACAAATAATAAAAGGATGGGTGATATAAATGAACATTACTCCTAAGCCTAATTTTATACAGATTTTTTCAGGTGAATGCTGGCTGAACGAAAACAAGATAACCTGCATTACCGACGAAGCAATGAAGGAAGAGGCCTATAAAATCGAAATAAAGGAAGGCGAAACAATCATCACAAGCAAGGGTGATAAGGGAAGATATTACGCTTCTCTTACTCTCGCTCAGCTTGAAGCTGCAGGTAAGGCACCTCTTTGTAAAATTGAGGACGAGCCTGCATTCCCCTACCGCGGCTTTATGATTGACTCTGCAAGACACATGCAGACAATCGACGAAATCAAGGCTTACATAACCGCCGCCGCAAGCTATAAAATGAACGTTTTTCATTGGCATCTCTGCGACGACCAGGGCTACAGAATCGAAAGCGAGAAGTTCCCGAAGCTCAACGAGATCGGCTCATACCGCAGATGCCACGGCTTCAAGAGTAAGGTTATGGAAGCCTACGGCGGATATTACACCAAGGATGAAATCCGTGACGTTATCGCCTTCTGTAAGGAAAAGCACATCGAGGTTATACCCGAAATCGATATGCCCGGTCACACCACCGCAATCATCGCCTCATATCCCGAGCTTTCATGCCGTCAGAAGCAGGTTGAGGTTGAAATCAACGGCGGTATTTTCAGAGACATTCTCTGCGCAGGTAAGGATAAGACTCTTGATTTCTGCTACGGACTTCTTGATGAAATCATTGAGCTTTTCCCCTCGGAATATATACACATCGGCGGCGACGAGGCTCCGAAGGCACGTTGGTGCGAATGTGCCGACTGTCAGAAGCGTATCAAGGATGAAAATCTTAAAGATGTGGAGGAGCTTCAGGGCTGGTTCACACAGAAAATCATCGCTCATCTCAGAGAAAAGAACAAAAAAGCAATCTGCTGGAACGAAAGCCTGAATTCAGGACTTATCGGCAAGGATGATTCAATCATCTGCAACTGGATGGACAGAAAGAATGCCTGTGCCGACTTTGCCAATAAGGGCGGTAAGGTCATAGCTGAGGACTTCTATCACTACTACCTCGATTACGAATACGGTATGACTCCTCTTAAGAAAACCTATGAGTATAATCCCCTCTTCGACGGACTCAATAATGAGGGAGAGAAAAACATTATCGGTGTTGAGACTCCCATCTGGACTGAATACGTTGAGGACTTCGACAGAATGAGCTATATGTGCTTCCCCCGCCTTATTGCCGTTGCGGAAAGCGGATGGACAAGAAAAAGCGAAAAGAATTACAGAGATTTCGTTGTAAGAGCAGAAAATCAGAGAGAGTTTCTTGCATCACTCGGCATAAAGCAGGCCGCAAAGAACTGTTGGGAGCCGAGCATCGGTGAAAGAATCAAGATAGGTCTTGACAGACTCAAGAGCATTCTTAACCCCCACGCTATACTCGTATTCCTTTTCCCGAATAAAAATCTTGATTGATAAAAAAGCAAAGACGCCGTACACTGTTGAGTGTGCGGCGTTGGTGTTTGTTATAAAACCTCTATTTCAGTATCGTAATACTACTTATTTTTTATATTCAGCAAACAAGAACAAGGGCAAATCCTTGTTTTTAGTTGCACCATCATAGGACATGGGTTCTTCTATATGTTTTAAAGCAAAGCCTTGTTCTGCCGCTACATTAAAATAGCAAGACAAAGAGCGGTGAAAATGTTCTGTTTTACCCCAAAATTCATTCGTAAAAGAATAAGGCTCAATATATGAACTAATTGTTTTGCCATAACAAAAACCTTTTTTATCCTTAACCCATTCACTATCATAAAATGCAGGATGTACGATAGAGTAGTAAAAAACACCGCCCGCTTTTAATACTCTATAACATTCAGAAAACACTTTTTCTATATCTTCAACATCCATTAAAACTTGATTGCAAAAAATCAAATCGAAACTTTCATCAGCAAACGGTAGGTTTTCTGTGATATCGCAGATATCAAAAGTACAGTTTTTATATCGTGAACGGGCAATATCAATCATATTTGCAGAACCGTCAACGCCTATTACATCTGCACCGATATTTTGAAAATAATCGGTATAATAACCGTAGCCGCAACCCAAATCTAACACTTTCTCCCCTGACATTTCCTGAAAACGAGCCTTTACAACTCGTTTGTTGCTTTCAACAAAATCAGACTGTTCTTGGTCTTGTGTATATTTCTTGGCGGCTTTGTTCCATTGGTCAACTAATTTTTTCATATTTCACCTCTGTATTTTATTGATGACTTCAATGCAAAAGGCAAATACTCATCAATAATTCTATTCATTATAATTGGCACATTAGTTAAGAATGTATTGATTTGCTCCTCTTGTTTTCCGTCTGCATCAGTCGGAAAATCAGATATACCTTTGATTATAATACATTCAACATCGTTAGCTTTGCATACATAAGCTATAGCAGCGGATTCCGTATCAGCAACAGTTATACCGTTTTCTTTTAATTCTATGTAATCCTTCCACATTACCACAGCCTTATCTGCAGTTCCGATTGTGCCTGTGAATATATTGAAATCCAGCGAATCCAAATCAAACGAAACCGTAAAAGAGTCCTTAATTAACGGTTCTTGCTCCTTAACGGTACAGTCATACTGCACAGCTTTATTCGGAATGAATATATCTAAATTCTTAAACCTTTCATCTATCCCTGCACAAGTGCCTGCAACAATTATTTTCTTTAATCCGAAATGGTCTATCATATATTGAGTAGCCGCCGAGCAATTTACTTTTCTGACACCGCACCTATAAAACAGAACAATTTCATCATTTATCTCTGTAACAAAATACTCACCGAACGGATATTTTGTACAGCTTTTCACATCAATCTGAAATCTGTCTAAAACCGATTTCCATTCTCTTTTAGCCGCTATACTTATTCCTGTCACAAACACCATCTCCCACCAAAAAATTTAAGGCACCTCCGAAAATATACGGAGATGCCTGTAGGTTCTGAAAGATATAATTAAATCAATCACAAACGGACAAAAGGGCTCTCCAAGTCAAAAAATTAAGATTCACCATCATTTTGTCCACCTGCCTTTCTGTAATTTTTTATCAGTATAGCACTCATAATCTGAAAAGTCAACAGCTAAAAAATAATCCTTGCTGTAAGTTCTTGCGCGATATATCCGCTTCGCATTATAATGCCAACCGTAGCCTTGGCTCCTATTGCCCCTTCCGTCATCCTTACGTCTGACACCTTTTCGCTCCGCAAACGGGCACACCCTCGTCACTTCGTGACACTCCCTCTAACAGAGGGAATTACCTAAAGGGGACGGCTAATAAAGGCTCCCCTGAAAGGGGAGCTGTCCGTAAGGACTGAGGGGTTAATCCTCATAAAAATTTTATCGAAGCGGAAAAGTGAGAAAGTATAACCCTTCCGTCTTTTGCTACGCAAAATCCACCTTCCCTTTCAGGGCAGGCAAGACCCTCTCCGTCAGACTTCGTCTGCCACCTCTCCCTGAGGGAGAGGCAAGATGAATTGCTTCGCATGAATTGACTCCGTCATGAATTGCACCTGCGGTGCATTAAAAATGCGATATGTTTGCTTCGCAAACGCAAAAAAAGAAGGCACATCAATCGATGTGCCTATGTTTTGCAATTAAGTAATGCTTAGATTACTGCTCAACTGCGTAAACGCTAACCTTCTTGCGATCCTTACCCATTCTTTCGAACTTAACCTTGCCGTCGATGAGAGCGAAGAGTGAATCGTCCTTACCTCTGCCAACGTTGTTACCGGGATGGATGTGAGTGCCGCGCTGCTTTACAAGGATGTTGCCTGCAAGAACGAACTGACCGTCTGCACGCTTAACGCCGAGTCTCTTTGATTCTGAATCACGGCCGTTACGGGTTGAACCCATACCTTTTTTGTGAGCGAATAATTGAATGTTTATCTTAAGCATTTGTTACACCTCCGTATTATTCTTTTAAACAGTTTTTTCTTTACAAAGGATGTATTCGTCATACTCCTCTGCGAGGGCTTTTACGTGAAGCTCAAAGCCTCTGAGCACTGCCTGAACCTCAGATTTATCACTTGCGGTTGTAAACTCGAGATAACCCTCGTCAACCGTTGCTTCTCCGTAGTCACCGATAACGTCCGTCACGGTGTTTACGGTCATATATGCCGCTGAGGAAACCGATGCGCAGATTATATCCGCACCCTGCTCCGCATAGCCGCTGTGACCTGAAATTTCAAAGCCGCAAAGCTTATTGCCTTTTCTGTAAAACGTTGCCCTGATCATTAAGCGTTGATAGCTGCGATTTCAACCTTTGTATAGGGCTGTCTGTGACCCATCTTACGCTTAGCGTTCTTCTTGGCCTTGTAGGTGAATACTACAACCTTCTTGCCCTTACCGTTCTTGATTGCCTTTGCGGTAACTGTTGCGCCGTCAACATAGGGAGCACCAACCTTGATGCCGTCGTCTGCGCCAACTGCGATAACCTTGTCAAAGGTAACCTCGGAGTCTGCTTCTACGTCAAGCTTTTCGATGAAGAGAACGTCGCCTGCTTCAACCTTGTACTGCTTGCCGCCTGTTTCGATAATTGCGTACATAGTTTCTTTCCTTCCTTTATTATGGACTCGCTACTTTGGGGCGGATTTCATCACTTTTGGCGTAAATTTTACATAACAAATTACGCCGCCCGTAATATGCGGTATGAATGAGTTTATCACAAGTGTAAAGTATTGTCAATAGCTTTTTGTAATTTTTTCCGAAGAAAAAGCAGTTATATTCCTACTGTTATAATCTCAAAGGGCTTATATTCGATTACATCGGTTTCGTATTCGGTATCCTCGAGCATATTGAGTATCTTAACCGTGCGGTCAAGCTTTATTTGTCCTCTTCTGCCCTTCTGCTCCGAAAGACGGAAAACGGTCATTGTACCGTCCTCGCTTTTCTTTGCCGCCTGAAGGAAAAGTCCCTCAAAATGAGGAAGAGTCCACTCGGCATCACATTTTACGAGAGGTACGTTATACTCTGTTGCGGTTTCGTTAACGCCCGCTGTTACAGGGTCGCCTCCGTGGGGAAGAATCATATAGCAGAAGCTGTGCTTACCCATATCGGAAACAACGTCAGGACGGATAGTTGCACGAAGAAGAGACAGACTCATAGTGCTCTCGTCTATACCGATTCCGTACTTACCGTCGTTGATAAGAGCAATACCGCCGCCGAACTCACTCATATCGCACCACTTATGGTGACAGCATTCAAAGCGAGCCTGCTGCCATGTGGTGTTGCGGTGTGTCTCTCTTTCGGTGTAGCCTGCCGAGGTATCGCAAAGCACCTTTCTTGTAAGCACATCGGGAGTAAATTCCGCCTTTGCAAGCACGTGCTTTTCATTCCAGTCAACGTTATTTTCAACCTCAATACCTCTTGAACGTCTGAAAAGACGGATAATTCTCTGCCATTGACTCTTTTCTGTTTTAAGAGTACATACAAGCTCGGCGCATTCACCGTCAGCACCTGCAAAATGAAGAGGCTCGGAGATTTCGTAGGCTATCTGCTTATCCTTATAGTTAGGAAGAATATCCCACGCGTCATAGTTACCGGGGGTGTCGCTGTAAAGCCTGAGCTTATTGAAATCACCCTTTACCCACTCACGGCAAAGCTCCTTATCATAAAGGGATGCGATTGAGCCGTCGGGGTTAAAGCGTACGGAATAGTATGGTGTTTCGACTGTGTCCCCTGCTTTTATCCATTCGCCCCTGAAGGCGGTGCTGCGAAGAGATGCAGACGAAAGCGGCGGCATATCGGGAATAAGCCAGTTACCCTTTTCACCGTATCTTACAGAGCTGCCTTTTTTATTGGGTACGAAAGTAAGGCTCCTGCGGTGGAAGTTGAGAGTATTGAAATATTTTTTGCCTGTACCGATAATTCCGTCAAGCTCAGCCTCTATATCTCTGTAATCGGCCATTGCATCCTTATATACGGGATGGATGTGTGAGCCGGGAAGAATGTCGTGGAACTGATTTATCAGAAGCTTTTTATAGGCTTCGGTAATTCTTGACGTGTTGTTCTCGCCCCTCATAAGAGAAACCATTTCAGCCGTTCTGAATTTGTATTCAAGGCGACGGTTTATCTTTTTAAGGTCGCTCTTTGTGGTGAAGGTACCTCTGTGCATTTCGAGATACAATTCACCGTCCCAGGTAGCAAGATTTTTGTTGTCCTTCAGATTCCTTTCAAGGAATTCAGCTCCGCCCGTATGCTCGCATTTAGGCATTACGGATAGCTTATCGAAGCGGTGCATCATTTCAATCATTTCTTCCGTACAGCCTGAGCCGCCGTCACCGTAGCCGAACATATTGAGAGTCTGTCCGCCCGTATCCTTATCCTGATAAGCCTCCCAGTTTTCCTGAATCTGCGAGGGCATATTCCACGTAATAAAGTGAGTGGGAGGTACCGAGGCGTAAACCTCACTGCCGTCTATACCCTTCCACTTGAAATTATTGTGAGGAAAACGGTTGGTATCATTCCAGGTGGACATTTTATTTGAAACGAAGTAGTCAACTCCGCTCTTTTTAAGTATCTGCGGTAAAATCCAGCTGTTGCCGAAAACGTCGGGAAGCCAGGCATTGTTGACCCTTTTGCCGAACATTCTCTCATAGGTCTTCTGACCGTAAAGACACTGACGGATAAGCGACTCAGCGGAGGGTACGTTACAGTCGGGCTCAACATACATTGCACCGACAGGCTCAAACTGTCCTGCCGCAACCTTTTCCTTAAGCTCTGCGAACACCTCGGGATAATATTTCTCGAGGGTCTCGTAAACGTAAGGCTGAGTATGTGTATATTTAAAATCGGGGTATTTATCCATAAGACGAAGCTGAATAAGCACGGTGCGAAGATTCTTCTGCACGGCGTGGATTCTTCTCCAATAGTAAGCAACGTCAAGATGCGAATGAGCTATGAGAGCAACGTCGCCGCTTCCCTTGTAGGTATCGTTGGCGTAGATAACCTCGTCAACATATTTCTTTGCTTCTTCAACACCGCTGATTTCAGCACCGTCAAAATCAATAAGATTCATAGCATTGTTAAGCTCTCTGTTAAGGAAGGCTCTGTAGTCCTCGTTGAAAAGATCGCTTTTGGCTATGTCAAGTAAAAGCTCGAAATCCCAGACTAAGTTCTGAACGGCATGATTTACGGTGCAGATATATGCACCCTCGAAAATCTGTCTGCAGCCTCTTACCGAAAGAGACTCGGGGTTTCTTTCGTCGTCGGGCTTTGAACGGTTATAGCCCATCATATCAAAATGAAGCACTTCGTTTTCGTCAATATAGGGTGAAAGAAGCATTCTTTCTCTGTTAGGGTCAACACCGCCAACGTATTTTCCGTTGACCTTGACACAGATTTCTGCTGCAGTTTTAAGACTGAACCACAGCTCCTTACCCTTGAGCTCATCGGGAAGTGTTACGTCCGCTTTAATAAAAGCAGTACCGTCAGGAGTAAAATACATATCACCCTTTTTAAGAGGTCTGTAGGAATCGGAATAATAGTCGAATTCCATTTCAGCCACCTGACGGGCATCTCTTATCTCAAGGTTTTCAATCTCCCACTTTGATGAATATATATGTCTTTTAAGCCAGCCGAAGCGAAGATCAGTCCATTCCTCGGGACGCATAGAGCGTCTTACAACCTTTATATGTGCCATTGTAAAACCTCCTTATACATCCTGAAAGTAAGGCTTTTTGCGGATTGCAATAACCTTCACCTTTTTCTTAAGATCTTTTTCAATCTGCTCTTCAATCCATTCCGTACAGCGGTGAAGAATCAGGCATTTTGAGCATTCTCCCCTGAAAACGAGAGAGAGTTTGTCCCCCTCAAGAGAGACAAACTCTGCCCAGCCTCCGTCACCCTGAAGCTTTGGCTGAAGAATATTTTCAACATATTCCTTAACTGTCATAATCAGCCCTCTATAACGTCGGTCATAATCTTTCTGTATGCTGCAAGTCTTACCTGAGACTGCTCCTTTGTCTTATCCTGAATTGAATAGTAAACCTTGATTTTAGGCTCTGTGCCCGAGGGTCTTACTGCCATCCAGGAGCCGTCCTTCCAGACGTACTTGAGCACGTTTTCCTTGGGGAAGTCACCGATACCGTTTATGTAATCGGTAACCTCATCTATACCGTCAATAATTGAAGTGCCCTTTTCTCTGAAGTAAACCATAAGCTGCTGAATTTTCTCTGCACCGTCCTTACCTCTGAGGGTAAAGGAGTCGAGGTGGTCAAGATAATAGCCGTACTCGGCATAAATCTCATTGAGACCGTCAACAAGGGTCATACCTCTGTTTTTGTACCATGCTGCCATCTGACAGATAAGCATTGATGAAACAACGGCATCCTTATCTCTTGCATGAGTACCTACAAGATAGCCGTAGGACTCCTCATAGCCGATAATGAATTCCTTTTCACCGCTCTTTTCATACTTGTTCATCTTATCGCCGATATATTTAAAGCCGGTAAGAGTATCCTCAACCTGAAGGCCGAAGGCACGTCCGATATTTGCGCCAAGCTCTGAGGTAACAATAGTCTTGATAATAGTTGATTTTTCGCTCAGAGAAGCCTTTCTCATTGTAAGAACGAAGTTAACAAGAAGTGCACCTGTCTGGTTACCTGTGAAAAGGAAATAATTATCTCCTTCACGGGCGGCAACACCCACTCTGTCACAGTCCGGGTCTGTGCCGAACACAATATCAGCGCCGATTTCCTTTGCCTTTTCGATAGCAATGGTAAGAGCATCCTTTTCCTCGGGGTTGGGACTTCTTACGGTTGAGAAGTTACCGTCGGGAAGCTCCTGCTCACTGACAACGGTAACGTCCATACCCTCAATCATACGGCGCACGGGTATATTGCCTGTGCCGTGAAGAGGGGTATAAACTATTTTAAGGTCACTTTTTTCTTCGTAAAGAGACTGCTTTTTAAGCTCCTTGTAATAAGGCTCAAGCACGTCGCTGCCAACGTAGGTAATGCCCTTATCGTCCTCAGCAAAGGGAATTGCCTTGAAATCGGTGATTTCATTGACAAAGCCGATTGCTGCCCTTGCATCGTCGGTGCAGAACTGACAGCCCGTGTGGTCATAAACCTTGTATCCGTTATATTCCTTGGGGTTGTGTGAAGCGGTAATCATAACACCTGCAGTACAGCCGAGATATCTTGTAGCATAGGAAAGCACAGGTACGGGTACAAGTGTTTCAAAAAGATAAACCTCAAAGCCGCAGGAAGCAAAAATACCTGCAGCAGTCTTTGCAAAATAAGCCGAATTATTTCTTGAATCGTAGGCAAGAACAACCTTGAGTGTGCCCTCGTTTGTGCTCTTAAGATAATTTGCAATGCCGTATGTAGCCTTACCTACGGTGTACTTATTCATTCTGTTGGTGCCTGCACCCATAACACCGCGAAGTCCGCCGGTGCCGAAGGCAAGCTCTTTATAAAATCTGTCTTCAATTTCCTTTTCGTCGGTGATTGCCTCGAGCTCCTTTTTTGTTTCTTCGTCAAAGGTTAACCACTGATTGTATTTTTCCTTGTAAGACATTAATATCATCTCCTGAGTATAAATTTGCTGATGAACATACATATTCATCTTATTTTAACATAATTCTTTCCAATATACAATATATGCAAAGAAAAAAGAGCAGAGGATTTTTCTTTCCTCTGCTCTTCTGTAGGTAGCGTTTAGTGATTTTCGTAATGAACTTCACCGTCTGCGTGTGTGTGACTTGTGACGATTCCGGCATCTGTGCCTGTTGCAGCGGGAGCCTTGTTTGAGTTGCTGATAACTGCAGCAACAATCATAAGAACAATAACTACAACAATTACAGGAATGAAAATATGCTTCATCTTAAGTTCCTTTTTCATTTCGGGTTACCTCCTTGTGAATTATACCAATGCCTTGATGGCATCAACCTTATCTGTCTTTTCCCACTGAACGCCGAGATCCTCTCTGCCCACGTGACCGTAAGCTGCAAGCTGACGGTAGATGGGAGCACGAAGCTTAAGTGTATCGATGATTGCGGCGGGACGAAGGTCGAAGACCTTATTTACGATTTCTGAAATCTTATCGTCTGCGATTTTACCTGTACCGAAGGTGTCAACCATAACAGAAACGGGCTTTGCAACACCGATAGCGTATGCAAGCTGAACCTCACACTTTGAAGCAAGACCTGCGGCAACGATATTCTTTGCAACGTATCTTGCGGCATAAGCAGCACTTCTGTCAACCTTTGTGGGGTCCTTACCTGAGAAGGCACCGCCGCCGTGACGTGAATAACCGCCGTAGGTGTCAACGATAATCTTTCTGCCGGTAAGACCGCTGTCGCCCTGAGGACCGCCTGTTACGAAACGGCCTGTGGGGTTAACGTAAATCTTTGTATCCTCTCTCATAAGCTCTGCAGGGATAGTGGGCTTGATAACAAGCTCTGTGATATCCTTGCGGATCTTGTCGAGCTCTACGTCTGCGCTGTGCTGTGATGAAACAACAACTGCGGTAACTGCCTCGGGCTTACCGTTTTCGTCATATTCAACTGTTACCTGACTCTTACCATCTGCACGGAGATAATCGAGTGTGCCGTCCTTACGAACCTTTGTAAGCTGCTTTGCAAGCTTATGTGCAAGTGAGATAGGAAGGGGCATAAGCTCCTCTGTTTCGTCACATGCAAAGCCGAACATCATACCTTGGTCACCTGCGCCGTGAAGGTTATATGCGTCCTCCTCGCCGCCCTTGAGCTCGAGGGACTTATCAACGCCCATAGCGATGTCGGGTGACTGCTCGTCAAGTGCAACAAGAACTGCACAGGTATTGCCGTCAAAGCCCTTTGAGCCGTCATCGTAGCCGATTTCGTTGATAACTCTTCTTGCAATCTTTGCAACGTCAGGCTTGTGAGTTGAGCTGATTTCGCCCATTACAAGCACCTGACCTGTTGTTACTGTTGTTTCGCAGGCTACTCTTGCCTGAGGGTCGTGAGAATAGATATCGTCAAGAACCGCGTCTGAAATCTGGTCGCAGATTTTGTCGGGATGTCCTTCTGTTACGGACTCGGATGTGAAAAGATGTCTTGCCATTTTAATTACTCCTTTACTTTGAAACTTTTATGTTGATTGTTTAAAAACAAGTTTTTAAAATGCAGAATGCAAAATGCAAAATGCAAAATTGTGGTCGCACCCAACCGTCACATATAACAGTCAGGTTGTACCTGCGTAAGACAGGTTTTATAAAACAGTAAGAGTGTAGATAATAAAACTAAACCTTGAAGTTTAATCTTTTAAGTTTGGCGGGTAGATATTTGTTTTTTTATCACTGTAAAAGCGGATTATTTTGGAACGGAGTGACCCGCCGTTTTGCATTTTGCATTTTTGCATTTTGCATTAAAAAAGCGGTCATAGTCTGACCGCTTGAAGTAAACCTCATCTTCCGGTCACACCGCAGGATTTAGCACCTTACATATGCAGGTTGCCGAGCTTCTCAGGGCCTGTCCCCTCCGCTTCTCTTAATAAGGAAAATATTTAATTTGCCGGGATATTATATCAGTATAATCCCGATTTGTCAACTGTTATTTTTTTCTTATTTTCAGTATGGGTGACAGCTTCTTATAAACTGCAAAGCAGATTGCCGCATCGATAAGTCCCTTTGCAAGATTAAAGGGGAAATTGAATATAAGCAGTGCCTCCCAGAGATTATCGCAGGAGGGAAGAATATCAGAATACATACCGATAATCGCCTCCATGGGAATAAGCATTTTTGCATATATGGGATAAACGAAGTAATAATTTGTCAGAACGCTGATAAAAGCCATTGAAAAAGCACCTGCAAGCGTGCCGATAAGAGCACCGCTCCTTGACTTTTTATGCTTATAGATTACACCTGCAACAAAAACAAAGACTGCTCCGAGAACAAAGTTTGAAAGCTCACCTACACCGGCTGTACTGCCCACGAAAAGATGAAGAAGGTTTTTGATAAGGCAGACCGCAACACCCCACACGGGGCCCAAGGAAAATGCGGTTATAAGAGCGGGCAGCTCGGAAAAGTCAAACTTTATAAATGACGGGATAATAAAGGAAAGGGGGAATTCAAGCATCATAAGAATAAAGCCGATTGCACCCATTATTGCTGTAACCGAAAGGTTGTGAACGTTTTGCTTCTTCATAAACTCAATCTCCTTCAAAATAAAAAGCCCACAGAAAAAAATCTGCAGGCAAAAATACAAATAAGCATGTATTTTCTCTTCTTTCGTCCGGACTGTGACCGTCGGCTTCGGAATTTAACCGAATCAACCTCGTAAGGCTCGTGGGCTGTACCACCGGTGAGGAATTACACCTCGCCCTGAAGATTTACTGTATTATCATAATAGCACCGTACGACAGATTTGTCAATAAGAAAAAGAAGCCGCACCTTAAAGGTACGGCCTCTGCAGTATGATTTTATTTTGTAAATATGCCGCTGAGCTTCTGCATAACAAGAACAAAGAACTTGATAATGGTACGTACAAAGTTAAAAATCTTATTGTGCTTCGGGCTGAGATTTTCATTATCCTTGTTAACCACCCAATGCTCTGTGTTACAGTTATCCTCGTTCATTGTTGACATTGTGTCGGTTTCATAATCATAAACAAGGAAGCGTGAATACGTAACTCCGTTAACCTCGTCACCGCATACAATCTGATGGTCAGCGGTGATTACATCATAAAGAAGTCTGCGCTCAAACACAGTATATTCGGAATGGCTTACGTTCTTCATAAACCACGTTGACTCAGGATAGATACAGGTAGAAGCATCCACCTTCTTATCGGGTGAAATGTAGTCGCCCTTACCGTCTGCAATACGTGCTGCGATATATTCGTCTGCAAGAACTGTATCAATGGTTGATGTTGTAGCACCGAAGGAAGATCTCTTAAGTGAAACAAACTGGTCGGATACAGCGTTGTTTGACTCACAGATAGGAAGAATCTGGAAGCCGTATTTTGCTACAGCACCGAACTTAACACCGTTTGCGCCGATGCTCTTGATTGTCTGGGTGTAATTCTTACGTACAACAGTATTGTAGTTTTCAATTTTTCTAATGAGACCTGCATAGGTTGTTCTCTTTTCACTGCCCTCGGGACCGAAAACATGCTGCATAGCAGCATCATAATCATCCGCGGTAACTGCTGCCCAATAGGTAGGCCATGTGAAGAAGGTTGAAAGAGCAAGGGCTGACGTAACGCCCTCAACAAGCTTTGCATAAAGAGTTTCTCTGATTGCCGTCTCTGCGCCGTCGATAATACCTGCGGCAGTCAAAAGATCAATGCTTGTGGTAATAAGCTCGTCAACATTGAATTCACCTACGTAATCACTGTCAATAAGCATTCTGCTGATTGCAGCACCGTCAATGTTGAACTTGCCGCTGATAGCCTCACTGAGAGCCTCTGCACCGCCTGAAACGCTACCTGTAAAGCCAACACCGTGAAGGTCAGCTGTTCCGTACTTTGTGATGTATGCTGTGGTTACGAGAGTACCGAGACAGCTTGCCATAATTGAAACCTTAGGGCTGCCTGTTACGTACTTTACCTTCTGAATATGCTGGTGAAGAAGGTCTGCGGTATAGAGGGGGTCAAGGCGCCAGTCATACCAGAAGCGGTAATCGTTTACCTCATAATAGCCCTTACCGATTTTAAGATCCTTTGAAAGATCGTCTTCCATTTCCTTCTTTCTTGCATCGGAAATGCCTGTACCGTTAACAGGATTACCGTTTTCGTCAAGACGTGCATCGCCTACAAGCTCTGAAATCTCCTTCTGAAGATTTTTGTAATAGGGCTCCCAATTATCGTTAAGAAGACCATCTACAAGGAAGGGAAAAAGAACATTTGCCATTGATTTAATAAGCTCGTTGTCTTCTTCGTCTTCATCCTCAGGGAAATAGAAGCTTCTGATGTGGAAAAGCTTATTCTGATCCTTGTCATAAAGAGGCTCGCCGTCACCGAGAAGACGGACAACGGGAATCTGACTGCGGCTTGTGTGAACCTTGATTGAGCCGTTATCAACACCGATATCACCGGCAGCAAAAACGCCGGTAGAGCACACGCTCATAAGCATAAGAGCGACAAGGATAATTGATATTACCTTTTTCATAGTTATTACCCCTTTTTTAATTCAAATTTTTATATGTTTTGTTTTGCAGAAATATTATACATAAAAAAACAATCTGTCAACGAACTGTTAACAAATTGTATTTTATATATTATATCTGATAATATTCAAGCCTAATGCCGTTATCCGTTGCAAATCTTTCTGCCAAAGAACCCGAGGGAGCAACAATCATCGTATCACCTTCAAATTCTAATTCAGATATATCCAGCTCAGAATTACAGATTACTACACTTTTAAGATTTTTGCTCATTAATTGAAAATCAATACTTCCAACACTTGACGGAAGAGTAACTTCTGTAAGACTGATTAAATTACTTATTCCGCCCTCGTTTATTAACTTTACGCTCTCAGGAATAGTAATTTCTTTTACATTGTTCATAGCACAGAAAGCAAAACTACCAATGCTTGTTATTCCGTTTTCTATAACAATCTTCGTTATAAGATTTTCTTTTTTACGCCAAGGCTTTGACAGATACGATTTATAATTATCCATATCACCAAAGCCGCTTATTATCAGCTCTCCGTTACTATAGCATTTATATGTACAATTACTTCCGCACTTTCCTTCTTCTGTACAAAATATGTTTTCTTCTGCCGGCTCAGAGATTGTTTTTTTACATTCTAAATCAAGAGTTTCAAAAGCATATTTATTTTCCTTCGCAAATCTTTCACTTTCCGAACCACTTTGTGCAACAATTAGTGTTTTTTTCTTTGTTTTCCGTTCGGACTCAAGCGGTGCCTTTTTTGTTTCTTCATCAACAGTTATAGCTGTCCTGCACTTTTCGACATTGACAAAATCCTTATTCTTTTCTGATGCTGCTTCGGATGAAGAACGACAAGGCTGTATTATACGTGTAGCGGCAAGAGTTTTCATAAACGACTCTTTGGTTTTATGTCTGTAGCTGAACATTGCCTGAACATCTTCAAGCTGCATCTGCATTCCGAGACTCATCTCAAAATCTTCAAGATACACTGCAAATATGTTTTTCTCTTTTGAAACGGCAAATCTCAATTCCTTGACACAGTGTCTGGATTTAGCAAAATTCCTTGAAACAAAAGCAATAGCACATTCGCAATTATATAAATGCTCCGCTATATATTCAGGCCACTCGGTTCCTACCTCTATACCGGCATCAAACCAAACCCTGAATCCTTCTTTCTGCAAAAACTCTATAACAGGTAAAACTCTGTCGCTATCCTTATGTGCATAACTTATAAAAATGTAGGGTTCTCTACCTTCATATACCTTATCAAGGGAATTTATATCTAAAAAATCATTTTCCATAATTTTTTACCTTCTTACACCCTCGACTCAATAACCGTAAGATTACCTAAAATCTCGAACTCACCGAAGGATGCGGGAACAAAAAGGCTTTCTCCCTTATAGAGAGTCACACAGGTGTCACCGTGCATTACAACACCGTTACCCTCAAGGCAAACGAGAGAAACAAAGGAGCTTTCATCGGCGGTAAGCACCGCCTTTTCCTCAATTTCAAGACGTATGACGGTGAAAAGATCACATTTTGTAAGAAGGGTTTCACAGTAGCCGTCCTTCTGCAATCTTTCACCCATAGGTGCACCCGAGCAGTCAAGAGCACTTGTGCTTGTCACGTCAATCGCTTTATCAACGTGAAGCTCACGGGGCTTGCCGTTCTGAAGTCTGCCGTAATCGTATACACGGTAGGTGGTGTTGGAATTCTGCTGAACCTCAGCGAGCAGGATACCCTTACAGATAGCGTGAAGTGTGCCCGCCTCGATAAAGTAAATCTCACCCTTTTTAACCTTCACACGGTTAACGTAGTCAAGAAGAGTGTTATCCTCGATGCTTTTTCTGAATTCTTCCTTGGTTATATCCTTTTTAAAGCCGTAGATAATCTCTGCGCCCTCGTCGCAGTCGACGATGTACCAGGCCTCTGTTTTGCCGTATTCACCCTCGACTCTGAGTGCATATTCATCGTCGGGATGTACCTGAACGGAAAGATTGTCAAGTGCATCAATAAGCTTGATAAGAATAGGAAACTCCTCAAATTTTTCGCAGTTTTTACCGAGATAGCCCTTACCCTCGTTTTTAAGCACGTCTGAAAGAGTTCTTCCCTTGAATTCACCGTTTTCGATGATGTTTTCTCCTGCGCTGTGGCATGAAAGCACCCAAGCCTCTGCCTGTCTGTCGGTAAAGGTCACGTAATCAAATTCCTTGGAAAGTCTTGTTCCGCCCCAGATGTAATCCTTGATTGCGGGGGTAAGCTTTAAAATTTTCATTTTCAGTTCTCCTTTGCTTCTTATTACCCTTTATGACGAATATACTGTTTCAAGGGTGATTTTATGAATTATACAGATTTTATTGTTATAGCTGTTATTGTGCTGATTGCATTCATCAGCCTCAGGCTTTTTAAAAAGAGCGGAAGCTTTTTCCGTGCCCTCTTTCTTTCTGCCGCCTCGGGTATCACAGGTATACTTGCCGTAAACCTGCTCGCTCCCTTCACACAGGTGCTTATACCCGTGACGCCCGTAACGGTGTTCTTTTCCTGCTTTACGGGTCTTTCGGGGGTTATAAGCCTTGTTCTGTGGCAGGTTATTTTCAGCTTGTGAGAGTTTTATATATACCGTCGGCAATAGCCTTACCGAAGGCCGCCTGAATATCGGGCTGAGCCATCATAGCACACTCGTTGTCGTTCGTGAGGTAGCCCACCTCAATAAGGGTACTCGGGCAATCCTCAACTCTTGTAACGCTGAAGGGATAGAACTGCACCTTATCGGCAAGAGCTGAATACAAGTCCTGTCTGCCGGGATAAAGTCGGTTTCTGTGAACAGAGAGCAGCTCATCGTAAATATTCTTTGCAAGATTATATGAATAAGGCTCATAGTAATAGGTCGAGGTGCCTATACTGTCGGGACTGTATGAGCCGTTACAGTGAATACTTACATAAAGGTCAGGCTTTATGCTCCTTGTTATTTCCTTCCTCTGCTCAAGGGTAAGAGTGTCTCTTTCCTTGTCGTTGCCCGTTCTGGTCATATAAACGGTTACTCCCCTGCTTTCAAGCTCCTGCTTGACTCTGAGGGCAAAATCAAGGTTAATCTGCCTTTCCTGAACAGCCGAGCCGAGACCTACCGCACCGGGCTCGGCACCGCCGTGACCCGGGTCAAGAAGCACGACGTAGCCCGTCTGTGCATCAGGCTTTCTGTTGACTGTGATAACCATATTGCCGTTGGCATCGTATTCAAGTGACGAGCCGTAGTATCCGCCCGGATTTTTAAGACCGAAGGTGAGTGTTACGGTTTTATTCGGTGCAGAGCTGCTCCACACCGCCGAGGAAAGCACGTTGCTTCCGCTCACGTCAATATTGCCGCTGACCGAAGCGGTATGGAAGAAGGTCATTCTGACCGAAGAAGCGTTAAAGGACGTAACGTTGTAGTTTTTCTTATATGAATAGTAATAATTCTGACCGGGGTAATCGATGTTATAGGGAACCTTCCATTTCGTTTTAAGGGTAATCTGCAGCTTGTTGAGTCCGCTTATAACGGACACTACCTCAAGTGCATTGTCACCCATACCCGTCGTGCTGACAAGGTCAACGTTTTCTCTTCTTATTTTTCTGCCCGAGGCAAGATCATAATAGAGCTCCTCAACGCTGTCCTCAGGGTTAAAATAGGTGCTTTCTGCTACAACGTAATCCATTGTTCCGCCTACAAGGGGTGAGCAGTCGGGAGAATAGTCATCGTTTGCCGTAATAAGCTTGGCATCTGAATAAGGTGCTTTTACAACACACATTATATTGCCGTTGTAGGTTATATTCTGATTGGGGTTGGGATTGGGGCTGCTGTTACTCTGATCAGAGGTCAGCCCCTGAGTCACCGCATATTTATCGTCAAGCACCGTGGGATTATAGTTGCCTGCGTTAAGGGTTGTTGACGGTCTTGCGGTGGTTTCGGGAACAACAGATGCAGGATATATCCTTGCGCCCTCATACTGTACGGTTTTTTCACCGTAGGAGGCAATTACGCTCATAGCACCAAGGGACGAAATCTCACTTTCCGTTGCCGGAGCCGTAACCGAAGCCACAAAGGCGGTATAACCTGTTGCATCCTTTTCACAGTACGCTCTGATTTTCTGAGTTCCGAGCTTGATATGGATTTCCGCATTGCAATGAGCTATAACCGTCACGTCAAAGCTTTCCGAGGGCAGAACGTATATATCCTCCGAGGGGATAACACTTCTTACAAGCTCCTCCTTACACTCGCTTATCATACTGAAGGAAATCTCCGAGCCGCTCTGACTTACGGTAAAGGTGTTTTCACCCGGAGCAAGGTCAACCGTAGCGGTGATATTGCCGTTACCCGAGGAGCCTATATTTTTGCCGTCAAGGAAAAACGGGAAAAGATAGGAGCCGTAAAGCTCTGCCTGAGCGGTATATCCGCTTACGGTAATAAGCTCTCCCCCGCTTTCACTCATGCCAACCTGACGGAAGGCAAGCTCAGGTACAATACCGAGGGTTATATAGGTTCTGACCGCTCCGAAGCAGTTATGCAGATTTGCTCTTACCGCCTTAAGTGAGCTGAATACAACGGCAGAAGCCTTTTCCGTACTTTTTAAGGCATAAAGATTTTTAAGAGGCACGTCGGCGGTTACCTTTTTACCGTCAACGGCACCTATATCAAGATTACAGCCAACAGAAAAGCCGAAGTCCTTACCGCAAGCCAAAGCAAGCCCTTCACCGTCTCCGTCCTTTGAAAGAGTGAAATGGATTTCATCAATCAGCTCCTTACTGAGCTTATCGGTGTCAGGATAATCCGCCGCAAGACAGAGGATGAGCCTTTTTCCTTCAAGCAGCTCTGACAGGCTCTCAGCCCTGAGATTTATATCCTCTGCCGAAGCACCCTTTTCTGCCTTAAGCACTATACCGTCGGTGTCCTTTATATAATCCGCAGTTGCATCAGACATATCGAGAGCTACGTAAGCCCTTTTACCGAGAGCCTTAACCCTCGACACCGCATACGTTATTTTTTCCTGTGCATTCTCATCATCGGAGGGCACGTCTATATATACCTCGTCAAAAAAGGATTCCTTTATTGATGCAAGGCTTTTTTCAAGCTCACCGTCACCGTCGGTAAAGCTTCCGTCGACCCCGTCCTTAAGCCATACGGCAACCCTTCTTTCGGGAGCCTTTTCCTTTGCGGTATCAAGAAGATAGTCGTCCATTGCCGATCTGTCAGGCTCAGCTACTCCGCCGTCACGGTCCTTCATAAGATAGACACCCGAAACCGCCGCAACAAGAACGCAGAGCACAAGAGATATTATAATAATTATACGTCTTATTTTTTTCATTTATCTTACTCACTTATCAGCTGTTAATTTTTACGGTGATATATTATAACACAGAAATCAGATTATCAAGTTCTTTTTTACAAAAACTTTCAGAAAAATTCACATAACTGCCGCTGTAAAGTGCAAATCCCTCAAGACCCTTGTCTCTGATAAGTCTGACCTGACGGCTTATTATATCGGAATTTTCCTGCCACTCATTTTTACCCTCGCCTGCAAATTTGTCTTCATTGCCGCATTTATAAAGTGCAAGACCCGGTACAAGCCTTACCGATGAGCCCTCACAAAGGCTTATCCATTCCTCGAGGCATTCGTCAAAGGGGTGCTTTTCATTGTTGAAGCCGAAGTATATCTGCGGCATAAGCATATCGCAGTATCCCTCCTGAGAGCACCATCTGTACACGTCGGCGTAAAGACTTGTGTACGAATAATCGGGCTTACCGTCGGGGCTTACAGAAAAAATCTTATCACTTCCGTATTCCTTTACCGCAGAACAGATTTCCCTCATCAGCAGAGAAACGTTTTCCCTTCTCCAGTCTGAAAGGCTGAGCTCACCGCCGTTTCTGAGATACTCTTCAAAGTCAGCAGAATCCTGAGAGCCCATACCCTCGGGATAAAAATAATCGTCGAAATGTATACCTGCAAGGTCCGGATATTTTTCCATAAGCTCTCTTACGCCGTCGGTAATAAGCTCTCGCACCCTTTCACTCGCAGGGTTAAAATAAAATCTGTCACCCGAAAGAAAAACCTCGCCCGTACCCTGCTCATACCATATTCTTCCCTGATTATCCTCACTCAGAGCCGTGATTTCACCCGTCCTCGAAATACGGTAGGGATTTATCCATCCGTGAAGCCTCATTCCGTATTCCTTTGCCTTGGAAAGAGCCTCTCCGACAAAATCAAGGGGCAGCTTATCGCCCTGACCTTTACACACCGTATCACTCGTCGGAAAAAGCTCCGATTCATAAAGGGCATCACCGAAGGGTCGAAGATGAAAGAATATATCTGTTATGCCCAGAGCGGAAAAAGCCTCATAGCGTTCACCGAGAAAGGAAGCAAAGCTTTCCCTGTCGGAGCCGTGTCGGCTTATTTCTATGTAGGACAGCCACACACCTCTGAAATCAGGGGTGCTTTCATCATTGTACTGCTGAGAATTTTCCGTCGTACCGACGTAGTCCTCCTCCGTCACCTGCACCTTACCGCAGGAGCAGAAAAGAAGAAGCATTGCAATTATGAGTGCAGTTATCTTTTTCGGCATACTGTCTCCTTTCAGATTTCACTTGACAATACAGTAAAAACAATCTAAAATACTAATGAACACTATATTTAACGGAGGCATTTTTATGGCCATCAAGACAATAAATAAAATCTCAACAACCGACGAAGGTACCTCCTCACCCGTAGACTGTCCCGTTTGCGGCAGAAGCACCGCCATGAGACTTTTTTCAACCGAGGACAAATCACCCGTAGCAAAAATCACAGCAGATGACAAGGACCTTGCCTTTGCCGTATGTCCCTATTGTGCGACTGTTTTTTCACTTAACAAAAATTATCTTAAGGAAAAGAACGCAGGCACCTACGTAACAATAACCAAGGAAGACCTCACCGTTACGGTCAAGGGCAGATAATGAAGTATTTTTTTATATATCTTCTTGTCATCAGCATTATAACCTCACTCATAACGGTAAAGGATAAGCTATCGGCTAAAAAAGGCGGCCGCCGCACACCCGAGGCAATGCTTTTCCTTCTCGCCTTCTTTGGCGGAAGCATCGCTGAGTACGCAACAATGAAGCTCATACGCCACAAAACACGTCATAAGAGGTTTATGCTGGGGCTTCCTCTGGTTATGATTTTTCAGGCGGTTCTTTTTATCCTGTTCTATTATAACATATAAACTCCCAAAAAGGCAGAGAAATTCTCTGCCTTTATTTTTATACGCAGGGTATCATAAGCATTTTTGCCTCGTTCACCTTGTCTCCCTCTATACCGTTTTCACGGCAGAGGGCATCGACTGTCGTACAGTATTTTTTTGCAATATCCCATACTTTTTCACCCTTGCTGCAGTAGTAAAGAGTCAGAGCGGGTCTGTGGCAGAGGGTCTTCTCTTCCTTATCCTTAATATCGTTGACAAGGCGTATGTGCTCAACCGAGCATATACGTATATCGGCATTTATCATCACGGTAATCTCTGCAGAGCCCTGATTGACGCCGCTCCATCTTACGTCGGTAACATCAAAATCAAAGTCGCACATAACCTCTTCACAGCTTTTTTTCAGCTCAATATCACTTTCAAACTCCGCCTCGGTCTCCTTATATACCGGGCAGGCATTTTCGTCAAAGCCCAGAACACATAGGGTAAGCCTGAGCTCAGATCTGACCTTATCGTGAGAGGGTGTGAGCCTTACCCTTTTATCACTCACCCACACGTCACAGATTTCCTTAACGGGTGAAAGCTGAACGGACGAGGTAAGGCTCAGCTCTCTTTTGCCCTCATATACACAGCTGAGCGTCTCCTTTTGCACATAGCTGCATTCCTTGGGAGACGAAACGCTGTAGCAGTCGGAAATATATTCGTATTCCTTCAGAGCGGTACCGCAGACGAAGCAGCCGATTCTTGCCGCAACGTCAAGAAGCCTTCCTGCACCCGAGGAATCGGAGCGAGGCGTAACCGTAAGGTTATTAACCTTGCAGACTGTTCTGATATTACACTCACGGGTAAGACCTTCAATATCGGCAATCTGACTCAGAGGCATTTTATGAATCAGCTTTACAGTTTTGTTTTCACTTTCGGCGGGGCAGTAAATCACCCTTACGACAAGCTCACCCTTGATAAGCAGCTTACCCTCAACCGCCTTGCGGCTTTCGATAATTACGAAAGCGTCCTGTCTTATTATTTTGCTCACGGCAGGCTTATCCTTATCAAGAACAACCGTCTCACTCATATCAAAGGTCTTTTCACCCTGACAGATAAGGCTTTCCTCACTGCAGCTGCGCTTACACACCTCGACTCCGTCACCCGCCGAGCAAAGAATTTCTTTGTTTGCCACACCTCTTACAGAGCATATAACGCTTACGCCCGAGCTTACGCTTACCTTACGGGGATTTACCGCCCTGCAGTTTACGTAATCGGCCGACGCAGATGCAACAACCACGGGATTTTCCTGATTTTCCGCAAACTGACCGCCGAGAGAAAGCTCAACGGTTTTTTCATAGCAATCAATTTTTTCCTTATCGTCGGCATAAACAAGCCTTATAAGCACCTCTCCCCTGACGGTGACACGCTGCCCCGAAGTGCTGACGGACTGTATACCCGGGGTAACGGTGCATCTGAGAATTCTTTTTATATCACCGCAGTAATCGGGCAGTACAAGCTCCTGCTCAATATTCTTTTCGCATTTGAGCCTTTCTTTTTCTTCACTACGGCATAAGACTTCCTTTTTCATTTCTGAATTCATCCCACACAGCTCCTTTGTATTGGCTTTTTATCCATTTATATTACTGCGGAGATTTTTTTATGCAAAAAAAGAATCGGAAGAAAGAACTTCCGATCCTGTTATTATATTGCTTCTCTTATAAAATCAAGGCTGAACCTACCCTTGTGTCTGTAGGGGTAAAGCTTAAGACCGATAGCGCCGAGAATTGAGCCGATAACGTTAAGCACAATATCACCCATAGTATCCATAAGGGGCCATCTGCCCATATCTATAGGATCAAAAATAGTCTGAACCTTGGGAGAGTTTTCTGCAACGGCTCTTGCATAGGACCAATGCTGAACGTCATTAGGTGAGCCGCTCATCATTCCTACAACCTGATCGCAGCCGAATTCAAAAATTTCCCAGAAGGTGGTACACATAAGGCAGAAGCCCACAGATGCGATAATTGTCATCGTAAGGGATGCGGTCCGCTTTTCCATTTTAAACAGAGCGCAGGTGATTTCATAGCCGAAATATACAGCAAGAACACCGCAGCCGAAATGCATAAAGGAATCCCACAGACGGACCCTGTAATAGAAGTCGAAAATATAGCCCGCAACAACGGCGATGAATATGCCCACCGTTATTATAGTCTGCAGAACAGGGGTAATATAGCGGAAAACGTTCTTTTTCGGCATAGCCATACAGATTTCCCATATGAACATACATGCCATATTCATAAGAATTTCAACTGTTATGGTTTCCTCATCCGGGTCGGTATTGAAAAGAGAATGTATGGCCATAAGAATCATTCCCAAGCGGAAAAACCACCACATTATATAGGTTTTCTTCGGGCAGTTATCCCTCAGTCTGCCTATGTAAGCTTTAAAAACTGCTTTCATTTTATTTCTCCGTTCATTTCACTTTAACTGCATCTTTTCTGTCAAATTCCATATCGTAGCGGTATTTACCCCTGAGACGGTACGGGAAAAGATTGATAACAAGAAGAGCAAGGAAGGCGCTGACGGTATTGAGAATAATATCTGTCATAGTATCCATAATCGCCCATCTTGTAGGGTCGATATAATCGATAAGTGTCTTTTCCGGAGCTGTACCGCCGATTTCCGAAAACCAGTACTGTGCATTTCCGGGAGCACCCGTAACAATTCCTTCAACCTGATCGAGGAAAAACTCAAAAAGCTCAAGTCCGTTCATAGCTATAAAGCCGATACCGAAGGCAACCCAGAACTGCATAGCCTTTGTGCAGCTGTATTTGTCACGGATTGTAAGTGCGCAGGCTATTTCATAGCCGACAAAAACAGAAAATCCGCCGAAAATGAACTGAAGCAGCTCATCAAGCCACAGAACTGACTGATAAAGGTTGAGATATTCACCTAAAAATGCGGCTGAAAAAAGAAGCAGGGTTGAAAACACCTGAAGTGAGGCGGGCATAAGCCTCATAAAGCTTTTTTCAGGCATAGCCATACAGATTTCCCATATAAACATTGCAACGAAGGTAAAAGCATACTGAATGACAGCACTCACGTCGGTGGAATTGCCCGCAATATTGCTGATAAGTGCATAAAGCACGGCAAGTCTTAAAAGCCACCAGAGTATAAAAGCAGCCGGATGACACGCTTTTGTCAGACGCTGAATATAATTTTTCATCATAAGTCTCCGTTCTTTTGAAAACTATGTAATATTTTAGCACAGCATAAGCAATATTTCAATAAAAAACACTAAATTCAGCAAATAGATTTTTTATGATGCAAAAACCTTATAAATTCACCTGTTTTGTTGCATAAAAGAAAAAAATGTGATAAAATATTTTCCACTATTTCACGGAGGATTGTATTATGATTAAGCTTCTTGCAGTTGATATGGACGGCACCTGCCTCAATTCCGACGGAAAAATGTCCGACGTAACCCTTAATGCGCTGAAAAAGGCTGCCGCAGCAGGGCTCATTGTTGTCCCTACAACGGGAAGAAATCTCAACTGTCTGCCCGAAAAAATCATAAACGAAAAATTTTACCGCTATGCGATAACCACAAACGGCGCTCTTGCCGTTGACCTTGAAAGCAACAAGGAAATCTTTTCCGCTTTCATCAGAAACAGCGATGCGGCAGATATTCTCCGTGGGCTTAAGGGACGCTCTGTTCTTACGGCAGTCAATATCAACCGCCGCTTCTGCATCAAGGGTCCCTTCCTTTATATCGGTGTAAAGCACGTCCTCGGCAAGGATGCCCGTAAAACAAGAATGGTTTTTGATGCGGTAAAGGCAGTTGAAGAAAAGGATGCTAAAATCGAAGGAATCCACCTTTTTTATTCAAGCGACAAGCACTGCCCTGTCATAAAAGAGCTCGTTTCACGGTATGATGATGTATGCGTCACCTTTGCCCGCAAATTTGCAGAGGTCTGCTCTGTGCGCGGAACAAAGGGAAATGCCCTTCTCGCTCTGGGCGAGTATCTCGGCATCAGCGCAGATGAAATAGCCTGCTTCGGCGACGAGGCTAATGATGCTTCTATGTTCAGGGTCGTCGGCAAAAGCTTTGCTATGGGCAATGCAGTTGACGAAATCAAAAATCTCGCCGATGTGATTCTTCCCACCAATGACGAAAACGGTGTTGCTTATGCAATAGAGCATTATATTCTCGGAGGTAACGTATGAGCAAATCACTCAGGGCTACCCTCGCAGGTCTTGCCGGATATTCAATTTACGGTCTGAGCTTCCTTTTTTCCAAGGTTGCCCTCGGTATAGGCTCTCCCTACGTGCTTCTTTCCGTAAGATTCACCCTTGCCTTTCTGGTGCTGAGTCTTTTTCTCATTCCGAAAAAGAACAGAATCAGCTTTAAAGGAAAGCCTGTCGGCAAGCTTCTTCTCATGGGCTTTATTCAGCCCGTTGTATATTTCATTTGTGAATCCTACGGTATAGCAATGACCACCGCCTCGTTTTCAGGCGTCATCATCGGGCTTGTACCTGTAGCAGGTATTATTTTCGGCACGGTCTTCTTAAAGGAAAAATGCGGAGTGTTGCAGATTATATGCACCCTTCTCTCGGTTATCGGTGTTGCTCTTACCACCACCGGCGGCTCAGGAGGTTTTTCTCTTCCCGGTCTTATTCTGCTTCTTGTTTCCGTCTTTTCGACCACCGCTTTCTCTATTATCAGCCGAAATATATCCGACGAGTTCACTCCCTTTGAAAGAACCTATGCAATGACCGCCCTCGGAAGCATCTGCTTTACCGTAACGGCTGTTATCAGCACAAAGGGCGACCCTTCACAATGGATAACTCCCCTCACGGATTCTTCATTTGTTTTAAGTACACTTTATCTTGCTGTTGTATCATCGGTAGCAGCATTTACCCTCGTCAATTATGCGCTCAACCACCTGAGCGTAGGTCATACACTTATCTTTTCAAACTTCACGTCAGTTATTTCTGTCATCGCAGGCATTGCCTTTCTCGGTGACAGCTTCAACCTTATTCAGCTCAGCGGTATTGTGCTTATAATTCTGAGCGTATTTGCCGTATCTGTATACAGACTGAAAAAGGATACCGCCATTTAACCAAAGCATTTACGGAGATGAACATCAATGACAAAGCACAAAAAGCACGGCCCCTCACCTCATCACATACGGCGATATGTGGTTAGCATTTGTCTGTGTGTTTTTCTGTTTGTTTTTTATTACAACGGCTACTCAGACCTTATAGTAAACCCTGAGGATAACGGCAGTCAGATTAAAATTGCCTGCGTAGGTGACAGCATCACCTACGGCTTCGGAATTAAAAATCAGCCGTCAAACTCATACCCCCGCATACTCGGAAATATGCTGGGAGCGGAATGCACCGTTTCAAATTTCGGAAATATAAGGGTAACCGTACAGTCTGACGGAGATCAGCCCTACATAAGCACAAGAACCTATGAAAAAAGCATCAGATATAACGCTGACGTAATAATATTTATGATGGGCTCAAACGATGCTAAAATCTGCAACTGGAAAAATGAAGAAAAGTTCATCGCAGATTATAACGAGCTTCTCGATTCATACCTCACAGGCGATAATCCTCCCTTGGTTTTTCTCTGCACACCTGCCTGCGCCCTTTACCGTGAGGGGCAGCAGGAGGGCTCCTCAACCTACGGCATTCAGCCGGACGTTGTTGACGGCATAGCCGAAACCGTAAGAGGCATCGCAAAGGAAAGAAACTGCCCCGTTATTGATATAAACGAGGTCACCAAGGGTCACCGTGAGTATTACGCCAAAGACCTTATACATCTTAATTCACAGGGAGCCCGTGCTGTTGCCGACGAGGTTTACACCTCTCTTATCAGGTATGCCTCAGGCTGTGAGGCTTAAAACAGAAGCTAAAAAAAGGAGAAAGCTTATGATCGATCTTACTCTTGACGAATTTAAAAAAGCGGATTTCAGGCTTTACGAAAACAATCCCATCATCCGCAATCCTATGCCGAGTCTTGTTGTTGCAGACCCCAGCATACTTACACCCGACGTAAGCCACGACGGTAAATGGCACCTTTTCTGCCATACCTTTTTCGGCGTTTACCGTTACGAAAGCACCGACGGCATCACCTTTGAGAATAAAGGAAAAATCGCAAGCCGTGCCATGAGACCCTATATAGCATACGAAAACGGCAGATATTATCTGTTTTTCGAAAGAACACGCCCCATTATCCTCAACGCTCTTTCACTTATCGGTGTTAAATGGAAGAGTGAGATTTACATAACCGAATCCGACGACCTCATCAGCTGGACAGAGCCCCGACCCCTGCTTACCCAGAGCCGCGACTATGAAAAAAGCGGTAAAAACACAGCTCTTTCCAACCCCTTCCTTACCCGCTTCAATGACAAGTACCGCCTTTATTATTCATGCGGTCTGACCTTTATAAAGGACTGCGGCTTTTCAGAGCCTACCCACATAAGCTATGCGGAAAGCGACTCAATCACAGGCGGCTATACCGCAAGAAGGACACCCGTAATCAGCCCCGATAAAAGCATAAAGTGGCTTAATCTCTGCTCAGGCTGTCTCAAGGTTTATCAGCTTAAGGATTGCTACATCGGTCTGCAGAACGGTATTTATGAGGAAAACGGAAAAAGCCACTCGGCAATCGTATTGCTTTCATCAGAGGACGGCGAAAGCTTCAGATATGAAAAGCACTTTCTTGTGCCTCAGGTCTGCGGAAAAAGCAAGTGGATGGCACAGTACGTTTACGCCTGCTGTCTGACGTGTTATGACGGTAAGCTCAGAGTATATTTCAATGCACGAAACGTTTCGGACAACATCCGGGGAAGAGAGTGCATAGGCTTTACCGAGGCCGTAATCAACAAGTAAAAAACGCCCCGAGGGAGACACTTCGTAAAGAAGTTGTCTCTCTTGTTTTTTATTCCACCAAAACAAATGACACTTTACACAAAGATTGTGAAAGTGTCATAGTGGGTTACATACTTTGAGAAAGGTAATATTTGCCGAAAATAAAGAATATCTTTCTCAGCAGGTAAAGTGATATTGCAAACTGTCGTTTGCAGTGATATTTTTGCCTATTGGCAAAAGTGTTATTGAAACCTTCCGCTTTCAGTGATATTATATTCGCCCTATAAACTGTCCGAAGGACAATATCACTATGCGTAGCAT
>JAZNIH010000065.1:0-45503 GCA_045577395.1 Acutalibacteraceae bacterium | reverse complement strand
AACTGCGAAGCACTTTAAAATGAAAATTTTGAGTGCAAGAAAAGGCAAAAACACCCGATAATGCTGACGCATATCGGGTGTTTTTAACGCATTATTGTGCCAAAAGTTTACATTTTAAAGAAATGCTTCCTTATGGGAAGTCGGCATAAAACTCCGACAGCTTTTCTTTTTATTCGTATTTGCACACGTCGATCCAACCGAGTGAGCCGGAATATTTTTCAAGCTCCTGCATATCAAGCTCGATAGCACTGTTACTGCTTCCGCAGGCGGGAAAAACCGTATCAAAACGCTTCAATGATTCATCAAGATAAACCCTGACACCATCATTGACAGCAAAGGGGCACACGCCGCCGACGGAGTGACCTATCATTTCGTCAACCTGCTCGTAGGTGAGCATTTTAGCCTTCTGCTGAAAGAAGGTCTTGAATTTTTTGTTGTCTATTCTCGCATCGCCCGCAACCACCACAAGCACGGGCTCATCCTTTACGAGAAAGGATAAGGTTTTTGCTATCCTCTGCCCTTCAACGCCGACTGCCCTTGCGGCAAGCTCAACGGTGGCACTTGACACCTCAAACTCAAGAATTCTGTCCTCAATTCCGAACTTACTGAAATACTCTCTTACTTTTTCTATCGCCATTTAAATCACATCCGCAGTTTTTTATTGATTATATCCCCGAAATGCGATAAAGTCAAGAACGGACAATATTGACAACTGTTAATTTTAGTCCTATACTTGAATTGTATTTACTGCAACCAACCCCGGGGAACGGCGTCTCCGAGGTCCGTATTTATAAAAAGGAGCTTGTTTTATGAAAACACTTCAGGAAAAATCCAAAGAAAATATAATTGTCGTTGCACACAGAGGTGCATCGGGCGGTAACATTCCCTGTAACACTATGGCTTCCTATGAAATAGCTTTAAAGCAGGGGGCTGATATGCTTGAGGTTGACCTTAACTGCAGCCGTGACAGTAAGCTCTTTCTTTTTCATCCGATGATGGAGCTTTCTCATATGAATCTTCCCGTGCTTCTCAATACGCTTTCCTATAAAACCGTCAGCAAAATGCACTATGTAAATTTTGACCGTACAAAGACTCAGTTTACCGTACCGTCCTTTGACGAATTTTTAGAGCAGTTCAAGGGCAGATGCTACATAAACATCGATAAATTCTGGTCAAACCCCGAAAAAATATATAATGCAATCAGGCGTCACGGTATGGTGGAGCAATGCCTTGTTAAAAGTGCACCGTCAAAAAAGGTTTTTGACCTTCTTGAGACACTTGCTCCCGAGCTTCCCTTTATGCCTATAGTACGTAATTCTCACGATTGCCATGAGGAGCTTCTCAGAAGAAGCATCAACTACGTCGGTGTTGAGGCTCTGTTTAAAAAGGATGACGAATACCTTGCATCTGATGAATTTATAGATAAAATGCACCGTGACGGAATTCTTGTGTGGGCGAACTCAATCATATTTGATTACCGTCAGCAGCTTGCAGGCGGTCACAGCGACGACACGGCTCTCACCGAAAGTGAGGATAAGGGCTGGGGCTGGCTCGCTGACAAGGGCTTTGATTTCATACAGACGGACTGGCCGATGATGCTCATTGACTATCTTAAAAGAACTGACAGATATTATAAATAAGGTGATAAAATGAAAAACAGACTTATAATTTTCGATTGCTTCGGAGTTATCTTTGATGAGATTGCCCCTGTTTTTTTCAGAAATCATTTCGACGGTGAAACTGCCGCGAGGCTCAAGGATAAATATTTCATCCCCGCCGACCTCGGAGAAATAACAAGGGAAGAGCTTTTTGATCTTATGTCGGCTGAGCTCGGAATGAAAAAAGAGGACATTCTTACAGAATGGGAGGGGCTTATCCGTCTCAGAGATTATATGCCGCCCGTTATAGAAAAGCTTGGTGAAGCCGCTGATATTGCACTTCTCTCCAATGCGCCTACGGGCTTCGTTGAAAGGCTTTTCGAGGAAAACAACCTTACACGTCTTTTTGATAAAATGTTCGTATCCTCTGCCTTGAAAATGGCTAAGCCCGATGCGGAAATTTACCTTCACTGCGTAAACTCCTTCGGCAAAAAGTACGATGAAATTTTTATGATTGACGACAGCGCAAAGAATCTTGAAAATCTTCATAAAATCGGTATCACGCCCGTTCTTTTTACCAATTTAGAAGATATGTTGAATAAACTATGTTCTGAAAATTAAGATTTTCTTAAGTTTGTTAACCTGTTATTGAAAACCGAACTCTTTGGTGATAATATGTTTTTACAGGGGATAACCCTTAAAGGAGGATTTATTATGAAAAAGCTTATATCAGTTGTACTTGCGGTTATTATGCTTGTTGCCGTTTTCCCGCTTCATTCCTTCGCTTTTACAGTCAAGCTTCCTACCGTTGAAGAGGTGAAGTTTACTGAAAGCATAGGCGTTTCCGCCAAGGCTATCGAAACACAGAAAAAAGAAATTGATCTTATGATAGAAAAGGTCACCGAAATGCTCGAGGAGGAGCTGGGTGAGCTTGACTATGAGATTGAGGACATTCTTGAAATAGCAGGATTCGAAGGTATTGAGGAGCTTTATAATTATGAGCTTATCGATGATTACGGCTACGCTGTTGAGGTAAAGCTTTCGGACGGAAGCGTATATGAAATTGAGCTGAGCGACGGCTATGCAGATATTGACAGATATACACGTGTCGTAGTATTTGCCGAGGTAAAATACAGCGATTATCTTAAGGCTGTAGAGGCCGATGAGGATATAGTGGACGTTACTCTTACCTGCTCGGTTGTCAGCGACGTTTCGGGCATTTCCAAGGATAAAGAATTTACCCTTGAAAAAGATCTTACAGACTGCTTTATCAAGAGCATAAAGCCTGTTTCGACTCTTAACTATACTGTTTATGAGGATTCCGATTATATTGATCTTGAGGGCAAAAAATTCAAGGTTACCTATGCTGACGGCTCTCAGAAAACCTACACCGCAGAAAAGCTTACAGGCGAATACGGCGGTTATACTATGAACGGAATTGAGTTTTTCTGTGTGCTTGACACTCTTGATGAAGAAAATCCCCGTGTTATACTCGAATATCTTGATGCTTACTATGAGCACAGCGTTACAGTAAAGGAAAGTCCCTATGATAGCATCGAAATTACCGACTATGAGTGCGGAGAAGCTGAAGGTCTTACGAGCGTTACCTATAAGCTGATTAAAACGAACAGTAAGTCCGTAAGCCGCACCGTTGATCTGACGCCCTATCTTGACGGAGAGCTTTATCCCTCTTGGGTTATAGCTGATATTTATGACACCTACGAAATCTGCATCGATGCGTCAGAGATATACAGTAACGATAATCTTCTTTCGGGCGATGTTATCGGCTATGAGCTTTATGTCTTAATGGGATACATTGAAAGTGAAGCCGTTGAGCTTCCTTATTATGAAAGCCCTCAGTCTCAGAACATCCTGGAAAGAATAGAGGATATAATCGCATCAATACTCAGAGTGATTTTCAACTTTTTTTCAATTTTTTCCTCTGATGAGGTAATCTTATAATATGATTTTGAAAATGTCGGGTTATCCCGGCATTTTTTTATGTGTAATTTATCAAATAAGGTTGTATTTTTCCTTGTTTTAATGTAAAATTAACGGGATATAAAAGTTAACTTTACAGAGGTAAAAAATGGCGACTAAAGAATTTTTTGAATTAAGAAAGCAGATTATCGAAAAAGATTTTAAAAATATGAACGATAAGCAGAAGCAGGCGATTTTTCAGGTGCAGGGTCCCGTTCTTATTCTTGCGGGTGCGGGAAGCGGAAAGACAACTGTTCTGGTTAACCGTATTGCAAATATCGTAAAATACGGTAATGCTTATCTCAGTCACCGTGTCGATTTTGAGCCCAACGAAGAGGATATCGAAAATATGAGGGCTTATCTTGCGGGTGATGAAAGCAAGCTTTTTGATATTGAGGATTTACTTTCCTTTGATGCCGTGAAGCCCTGGCAGATTCTTGCCATCACCTTCACAAATAAGGCGGCAAACGAGCTTAAGGAAAGACTTGAAAAAATGCTCGGAGAAAGAGATGCCAACGACATCTGGGCATCGACCTTCCACTCAAGCTGCGTACGTATTTTACGCCGTGACGGTGAGGTTTTAGGCTACAGCAAAAACTTTACCATTTACGACTCCGACGATTCAAAGAGACTTGTCAAGGAATGTCAGCGTCAGCTCGGCATCAGCGAGGGCAATCTTTCTTATAAAACAATCGTTAATGAAATCAGTAGCGCCAAGGACTCAATGATTTCTCCCGATATGTATATGGAGGATGCCTCAAGAGGTAAGGATGCAAGAAAGAGCCTTATTGCCAAGGTCTACAAAATGTATCAGCAGGAGCTTCAGAAGAGCGATGCTATGGACTTTGACGATATTATTTTCAATACCGTCCGTCTCCTTGAGCAGAATCCGGAAATCCGTGACTATTATCAGCGTAAGTTCAGATATATTATGGTCGACGAGTATCAGGACACCAACCATGCACAGTTCAGACTTACCGAGCTTCTTGCGGCAGGCCACAGAAACATTTGTGTTGTAGGTGACGATGACCAGAGTATTTACCGCTTCCGCGGTGCTACCATTGAGAATATCTTAAGCTTTGAGCATCGCTACAGCGACTCGGTTATCATCCGTCTTGAGCAGAATTACCGCTCGACACAGACAATTCTTGACGTTGCCAATGAGGTTATCTCAAACAACACCAAGCGTAAGGGCAAAAGCCTCTGGACTGCCAACGGCGGCGGCGACAAGGTGGTAATAAATACCGCCTATGATGAAACGGATGAGGCGGCCTTTATTGCCGATACAATCGAAGAGAACGTCAGCTCGGGCAAGTTTAATTTCAGCGACCATGCTATTCTTTACAGAATGAATGCACAGTCCAACTCCATTGAAAGAACTCTCGTCAAGGCGGGTATACCTTACCGTATCATCGGCGGCAACCGCTTCTATGACAGACTTGAAATCAAGGATGCGATTTCATATCTTACCGTGCTTAATAATCCGGGTGACAATATCCGTCTTCGCAGAATTATAAACGTTCCCAAAAGAGGTATAGGCGATACAACCGTAAACAATGCGGCGGAAATTGCATCGGGCCTCGGTGTTACACTCTTTGAGGTCATCAGCCACGCCGATGAGTATGAGGTGCTTAAGAGAAGCGCCAAAAAGCTTCAGGAATTCACCGCACTTATCGATGAATTACGTGATTTTGTTGACAACGTACCTCTTGACGAGCTTTTCAAAAAGGTGCTTGATAAAACGGCTTATATAGAGCATCTCAGACTCGACAAGGAAAAGGGCGCAGAAAGAGAAGAAAATATCAACGAGCTTATTTCCAACCTTATGACCTATCAGAAGGAAAATGAGGACGCGACCCTTCTCGGCTTCCTCGAGGAAGTTGCACTTATGACAGATATAGATAACTATAATGCTCAGACCGATGCGGCGGTGCTTATGACAATACATTCGGCAAAGGGACTTGAATTTCCCGTTGTTTTCCTTCCCGGTATGGAGGAGGGTATCTTCCCCGGCATTCAGAGCATGTATTCCGGTGACGATATTGAAGAGGAGCGTCGTCTTGCATACGTAGGTATCACAAGAGCTAAGAAAAGGCTTTTCATTTCCCACGCTCAGACAAGAATGCTTTTCGGTACAACGTCAAGGAACATTCCCTCAAGATTTGTTGTTGAAATTCCTGATGCACTTACTGAAAAAACAGGCAGAAGGCAGAGCTCACAGATGTCCTTCGGTCAGCTCGTCAGAGGGGATTACGAAAGAGAGGAAGCCCGTCAGGTGCATTCAGGCAACGGCTACCTTGCAAGACAGAGAGCCGCAGTACAGAAGGCGGCAGATACGGCTCCCAAGGCTTCCTACAAGGCGGGAGATGCAGTTAAGCACAAGGTTTTCGGCAAGGGTGTTATCGTTTCCTCAAAGCCTATGGGCAACGACTCAATGCTTGAGATTGCCTTTGAGTCGGCAGGCACAAAGAAGCTTATGGCTAATTACGCTAAGCTTGAGAAGATATGATTTTGCAGGGACCGACGTGCTCGGCGGTCTGTTGAAAAACAAAAAAAGGAAGGTGCAACCATGATTTTATATAACGTAAAGAATTACGGTGCTGTTGCTGACGGTGTGACCGATGACGGCTGCGCTATTCAGAAGGCAATCGACGAATGTGCCGAAAACGGCGGCGGTACTGTTGTTCTTGAAAGCGGCAATTATTACAGTCATTCAATTCAGCTGCGTGAAAACGTTGAGCTTCATCTTCAGAAGGGTACTACCCTTAAGGCAAGCTCCGACATCGGCTCTTATATCAGACCCTGCGAGACTATCAACGACCCCAGAACCGCACTTGTAGGTAACCCTGTAACGGGTAAGCCATCCTTTGCCTTTATTTACGGCTATAAGGCTCACGGTGCGACGATAAGCGGTGAAGGTATTATTGACGCCAACTGCTACGCCTTCGTTGAAAGAAAGGATCAGTACTACGTAACGGGTAACTTCTACCCCCGTCCGACCACAATCTACATCGAAAACAGTAACCACATTACCATTAAGGATGTTACGGTCAAGGATGCTCCCTTCTGGACTCTTCACCCTGCAGGCTGTGACGATGTGCTTATTCAGAATATCCGTATTCTTAATCCTCTTGATGTTGCAAACAGCGACGGTATCGACCCTGACCATTGTTCAAACGTAAGGATTATCGGCTGTCACGTTACCTGTGCAGACGACTGTATCTGTCTGAAGGCCTCCAAGGGCAACAGTGAATACGGCCCCACGGAAAACGTAATTATCAGCGGATGTACTCTTACCTCGACCTCTGCCGCAATCAAAATCGGTACCGAGGGAGTGGGAGATTTCCGTAACGTTATTGTTGATTCCTGCGTAATTTCAAACTCAAACAGAGGACTTTCAATTCAGATCCGTGACGGCGGCAACGTTGAAAACGTTTCTTACAGTAATATCATCATTGAAACAAGACGCTTTTGTCCCGATTGGTGGGGAAGTGCGGAGCCTGTTGCAATCACCGCCTTCCGCCGTGATACAAATACGAAGTGCGGTCATATAAAGAACGTCCGCTTCTTTAACGTGACCTGTAAGGGTGAAAACGGTGTGCTTGTTCACGGTACAGAGGATAATATGATTGAGAACGTTACCTTTGAGAACGTAAGCGTTGAGCTTACAAAGACTTCGAAGTGGAATTGCGGAATCTATGACCTTCGTCCCCGTATTGACGTCGGTATTGAAGAGAGCAGAAACTCCTGCTTCTATATAAAGAATGCGGAAAACGTTACAATCGAGAAGAGCAAGGCGTTTTTTGGTAAAGTCTGCGACAGCTATGCACACGGTCTTTATGCCGAAAACGTAAAGAATCTTGAGCTTATCCGTTTTGAAAGTGAAGGCGCAACGGAAACGGATGAAAAGATAAAAATTATATAAGAAAAAACTCAAAAACTCTTTACAGTTCTGAATATATTTAGTAGAATATATATTAATAAATAACAATACGGAGGACACTCACAATGCAGAGTAAATATAAAAGAATTCTTCTCAAGCTCAGCGGCGAGGTTCTTGCAGGCGAGGCAGGCAAGGGTCTTGATTTCGATACAGTGACAACTGTATGTGAGGTTGTTAAGGAATGTGTGGAAATGGGTACACAGATAGGCATCGTTGTCGGCGGCGGTAATTTCTGGCGCGGACGCTCAAGCGGTGAAATGGACAGACCCAGAGCAGATCAGATGGGTATGCTTGCAACTGCTATCAACTCACTTGCACTTCAGGATACGCTTATTCAGCTCGGTGTTGATGCAAAGGTGCTTACTGCACTTCAGATGCCTCAGGTCGCTGAAATTTTCACGAAGGCCAAGGCGGTTGAATATCTTGAGGCCGGTAAGGTAGTAATCTTCGGCTGCGGAACAGGTAACCCCTTCTTCTCAACAGATACGGGCGCAGCGCTCAGAGCCGCAGAAATTGATGCGGAAATTGTTTTCAAGGCAACAAACGTTGACGGCGTTTACGATAAGGACCCCAACAAATTTGCTGATGCGGTCAAGTACGATACGCTTACCCATTCAGAGGTTCTTGCCAAGGGTCTTAACGTTATGGATGCGGCGGCAGCATCACTTTGCAGAGATAATAATATTGCTATTCTTGTTTTCAATCTTGACGATCCTCAGAATATCGTAAGAGCACTCAAGGGTGAAAACATCGGCACTGTTGTTAAAGAATAATCAAACAAAAATACATAGAAAAGAGGACTAAATCATGAAGACAGTATTTGAAAACGCAAAAACCAAGATGGGCAAAACAATCAATGCCCTCCAGACAGAATACGGCGCAATCCGTGCAGGCAGAGCTAACCCTCAGATTCTTGATAAGGTAACCGTTGACTATTACGGCTCAATGACACCTATCAATCAGCTTGCATCAGTTTCAGCAACAGAGGCAAGAGTGCTTACAATTCAGCCCTGGGACAAGTCAGTGCTCAAGGCAATTGAAAAGGCAATTCTTACATCAGATATCGGCATCAATCCTCAGAACGACGGCTCAGTCATCAGACTTACCTTCCCTCCTCTTACAGAGGACAGACGTAAGGAAATCGTTAAGGATATACAGAAGATTGCAGAAAACTCAAAGGTAGCTGTCCGTTCAGTACGCCGTGACTGCATCGAAAAGCTCAAGGCTATGAAGAAGGCCTCCGAAATCACAGAGGACGACCTTAAGGATGGCGAGAAGGAGATCCAGAAGATTACCGATAACGCTATCAAGGATATCGATACAATTTCCGATGCAAAGCAGAAGGAAATTATGGAAATCTAACTTCTGAATAAAAAGAGGACTGTTTACTGACAGTCCCTTTTTCCCTATTTAAAAGACTTTAAGGAGAGCAAAAATGGATAAAAATTTCTCTGTTCTCCCGACTCATATTGCCGTAATAATGGACGGAAACGGCCGGTGGGCAAGGCGGAAGGGAATGGTAAGAACCGAGGGACATAAGGCGGGTGAGGATGCTTTTGTAAGAATCAGCACCTACTGCGCTTCAATCGGAATTCCCTATGCAACCTTCTATGCTTTTTCTACGGAAAACTGGAAGCGGTCCGAGCAGGAGGTAAGTGCCATTATGAATGTTTTCAGACACTTTCTGTCTTCTCTCGGTGAGCGGATAAGGAGCGGTGAAGCCCCTTACAGAATCCGTTTTATAGGTGACAGAGAGGGAATGCCTGACGATATCGCTTCTCTTATGGAGTATGCGGAAAAGACGTCTGCATCGGTCGAAGGAACAACCGTTACCGTTGCACTCAATTACGGCGGCAGAGATGAAATAGTCCGCGGAGTCAGGAATATTGCCGAAAGGATAAAGGCGGGGGAAATATCACCCGATGAAATAACAGAGGATGTAATTTCGGCTTCACTTGACACCTCTGACATTCCCGACCCTGACCTTATTATAAGACCGAGCGGTGAATCCCGTCTCTCGAACTTCCTTTTATGGCAGAGTGCTTACGCTGAAATTTTTGTCGACGGTATACTCTGGCCCGATTATATGCCTGCCGACCTTGACAGAGCTCTGGAGGAATACGGCAGACGCAACCGACGCTTCGGCGGAATATAAAAAATAACCTGAAAGGTAAAACAGAAATGGAAAATACAGAAAAAAAGAAGGTCTTTAAAAAAGACAGAACAATATCATTTTTTATAATTGTGCTTGCACTTGCAGGCTTTCTCGTTGCAATAGTTCGTGATGTACAGCCTGTTATCACGGTTATTCTTGCTGCTCTTGCCGCAACGGCAACCTTTGAAATTATCAGAGCCGTAGGCGGTAAAAGTAAGATTCTTTTCACACTTGCCTGCACAGTAAGCCTTTTCACCGTGCTTGCACAGGGATTTGGCTTAGCCTTACCCTCAGCCGGTGTGCTTTACGGCGTTTACGTGCTTGTGCTTATGACTGTTATGGTTTTCTTCCACGAGAAGATTCTGTTTGCACACGCTTCAGCAGCATTTTTTGCTTCGGTTGCTCTTCCCTTCGCATTTTCCTGCTATTTAAAGCTTAACAATATCGGCGACTGGTTTGAAGGCTTCACACATGAGGAGGGTATCTACTTTGTAGGTCTTTCCTTTGCCTGCTCATGGCTTACCGATACCTTCGCATATATAGTAGGCGTTAAGTTCGGCAAGCATAAGATGGCTTCCGTTTTAAGCCCCAAAAAGTCAATTGAGGGTGCAATCGGCGGCGTTGTTATCACCTCTCTTTTCAACGTGCTTATTCTCTACCTTTTCACAGTCGGCTGCAAAAACCTTTACGGTTATACACTCTTCGGTGAAAGCTCAGTAAAATATCTTATTATCATCCCCGTATCAATGATTCTTTCACTTGTAAGTATGCTCGGTGACCTTTCCGCATCTGCTATCAAGCGTAATTTCGGTATCAAGGATTACAGTCAGCTTATTCCCGGTCACGGCGGCATTATGGACAGATTTGACAGCTGTATTTTTGTTACTCCCGCTCTCTACTGCATTCTTAAGTTAGCATCTGAATTAATGGCTTAAGGCTGCTTTTAACTGTTGATACTACAATCTCTTTAAGGAATATTTATGACACAAAATCTTACAATTTTAGGCTCAACCGGTTCGATAGGCACACAGGCGCTTTCCGTTGCCGATATGCTCAGTCTGAAAATCACGGCTCTTACTGCAGGCAGCAACGTTAAGCTTCTTGAGGAGCAGATAAGAAAATACAAGCCTCAGTATGCGGCACTTTCCGACGAAAAAGCAGCTCAGGAGCTGAAAATACGCATTGCCGACACAGACACTAAGGTGCTTTCGGGCAAGGACGGCGTTATCGAATGTGCAAGACTCGGAGACTGTGATACGGTGCTTAATTCAATAGTGGGTATAGCAGGTCTTGCGCCTACTGTTGCGGCAATAGAGGAAGGCAGAAATATTGCTCTTGCGAACAAGGAGACACTTGTTGCGGGCGGTAAAATCGTTATGGATAAGGCCAAAGAAAAGGGCGTTTCCATTCTTCCCGTTGACAGTGAGCACAGTGCGATTTTTCAATGCCTTCAGGGAATGAATAAAAAGGATGAGCTTAAGTCAATCATATTAACAGCATCGGGAGGTCCCTTCTTCGGTAAAACAAGGGACGAGCTCAGAAGCGTTACCGTCAGAGAGGCACTTAAGCATCCTAATTGGGAAATGGGTGCTAAAATCACGGTTGACAGTGCGTCGATGATGAATAAGGGTCTCGAGCTTATTGAGGCAGTATGGCTCTTTGACGTATCACCCGATGCGGTGGATATAATCGTACATCGTGAGAGCATAATCCACTCACTTATCGAATATAATGATAATTCGGTGATAGCACAGCTCGGTGTACCTGATATGAGAATCCCTATACAGTACGCTCTTACCTATCCCGAAAGATATCCTTCTCCCGTTAAAAGGCTCAGCCTGAGAGAATACGGCAGTCTTACCTTCTATGAGCCCGATTACGGTACCTTCCGTTGCCTCGGTCTTTGCCGTGAGGCGATAAGCAGGGGAGGACTTCACCCCTGTGCGGTCAACGGTGCCAACGAAGCGGCAAATGAGCTTTTCCGCAAGGGTGAAATCGGCTTCCTTGAAATTGCTGACAAGGTTCAGCTTGTTACGGAAGCCATAAAGAACAAATCAGATTACACGCTTGAAGACGTCTTTGAATGTGACAGACTTTCCCGTCAGCTCGTCAGAGACAGCGTAAAATAACCTCAGAAAGGAACGGGTTTATCCCGTCGGCACAGTCAATGGAACTTACACTTCTTTCAGCCTTATCAGCAGCTACAACAAAGGTTGTACCTATTCTTATTGCCATACTGTTCTTCGGACTGATTATCCTCATTCACGAATTCGGTCACTTTATTTTTGCCAAGCTCTTCGGGGTCAAGGTTAACGAGTTCGCTATCGGTATGGGCCCTACAATACTCAAAAAGCAGGGCAAGGAAACTAAATACGCTCTGCGCCTTTTCCCTATAGGCGGCTTTGTCGCAATGGAGGGCGAGTCTGAGGAAAGTGACGATAAAAGAGCCTACTGCAACCAGAAAATCTGGAAAAGAATGATAATTCTTTCTGCAGGTGCCGTTTTTAATCTTATTTTAGGTCTTGTTGTCTGCTTCTTCCTTGTTTCAAGTGAAGACCTTGCAGGTACAAACCGTATCCTTCAGTTTTATGACGGTGCCGTATCCTCACAGATGCTTAAGGAGGGGGACGAGCTTGTTGAAATAGACGGCAAGAAGGTCTTTTCCGATTACGATATAAGCTTTCTTATGCAGAGAAACGGCTCAGGCTATTACGATTTCGTTGTAAAGCGTGACGGCGAAAGGCTTGAATTAAATGACGTACCCTTTGCCAAAAGGACAGGCGGTAATTTCGGCTATGCGGAGGACTGCTCAATCAATTCCGTTTCTGCAAAGCTTAAAAAGGCAGGCTTAAAGGATGGAGATATTATCCTTTCCGTTAACGGCGTCTCTGTTGAAAACGGTACAGAGCTTATCGCTCAGATTCAGGCTGATACAGATTACACCTACGATTTCACTCTGAAAAGAGGGGACGAGGAAATCTCTCTTAAGGATATTCAGCTTGCGACCGTTACAGTATTTGATTTTATAATCCTCGGTGAGGAAAAGAATTTCCTCAACGTTACAAAGAATGCCTTCGGCTATGCTCTTTCAATGGGCAGAATGGTATATCTTTCACTCTTTGACCTTATCAGAGGTCAGTACGGTCTTAATGACCTTGCAGGTCCTATCGGTACGGTTTCCGTTATTACCGATATTGCTGAGGAAAGTGTAGTCTCGGCAGACTGGACGCAGCTGTTTATGATTATGGCTATGATTACCATAAACATCGGTCTTTTCAATCTTCTTCCCATTCCTGCACTTGACGGCGGACATCTTTTCTTTATGCTTATCGAGCTTATAGTCAGAAAGCCCATACCCCAGAAATACGTTTCATGGATTCATGCGGCAGGACTTGTGCTTCTTCTGATATTTATGGCGGTTATATCCTTCAGTGATATTTACAAATGGGTTTCAGGAGTTGGCTTCTATTAATATTGGAGTTAGGTTTAAATGACAAGAGAAAGTAAAAAAGTAAGGGTAGGTAATATTTACATCGGCGGCGGAAGTAAAATCACCGTTCAGTCAATGCTTAATATACCTGCTCACGATATAGAGGGAAACGTTCAGCAGGCGCTCAGATTACAGCAGTCAGGCTGCGAGATTATCCGTGTTGCCGTACCCGACGAGGAAGCGGTGAAAACAGTAGCCGCCCTCAAAAAAGCACTCAACGTGCCTGTTGTTGCCGATATACACTTCAACCATAAGTTGGCCCTTATGAGTATAGATGCAGGCGTTGACAAGGTACGTATCAATCCGGGTAACATCGGTGCTGATGAAAAGGTAAAGGCGGTTGCCGATAAGTGCCGTCTTAACGGTGTACCCATAAGAATAGGCGTAAATTCGGGCTCCGTTGAAAAGGAGATTCTTGCACGCTTCGGCGGTCCCACCCCCGAGGCTATGGCTGAAAGTGCTATGTATCACGTGCGACTTCTCGAAAAATACGGCTTTGACGATATAGTTATATCGATTAAATCCTCAGACGTAAAAAATATGATAGAAGCTTACGAAAGAGTGGCTTCAATGTGTAAGTATCCCTTACACCTCGGTGTTACCGAGTCGGGCACCGAAAGGATGGGTCTTATAAAATCCTCAATAGGTATCGGCTCACTTCTTACGAGGGGAATAGGTGACACAATCCGTGTTTCTCTTACCGATGACCCCGTAAAGGAGGTCTATGCGGGTAAGGATATACTTAAAGCAATCGGATTTGACAATGAAAGTCCGAGACTTGTTTCCTGCCCCACCTGCGGAAGAACAAAAATTGACCTTATATCTCTTGCTAAAGAGGTTGAAGAAAGGCTCAGAGACGTAAAAAAGAGTATTACCGTTGCAGTTATGGGCTGTGTAGTCAACGGCCCCGGTGAAGCGAGAGAAGCGGATATCGGTATTGCAGGCGGTGACGGCTGTGCGGTTATCTTCCGAAAGGGCGAGGTGCTTTGCAAGGTGCAGGAGGAAAGCATAGTTGAGGAGCTTTTTAAAGAAATAGAACTTTTATAAATTACGGAGAATTCAGATGGAAAACAGATTTGAGGAGCTCTTCGGCACCTTTCAGGATGAAAAGCTGCACGAGGTGTTCCAAGATGCACAGATTGAAAACGTAAGAATATCAATGGAAAAAAAGAGCATCGAGATTGATGCTTTTTTTCCCGTTATTGTAACATATAAAATATTGCAGAAAGCGGAGACAACGCTCAGAGATAATTTGTCTGTTAACAGCGTTACCGTTTTCCCGAAAATGCCTGCTGAAATTTTCAGCGAGGTTTATTTCGGCACTCTCGTTGATGAAGCAAATCTTGCTATTGCCGCAACTAACGGCTTTTTTGCTGACAGCAGTGCGGTTTTTGACGGAAAGGTGCTTCGCATTGAGCTTTTCCACGGCGGCGGAGATATTCTCAAGGGTGTCGGCGCAGCCGAATTTATGGAAAGGCTTATTATGAAGCGCTTCGGCAGAAGCGTCACGGTTGAATTCTGCGGCACAACAGAGCTGGCTATGAGTGATGAGCAGATTGAATCCTTCCACAAAAAGGCAGAGGAGGAAAATCTCGTTGCCAAGGGCTTTGACCCTGCTATGATTTCGACACCCAAGCCCAAGGAGCATAAGGTGGTCGAGGGAATACCTCTTTATCTTGAAACTGCAAAGCCGATATACGGCAATAAAATAACAAAGAATCCCGTCAAGCTCATCGACATTACTCCCGAGGACGGCTCATGCGTTGTGTGGGGCGATGTTTTCGGCTTTGAAAGCAGAGAAACAAGGGACGGCAGAAGCAATATAATAACCTTCAATATTACCGACGGCACCTATTCTTATACCTGTAAGGTTTTTGAAAGAAAGGAAAACTGTGAGACAATTCTCTCAAAGGTCAAGGACGGAGTTACGGTTATGGTCAGAGGCGACCTTGCCTTTGATAAATTCTCGGGTGAAAACGTGATTTCTCCCAGAAGCATCAGTCTCGTCGATAAAATCCCCAAGACCGATGATGCTGAGGAAAAGCGTGTAGAGCTTCATCTTCATACAAAGATGTCGATGATGGACGGTCTCACCGATGCTAAATTCCTTGTAAAGCGTGCTATAGACTGGGGGCACAAGGCTATTGCCATTACCGACCACGGTGTAGTTCAGGCTTATCCCGAGGCCGTAAAAGCGGCAGGCGGTAAGATCAAGATAATTTACGGTATGGAAGCTTATTATATGGACGATACCCTTATGTCCTTCGAGGATTGGAAAAAGGGTAAGAATAAATATTTCCATATGATTATTCTTGTAAGAAATCTTACAGGTCTCAAAAATCTTTACAAGCTTATTTCTCTTTCCAACCTTACATATTTCTACCGCAGACCCATTATTCCCAGAAGCGAGCTTGTAAAGTACCGTGAGGGACTTATTATAGGCTCTGCCTGTGAATCAGGTGAGGTATACAGAGCAATAGCAGAGGGTAAGAGCGATGAGGAAATTCTGAAAATTGCTTCCTTCTACGATTATCTTGAAATTCAGCCCTGCGGAAACAACGAATATATGATCCGTTCCGAAAAATTCCCCAACGTAAAGAGCAAGGAGGATATTCAGAACTTTAACCGTAAGGTAATCCACGTTGCTGATGCCTTAGGCAAAATGACTGTTGCTACCTGCGACGTGCATTTTATTGACCCGGGTGATGCAAAATACAGAGCAATCCTTATGGCGGGTCAGGGCTTCTCCGATGCAGATAATCAGGCTCCTCTTTATTTCAGAAATACAGAGGAGATGCTTGCTGAATTCGACTATCTCGGTGAGGATACAGCAAAAGAAATTGTTATTACAAATACAAATAAAATTGCGGATATGATTGAAAAAATCATTCCCATTCCCTCGGGTAACTATCCGCCCTCGCTTGAAGGCGCTGATGAAGAGCTTACAAGGCTCTGCTGGGAAAGAGCAAAGTCACAGTTTGGTGACCCTGTGCCCGAGTATGTTGCCAAGAGACTTGAAAAGGAGCTTACCTCAATTATAAAGCACGGCTTCGGCGTTCTTTATATGATCGCACAGAAGCTCGTTAAAAACTCTGAGGAGCACGGCTATCTCGTAGGCTCACGAGGCTCGGTAGGCTCGTCCTATGTTGCCAATGCCTCGGGTATTTCAGAGGTTAATCCGCTGGCACCTCATTACCGTTGCCCCAAGTGTCGCTACAGTCAGTTTTTCCTCAAGGGTGAGGTTGGCTCAGGCTATGACCTTCCGCCTCTTGACTGTCCCGAGTGCGGTACACCTATGGTGCGTGACGGACACGATATTCCCTTCGAAACCTTCCTCGGCTTCAAGGGTGACAAGAGCCCCGATATCGATCTTAACTTCTCGGGTGAATATCAGTCGAGAGCTCACCGCTACACCGAAACTCTTTTCGGTGACGGCTACGTTTTCAAGGCGGGAACAATAGCTACAGTTGCCGATAAAACCGCCTACGGTTATGTTAAAAAATATCTTCAGGAAAGAAACATTGTTGTTTCAAGGGCAGAGGAGGACAGACTCACAAGAGGCTGTACCGGTGTTAAGAGAACAACGGGTCAGCACCCGGGCGGTATGGTCGTTGTACCCAACGCCTTTGAGTTTTCAGATTTCACTCCCGTTCAGCATCCTGCCGACGATATCAAGAGTGACAATACGACAACTCACTTCGACTTCCATGCCCTTCACGATACAATTCTTAAGCTTGATAATCTGGGTCATGATGTTCCTTCACTTTATAAGCATCTTGAGGACCTTACAGGTATACCTCCCATGGATACCGATATATGTGACCCGAAGGTTTATGAGCTTATCTTAAGCCCCGAGCCCTTAGGCGTCACCGCTGAGGATATCGACTGTCCTACGGGCACACTTTCCATCCCGGAAATGGGTACACCCTTCGTTATACAGATGCTTCTTGACGCTCAGCCCAAGAATTTTTCCGACCTTCTTCAGGTTTCGGGTCTTTCTCACGGTACTGACGTATGGCTCGGAAATGCTCAGGATCTTATCAAGGACGGTATATGCACCATTTCTGAGGTTATCGGTACACGAGACAACATAATGGTTTACCTTATGCATAAGGGCGTTGAGCCGAGTGTTGCCTTCAAGATTATGGAAATCGTACGTAAGGGTAACGCTACAAAGCTTCTCACTCAGGAGCATATTGATACAATGAAGGAAAACGGCGTTGAGCAGTGGTATATTGATTCTTGTATGAAAATCAAGTATATGTTCCCGAAGGCTCATGCGGCGGCATACGTAAGTGCGGCACTCAGACTCGGCTGGTACAAGATTTACTATCCGCTTGAGTATTATGCGGCATTTATGACAGTACGAGGCGGCGACCTTGAAGCGACAACGGTCCTTCAGGGCAGAGATGCGGTAAAGCGCAGAATGGCGGAAATCAAAATGAAGGGTAAGGAGGCTCAGCCTAAGGAGCTCAATATGTTCCCCACTCTTCAGGTTGTTAACGAAATGATGGCCAGAGGCGTTGAATTCCTGCCCGTTGATATTTATAAATCCACCGCAACCACCTATGAAATCGAGGACGGAAAAATCCGTATGCCCTTCGGTGCTCTTGCGGGTGTAGGCGAAAATGCGGCTATTGCTCTTGCCGAGGCGAGAGAGGGAAGCTCCGAATTTGTCTCAATAGATGACTTTGCCCAGAAGGCATCGGCATCAAGCGCGGTAATCGAAGCCTTAAGACAGGTCGGTGCCTTCACAGACCTTCCCGAAACAAGACAGATGAGCCTCTTCGATATGTAATAATCCATACCGTAGGGGCGACCATTGGTCGTCCGGAATAAAAAAATATTTAAAGGAGATAAAAGCTATGTCCAAAATTTTTGCCCACAGAGGCTTCAGCGGAAAATATCCCGAAAACACAATGCTTGCCTTCCAAAAGGCAGTTGAAATCGGTGTTGACGGCATCGAGCTTGACGTACATCTTACAAAGGATAACGAAATCGTAATTATCCACGATGAGGATATAAAGCGTACTTGCGACGGCGAAGGTCTCGTCAAGGATATGACACTTGAGGAACTTCGCAAATTCGATGCATCCGCCACCTTCAGAGGTGTATACGGCTTTTGCGGTATTCCTACCTTAAGAGAATACTTTGAGCTTGTAAAGGATACTCCTATTATCACAAACATTGAGCTTAAGACAGGTGTATACGAATATCCCACCATTGAAAAGAGAGTAATAGATATGGTAAGAGAATTCGGTCTTAGCGATAAGATTATTTTCTCCTCCTTCAATCACTTCACAGTTAAGCGCTGCGAGGAATTCGCACCCGAAATCAAGAGAGGCTTCCTTACGGGCGACTGGATTTACGATTTCGGCAAGTACACTGCCGAAAGAAATGTACAGTGTTGCCATCCCTGGCACGTTTCCTTAAGTGAAGAGGTAATCAGGGAAATGCACGAAGCAGGCTGTGAGATAAACACATGGACAGTAAACGAATACGCTGATATTGAAAAGCTCAGCAAGTGGGGCGTTGACAGCCTTATAGGAAACTTCCCCGACAGAATGATTGAGGTTTTAAGATGATTTATAAATTCATAAGAAAAATGCTTGATGTGTTGCTCTATAACCGTGCAGACGATCAAGGCATACTCTATTATTTCACCGAAAAGGATTTTCCCGGACTTAACAAGGAGGATTACACCTTCAAATCAAAGGACGGGCATAACCTCGTGGGCGGATTTTACTCCTACGAGGGCTATAATCCCGACCGCCTTATAATCTTTGACCACGGTATGGGCTCAGGTCACACCGGCTATATGAAGGAAATTGAAATGCTTTGCCGTAAGGGCTACAGAGTGCTTTCCTATGACCATACGGGCTGTATGAAATCGGGCGGTGACACAACAGGCGGCTTTCTTCACTCGCTTATCGACCTTAACGACTGTATAAATTCACTTAAAGCAGACGAAAAATATAATAAGCTTGATTTATCTGTTATGGGTCATAGCTGGGGTGCTTTCTCAACGCTAAATATCTGTGCCCTTCATCCCGAGGTAAGCCATATTGTTGCTATGTCAGGCTTTGTGGGTCTTGAAGAAATATTCAAGCAGTTTCTTTCAATTTTCTATAAAAAGATTTATCTTGAGGAAGCGGCAAAGGAGCCTGAATTTGTAAAGTACAACGCTATTGATTCTCTTAAAAACAGTGAGGTCAAGGCTCTTATCATCCATTCCGATGATGACAAAACCGTTAACTGCAAAAAGCATTTTGAGGTTATGAGAAATGCACTTTCGCATAAGGAGAATATAGAGTTTCTCAAGGTAAGCGGCAAAAACCATAATCCCAACTATACAGAGAATGCGGTTAAGCTTTCAGGTGAAATGTTCAAGGCTTATTCAGATAAGCTTAAAGGTAAATATTTTGACACCCAAGAGAAAAAGGATGAATTCAGAAACAGCTACGATTGGGATAAAATAACCGAGCAGGATGAAAAAATCTGGGAAAAGATTTATGCTCATCTTGAAAAGTAAGGATTACAGATGAAAATAGGAAATATAGAAATAAATTCACGCTCTGCGGCTCTTGCCCCTATGGCGGGTGTTGCAGACAGAGCCTTTCGTGAGCTTTGCGTACGCTACGGAGCTACCTATGTTGTCAGCGAAATGGTGTCGAGCAAGGGTCTTACGATGTGCGACAGAAAAAGCAAAAAGCTTTTATATCTTTCCGATGAGGAAAGACCTGCGGCGGCTCAGATTTTCGGCAGTGACCCGAAAATTATGGCTGAAAGTGCGGTAAGCTGCCTTGCTTATAAGCCCGATGTTATCGATATCAATATGGGCTGCCCCGCACCGAAGATAGCAGGTAACGGCGGCGGAAGTGCCCTTATGAAAAATCCTCAGCTTGCAGAGGAGATAATGCGTGCGGTTAAAGAGGCGGTTGACATTCCCGTCACGGTGAAATTCCGTCTTGGGTGGGATGCGGACAGTATAAACTGTATCGATTTCGCACAGAGAGCACAAAGAGCCGGTATGGATGCAATAACTCTTCACGGCAGAACACGTCAGCAGATGTATGCGCCTCCCGTTGACCGTAAAATGATAGCCGAGGTTAAAAGAAATATAGATATACCTCTTATCGCAAACGGTGACATCGTCGACGGTATTACTGCGGCACAGATGATTGAGGAAACAGGCTGCGACTACCTTATGGTGGGTAGGGGAGCACTCGGCAGACCTTGGGTGTTCAGTCAAATTACCGCATACCTTGAGCACGAGGTGATTCTTCCTGAGCCTCCCGTCAGCGAGAGAATGAGAGTTATGGTTGAGCATATTAAAAAGATATGTGAATATAAGGGCGAACGTATCGGCATCCGTGAGGCGAGAAAACACGCCGCCTGGTACATCAAGGGTATACACGGTGCGGCGGCATACCGTCAGCAGGTGGGTATGCTCGAAAGCGTTGAACAGCTCGAGGAGCTTGCGTTCAATATAGTCAGAGAAAATATGTGACAGAAGGTGATAGGATGAAACTTCTTGTAATAGACGGTAACAGTATCGTCAACAGAGCCTTTTACGGTATAAAGCTTCTCACCACAAAGGACGGACAGTTTACAAACGGTATATACGGCTTTCTTAATATACTTATAAAGCTTCGTCAGGAATGTGAGCCTGACTGTGTTGCCATTGCCTTTGATCTTAAAGCACCGACCTTCCGTCATAAAATGTATGAGGAATACAAGGCAGGCAGGAAGGGAATGCCCGATGAATTGAGAAGTCAGATGCCCGTCCTTAAGGAGCTTCTTACGGCTCTCGGCTACAAAATAGTTGAAAAAGAGGGCTATGAGGCGGATGATATTCTCGGTACTCTGTCAGCACAGTGCAAGGGCGAGGATAAATGCTTCATCGCCACGGGAGACAGAGACTCCCTTCAGCTTGTAAGTGACAACACTACTGTGCTTCTTGCCGCAACAAAAATGGGTAAGGCAATCACCACTCCCTATGACAGAGCAAAGCTTATGGAGGAGTACGGAGTTGAGCCCAAGGGTATGATTGAAATCAAGGCTCTTATGGGTGACTCTTCCGATAATATCCCCGGTGTTGCGGGTATCGGTCAGAAAACCGCAGGTGACCTTATTCAGAAGTACGGCAGCATTGACCATATCTACGAGCATCTTGATGAGCTTGATATAAAGAAGGGCGTACACGATAAGCTTGAAGCGGGAAAGGACAGCGCTTATCTCAGCCGTACCTTAGGTACAATCTGCCTTGAAGCACCCGTTTCACTTGATATGAATGACTATCTCATCGGTGCCGGTGACGTATCCAAGGCAATAAAAATGCTTGTAAACCTTGAAATGTTCGGTATCATCGAAAAGCTTGGGCTTACAAGAGAGCAGATACAAATACCGACCGAAGAAAAGGAAGCTGTAAAGTGTGCCTTCTCGGAAGAGGATGACCTTTACGGTTTTATAGGTGAAATAAAAAAGAGCGGCAGAGCTTATTTTGTTACCGATTATGCGGGTGACGGAATAAAGGGAATGTACTTTATGACCGACGGGGGAGTAAAGTATATCGATGCGGCAAGACTTGACTTTTACGATTTCTTCTCAATGCTTGCCTCCTGCGGCTGCGAAAAGCACACGAGTGACGTAAAGGAGCTTTATAAATTTGCTTTTTTACACGGCTACGAGTTTGAGAACGTAAAAACAGATACGTCCCTTATGGGATATATTCTTAACCCTGCGGCAAACAGCTACGATGTGCTTCGCCTTGCTGACGAATACGGTATTACCGTACCTGAAATCGAGTGTGCCGAAGAATATAAGGAATCTGCCTTGCGTTCTGCGGTTATTAGGGCGCTGAGTGAAAAGCTTACGAAAAAAATAACCGAAAACAATCAGCAGATGCTCTTTTATGAAATCGAGCTTCCTCTTGCAAGGGTACTTGCAAGCATGGAGAACGAGGGCTTCCTCGTTGATAAAGAGGGCATTGAGCGTTTCGGAACGGATATGTCCGAAAAGATAGATGTACTTACTGCAAGAATCTACGAGCAGGCGGGATGTGAATTCAATATCAATTCACCCAAGCAGCTCGGTGCAGTTTTGTTTGAAACTCTGGGCATTCCGTCAAAGAAAAAGACAAAAAGCGGCTATTCAACCAATGCGGAGGTGCTGGAGGAGCTTGCCGACGATTATCCGATAGTAAAGGATATTCTTGAATACCGTACTCTTGCAAAGCTTAAGTCAACCTATTGCGACGGACTTCTTAAGGTGATATGTGCTGACGGCAGAATCCGTTCAACTCTCAATCAGACCGAGACAAGAACGGGCAGAATTTCCTCTCTTGAGCCTAATCTGCAGAATATTCCCGTCAGAAGTGAAATAGGCAGAGAAATGAGAAAGTTCTTTGTTGCATCTGAGGGTAACGTGCTTGTTGATGCCGACTACTCACAGATTGAGCTTCGTGTGCTTGCACACCTTTCTGATGATAAGATAATGATTGACGGCTTCAACAACGGCGAGGACGTTCACACAATAACTGCCTCTCAGGTTTTCAATATGCCTGTTCACATGGTTACACCTCTTATGAGAAGCAGAGCCAAGGCAGTAAACTTCGGTATTGTTTACGGCATCGGTGCCTTTTCTCTTGCAAAGGATATCGGTGTAACAAGAAAAGAGGCGGATGCCTATATCAAGGGCTATCTCCATCATTACAGCGGCATCAGGGGTTATCTCAATGAGGTTGTAGACAAGGCAAGAGAAGACGGATACTGCAGTACGCTTTTCGGCAGACGCAGGTATCTTCCCGAGCTTACCGCAAGCAACAAAATGCTTCAGGCCTTCGGTGAAAGAGTGGCAAAGAATATGCCTGTTCAGGGCACTGCCGCCGATATAATCAAAATCGCAATGGTAAGAGTTTATGAGCGACTCAGAAGCGAAAGCCTCAGGGCAAGACTCATAATGCAGGTGCACGACGAGCTGATTGTCGAGTGCCCCGAGGAAGAAAAAGACATCGTTTCCGAGATAATCCGCACCGAAATGGAAAACGCCTGCGAAATGAAGGTTAAGCTTCTCGCAGATGTCCACAGCGGAAAAAACTGGTATCTTGCAAAGGGCTGATTTCAATCAATCGGCAGTTGGGAACTGTCTTTAAAAATCAAATATTTTTACCACCGCACAAGGTTAATTCCTTGTGCGATTTTTTTGTCTTAAAATCTGAGAAAAATAAATAAAAAATTCAGAAATATTCATAAAATACCATTGACAAGAAAGGCATATAAGACTATAATAATAGCTACAAGGTGGGGAAAAGTATCATCAAAGTGTAGCTGAAAGGTGATTTTTGGTGAAAAACTGACCCTTTTTGGCGAAAATCAAGGAAAGAGGAGGTGCTCAGAATAATGCTTATCGGTACTTACGAACATAATCTTGACGGTAAGAACAGAGTTTTTATACCGGCAAAGTTCAGGGATGATTTAGGCGAAAACTTTATATATACCTATCACAGCTCAAAATATCCTTCAATTCAGCTTTACAGTAAGCAGGGCTTTGAGGACGCTCTTGAGGAAGCACTTGAGGAAGCCAAGGACAGAACCGAAAAAAGAAACATCCGTGCCGAGTTTATGATGGGCGCAGGTGAGGCCTCCTACGACAGTCAGGGCAGAGTGATTTTTAGCCAGATAGTCACAAGGCAGGCAGGAATTGAAAAGCAGTGCATTTTCGTCGGCTTCGGTGATTACGTTGAGGTAATGAGCCCCGAAAATTACAATAAATATCTTGAGTCAATCACCCTCAACAACACTCTTGATGAGGAAGCGATTGAAAGTGAAAAGAAAATTCTCCGCTCATACAAATCGGAAGGCAAGCTTCTTAATATCAAGAGCGAGTGATATAAAGGATGAACAAAATGGAGTTTTCTCATGTAAGCGTGCTGCTTAATGAAACCGTTGATGCGCTGAATATAAAGCCTGACGGTATATATGTCGACTGTACAACGGGCGGTGCGGGTCACAGCAGTGAGATACTCCGCCGCTTAGGTGAAAACGGAAGGCTCATAGCCTTTGATCAGGATCCGGATGCCATTGAGGTAATCAAGGAAAGAATCGGCCACGATAAAAGAGTTACGGTAGTACACAGTAATTTCAGCGAGCTGAGAAGTGTGCTGGACGGTCTCGGAATTGATACCGTTGACGGTGTTATGGCAGACCTCGGTGTTTCCTCCCATCAGTTCGATAAGGCAGAGCGCGGATTTTCCTACAACAATGACGCCGTGCTTGATATGAGAATGTCTCAGCAGGGTATGAGTGCAAAGGACGTTGTAAATACATACAGCGAAAGAGATCTTACAAGAATTTTCCGTGATTACGGTGAAGAAAAGTTTGCTTCAAGAATAGCAAGAAGCATAGTTAACATAAGGCAAGAGAAAGAAATAGAAACAACTCTCGAGCTTGCAGAGATAATCAAGGATGCAATACCTGCCGCAACAAGACGCAGCGGAGGTCACCCTGCAAAAAGATGCTTTCAGGCGATAAGGCTTGAGGTAAACGGCGAGCTTGAAAAATTACAGAACACACTTGACGATATGTTCTACTGTCTGAATAAAGAGGGCAGGGTAGCGATAATAACCTTCCACTCACTTGAGGACAGAATAGTAAAAAAAGCATTTGCAAAGTATTGCAAGGGCTGTGAGTGCCCTCCGCAGACACCGATATGTATCTGCGGAAAAACTCCCGACGGCAGATTGCCTTTTAAAAAGGTGTTGCCGAGTGAAAGAGAGATTGAAGTCAATAAGCGCTCCAGAAGTGCGACGCTCCGTTGTGTCGAGCGTATAAAATAACAGGACACAAGGATATGATATAAGGGGTGAAAATTATGGCAGCAGAGAATGCTTATAAGCTTTATGACGTGGCTTATCAGGCCGCTCCGAAGCTTGAGCCTAAGCCGCAGAAGGAAGAAAACGGCGGTCTTAAAAGAGCTGAAAAGACTCAGCAGGAAATACGTACCTTTAACGAAAAGGTAACAAACCGTAAGTTTATTAAAATTGCTGCAGTTGTTTTCTCATTCCTTATTCTTTATGCAGTAGCCTGCCACAGCTTTGTTGTCAGAGATACGGCAAAAAAGAATTACGAAGCAGCAAAAACAGATTACGCTTTTTCTCAGGCAAAAAACAGAGAGCTTAAGGTTCAGCTCAATCAGCTCGTCAGTGCGGAGAATATTGACAGAATAGCCGTCGAGCAGCTCGGCCTTGTCAAGGTTACATCGGGAAATGAGATTTACCTTGATACTTCGGACGGAAACAAGGTCATTTTCTCGCAGAATAAATGAATATACTTTAAAAGATGAGTAGGGGACTGTTAAAAGCTTAAGAGCAAACAGTCCCTATTTTAAACCGAGGTGTATACAGGTGAAATTTATTGTTTTCAAGGGACGTGTAAAAAGAAAAACCGAAAAGAGATTTGTAAACAGAAGTAAGGGCTTTCTTGCTTTTGTTTTTGCTTGTTTTTTAGTGGTAAATCTCGGCCGTATCGGCTATATAATGCTTGTTCACGGTGATGAATACAGAGAAGCTGCTGCAAGAAATCAGCTTTACGATCAGAAAATAGAGGCGGTCAGAGGCACGATATACGACTGCAATATGACACCGCTTGTAACAAGCACGTCGGCATGGATTTTATGTGCCAACCCGGATGAAATCAGAAACTCCTTCAACAGGTATCCCGATAAACTCGAGGGCTTTTACGAGCATCTGTCTACGGGGCTTTCAAAGATTCTTAAGGTTAAAAAGAGTGACGTCGACTATCTTCTCAAGGAAACCAAGGGAAAGTATGTAAGAATCAAAAAGGCGGTTTCCGCACAGATGAGGGACGAGCTCGAAGGCTTTTTCAGTGAACCCTATACCTTTACGGTTCAGGGTACCTCAAGAAATCCCTTTAAGGAACCCAAGCCGGTAACGAAGAAGTTTTATCCTCTTAATTACTTCTACTATGAGGCTGACAGTATCCGTACCTATCCTAACAACAACTTTGCTTCTACGGTTATAGGTGTTGTTAATGCAGATAATAACGGTGATACGGGCATAGAGCTTTATTATAACGAAACTCTTAGCGGTCAGGACGGCAGAATAGTTACCGCCAAGGATGCCAAGGGTAATGTGCTTGAAAGCGGCTATGAAACCTATTTTGATGCAGTTGAGGGCGACGGCGTTGTTTCAACTATTGATGCAAACATTCAGACGTATCTTGAAAACGCTCTCAATCAGGCACTTACCGATACTAAGGCGGCAGGCGTTTACGGCATCGTTATGGACGTGGACACGGGCGCCGTTCTCGCAATGAGTGACAAGCCTGACTTTGATCTTAATAATCCCCGTGTGCTTCTTGAAACAACCGACAAGAGTGCTCTTGAGGGACTTGAGCCGGGTACACCCGAATACAGTCAGAAGTATTCCGAGCTTCTTTTTGAGCAATGGAACAGCTTCTGTGTCACAAGCACCTATGAGCCGGGCTCAACCTTTAAGATTTTTACCGCTGCAGCCGCACTTGAAGAGGGTGTAGTCAATCTCAATTCAACCTTTAACTGTACGGGAAGCTACCGTATTGCAGATATCAACTATCATTGCGTTAACCGTTCGGGACACGGACATCAGAATTTTACAAAGGGTCTTATGAATTCCTGCAACCCGGTTTTCATTGAAATCGGACAGAGACTCGGTGTGGAAAAATTCAACAAATATTTTGATGCCTTCGGCTTTAACGAAAGAACGGGTATTGACGTTGCAAACGAATCCTATCCCGTTGTTCACAACCCGGAAAAGATGACTAAGGTTGACCTTGCGAGTACGTCCTTCGGTCAGACAATAAGAATCAGCCCGCTTCAGCTTATTACGGCGACCTGTGCTATTGCAAACGGCGGTAATCTTATGCAGCCGTATCTTGTAAAAAGCATAGTTGACAGCGACGGTAACCTTGTTTCCGAAACAGAGCCGGTAGTAAAGCGACGTGTTGTTTCGGAAAGCACCGCAAAAACCGTATGCTCGATGATGGAGTCGGTTGTTGAATCAGGTACAGGTAAAAACGCTTATATTGCAGGCTACAGAGTGGCAGGTAAAACCGCTACTGCTGAAAAGCTTGATACAGAAAGCAACGAGGACGTATACATTGCATCCTTTGTGTGCTTTGCTCCTGCCGATGACCCCAAGGTAGCAATTCTTGTGGGTGTGGATGATCCCAAGGGCTCAAATACAGGTGGCGGTGTGCTTGCCGCTCCCATAGCAAAAGAGGTTATGGAGCAGACCCTCGAATATATGAACGTTGAGCCTCAGTATACTGCAAATGAGCTTGCATCAATCAGTCATACAACTCCCTCGTTTATCGGTATGGACGTATCCTCGGCAAAAATATCAGCCGCAAATAACGGATTTACAACAAGAATCGTAGGCGAAGGTAAAAAGGTTGTAGCTCAGGTTCCTTCAGCGGACGAGGCGATTCCTGCAGGCGGTGTTGTAGTGCTTTACACAGAGGATGACAGCGAGCCTGAAAAGGTTACCGTTCCTGATTTCACGGGATTTAGTGTGAGCGAGGTTAACAGACTTGCAAATAAAACAGGTATAAACGTTGTTTTCTCGGGTCCGACCGAAACGGCAGGCATCAAGGCGTTCAGACAGAGTGTTGCGGCTGATACTCAGGCGGATGCCGGTACGAAAATAACGGTGTATTTCAGAGGCGAAGACATAGCGGAAGACTGACGGAGGTTATTATGCTTATTTCCCGTTTGCTTAAAGCATTAGATATAGTGTATAAACAGGAAGATGCAGACATAAAATTTATAACAGACGATTCACGCAAATGTAACGGTGAATCTGTGTTCGTCTGCGATGAAAAAGGAAGTTGCTATATTCAGGAAGCTTTAAATAACGGAGCAAAGCTTGTTATCTGTGAAAAGGGAGAAGGGGACAGATGTGTAACCGTTCCCGATGCGAAAAAGGCTTATGCGCTTTTGTGCAGCGAGCTTTTCGATAATGCCCACAGAAGGCTGCACCTGATTGCGATAACAGGTACTAACGGAAAAACAACCACCGCAGGTATGCTTTACGGTATACTTACGGCCGCAGGTAAAAAATGCAGTCTTATATCTACGGTTGAAAACATAATTGAGGGTGAAAGTGAGGGCGCAAGTCTCACAACGCCCGAGTGCTTCGGTCTGCACAGAATGCTTTATGAAATATCCCGCAAGGGCGGAGAATACTGTATTCTGGAGGCATCCTCACAGGGACTCGATCAGGAAAGGCTTTACGGTCTTCATTTTGACGTCGGCGTGTTTACAAACCTTACCGAAGACCACCTGGATTATCACGGCAGCTTTGAAAGCTATAAAAATGCAAAGCTCAGGCTTTTTGACAGCTGCGACAAAGCTGTTATAAACCGTGATGACCCGAGCTGGACGGATTTTGCAGAAAGAGCAAAGGGCAGAGCTGTAACCTACTCTCTTAAAAACGATTCAGCGGATTATACAGCAAAATGTATTAAATACAGCGAGAACGTTACCGACTATGCTTTTGTCGGAGACAGTCTTATACACAGAATGAAGCTGCAGGTACCCGGTGATTTCAACGTTTCAAACTCGATGGCGGCTGTTGCCGTTGCCACGGAGCTGGGCGTTTCTCTTGAATGCTGCAGTACCGCTCTGAGAAGCTTTTACGGTGTCAGAGGAAGAATGGAAATACTGAACGTAAATGCGGATTTCAGGGTTATAATTGATTATGCACACACCCCTGACGGTATCCGTAAGGCTCTTCTTTCACTGCAAAGCTTCAGCCACAACCGTATCATTACTCTTTTCGGCTGCGGAGGCGACAGAGATAAAAGCAAGAGGTCGCTTATGGGTAAAACCGTTGCTGAGCTTTCCGATATTGCGGTTGTTACAAGCGACAATCCCCGCACGGAGAACCCGGAGGATATAATCGATGATATACTTGAGGGTATGAAAAAATCAAAAATACCCGTATATATTCAAAATAACAGGGCTAAAGCTATAGAATACGCCTTGAAAACAGCACAGAAAAATGATATTATATTATTATGCGGAAAAGGGCATGAAACCTATCAGATAATAGGGGAGGAAAGAATTCCCTGTGATGAAAGGCAGATTGTCTCTGACATATTAAACGGCAATAACTAATTGAAAGGATGTTTTAAATGAACAGTATAATTGCAGTTGTAATTTCTCTCGGTGTATCCTTTGTGCTCTCAGCAGTGCTCGGATATTTCCTTATTCCCGTTCTTCACAAGCTTAAGTTCGGTCAGAATATTCTTGTGGATATCGGACCCAAGTGGCACGCCAAAAAGCAGGGTACTCCCACAATGGGCGGTATAATGTTTATAATAGGCTCACTTGCTGCAGTTGCAGTTGCTCTTATTGTTTGTAAAATCAGCGGCTTTGATGCTTTCAGCGGGCTTGCCGAAACAAGATATCAGGAGTATACAAGACTTTTTGCAGGTGTTATTATGGCTGTCTGCTTTGCTCTTGTGGGCTTTGCTGACGACTATATCAAGGTTGTAAAGAAAAGAAACTTAGGACTTACCGAAATTCAGAAGACTATTCCTCAGGTGCTTATCATCGGCGGATATCTTGCATCTCTTGCCGTGTGCGGCAGCACAAGAATGCTCATACCCTTCTACGGCTACGTAACACTTGACTCGGTTCCCGGTATGATATTCTTCTTTATTTTTGGTATCTGCGTTATATACGGCGCAATCAATGCAGTTAACTTTACCGACGGTATCGACGGTCTCTGCGGCAGCGTAACGGTGCCCGTAGGTGTTGCCTTTGTTGTTATGGCGCTTATGCTCAAGGTTACCTCTGTGGGTATTCTCGGTGCGGCACTCGCCGGCGGATGTGCAGGCTATCTTATCTGGAACCACTATCCCGCAAAGGTTATGATGGGCGATACAGGCTCAATGTTCCTTGGCGGTATGGTTGTTGCACTCGCTTATGCTATCGAGTGTCCTCTCATTCTTCTTCCTGTAGGTATCGTTTACGTAATTGAGGCATTGTCTGACGTTATTCAGATCGGCTCAATCAAAATCCGCAAGAAGAAGGTGTTCAAAATGGCACCCATCCACCACCATTTTGAAATGTGCGGATGGAACGAGAAAAAAATCGTTGCAGTATTTACTCTTGTAAGTACAATAGGCGCAGTTATCGGTATAGCTCTCATCTATACTTCGCTGTAATCTGGGCCATCAAAAAAATTCAGGGAGGAACGTTATGGAAAATAAGAAAAGAACGGCAGCTCCGAGACGAAGGGGCAGAGGTTTTTCAACAAACCTTGTACAGCGCGGAAATTTCGACCTTATTTTTGCATGTACGGTCCTTCTTATTTTTACCTTCGGTATTATAATGATGTACTCAGCCTCTTATGCTTATGCGGCATCAAACCGAGGCGGTGCAGACGTGCTTTTCATATCTCAGCTCAGAGCGGGTGTGATAGGTATCGTTGCGATGTTTGTGCTCAGTAAAATCGACTACAAGGCATTTAACGGAAGATTTGCCCCCTTTGCATTTATTCTTACGGTTATTGTTCTGTCTATGACTCTGCTTCTTAATATAGGCAAGAGTGAAAAAAGATGGCTTTATATAGGCTCCTTTCAGCTTCAGCCCTCAGAATTTGCTAAGTTCTCACTGATACTTGTGCTTGCTTACGTGCTGTGTGTGCTTCAGAAGCCTTTAAGAGCCCCGAAGGGAACGATAGCCAAATTTGATCCGGACGCTGACCAGCTTACAAAAACGGAAAGAAAGATTTTCGGCTTTGGCAGAACTCCCTTTACCGCTTGTATAATCGTCGCTTTGATAATTGCGGTTTATTGCGGTCTTATCTTCCTTGAAAGCCATTATTCATGTACGATTCTTATGTTCTGTATGGGCGTAGCGATGCTTTGGCTCAGCGGGACAAAAAAGCAGTATTTTATAATTCTCGGACTTGTTGTTGCGGCCGGTGTTACGCTTGTAATTATGAAGCCGGATATACTCAAGGCTCTGGGCGGCTTCGGTGCTGAACGAATCACCGCATGGATTGAAAGAGACAACACATCGTCTGAAAGATATCAGACGGTAAACGGACTTTATGCTATCGGTTCCGGCGGACTTTTCGGTGTGGGCCTCGGCAATTCAAAGCAGAAGCAGCTTTATATTCCCGAGCCTCAGAACGACTTCATTTTTCCTGTTATATGCGAGGAGCTCGGATTTTTAGGTGCGGTGCTTATACTTCTGCTTTTTGCCGTGCTTATCTGGAGAGGCTTCGTTATTGCCAAAAGAAGCCGTGACTATTTCGGCTCACTTGTGGTTATGGGGGTTATGATTCAGGTCGCCTTGCAGGTTATAATCAACATTTGTGTTGTTACGGATATTTTTCCGAATACGGGTATCGCCTTGCCCTTCTTCAGCTTCGGCGGTACGTCACTTATAGTGCTTCTTTGTGAAATGGGTGTTGTGCTTTCCGTTTCAAGAGGAGCGGCGATTGAAAAAGAATAAAGATGTCAACAGGGGAGGAACAGCTATGAAAATTCTTTTTGCTGCCGGAGGCACCGGCGGTCATATTAATCCCGCACTTGCAGTTGCAGGTGTTGTAAGAGAAAGATATCCCGATGCGGATATTCTTTTTGTCGGAACAAAGGATAAAATGGAAGCAAGGCTTGTACCCAATGCAGGCTTTGATTTTACAACTATAAAAATCTCGGGCTTTCAGAGAAAAATATCAATCGTAAATCTTTTCAGAAATCTGCTTACAGTATGGTATCTTCTTACCTGCAACGGCAGAGTTAAAAAGATTCTCAAAGATTTTAAGCCTGACGTTGTTGTCGGCTTTGGCGGTTACGTCAGCGGACCCGTTGTAAGAATGGCAGCAAAGATGGGTATTCCCACCGCAATTCACGAGCAGAATGCTTACCCGGGTATTACAAATAAGGCTCTTGCAAAGGTCGTTGACAGAGTTATGCTTACAGCGGCTGAAGCAGAAAAATATCTTGAGCCCAAAAATCCCGTTACCGTAACAGGTCTTCCCGTTAGAGGTGAGATGCTCAGAGCGGACAGAGATATAAGCAGAGCTCAGCTCGGTATAAAGGATAACCAGAAGCTTATTCTTTCAATGGGCGGCTCATTAGGTGCTATGACAATCAACAACGCTATGGTAGACCTTATCACAGCTCATAGCGGCAACGATGAGCTTTACTTCCTTCATGCAATGGGTCAGTACGGCTTATGGGTACCCGAAAAGCTTAAGAAAAACGGTGTTGATGCCGACAGTAAGACTAACGTTGAAATCAGAGAATATATCAGCGATATGGACATTTGTATGTCAGCGGCCGATCTTGTTATCTGCCGTGCGGGTGCAAGCTCACTTTCTGAGCTTCAGGCACTCGGCAAGGCTTCAATCCTTATACCTTCACCCAACGTTGCCGAAAACCATCAGTATCATAATGCTATGGCGCTTGTAAACAAAAATGCGGCAAGAGTTATTGAGGAAAAGGAGCTTACCAAGGAAAAAATGGATGAGCTTTTCCTTTCCCTGGTCAATGATGATGAGCTCCGTAAGGAAATCGAGCAGAATGCAAAGGCAATGGCAGTAAGTGACGCCAAGGAAAAGATAGCAGATATCGTAATTTCGCTCATAAAAGACTGAAACAGGGCAGAAAATCACTTTTTTTCACCTTTTTGCATATCATAGGGTGAAAGGGTGATTATATGCAAAGCATTATCATAGACGGCTCTGAAAAGCTCAGAGGTGAAATAGACGTTCAGGGCTCAAAAAACAGCTCGCTTCCTATTCTTGCGGCTACGGTGCTTATTGACGGAGTTAGCGTGATTCATAACTGTCCCGAGCTCACTGACGTGAATGCGGCCGTGAAAATACTTGAGCATCTCGGCTGCAAGGTTACGAGAAATAACCGTACGGTTACCGTTGATGCTTCAGGCGTGTCGGATTACTGTATCCCCGATTCACTTATGAGAGAGATGCGTTCCTCAATTGTTTTTCTCGGCTCGGTTCTCGGCAGAACCGGTAATGCGGTGCTTTCTTCACCGGGCGGATGCGAAATAGGACTCAGACCTATTGATCTGCACCTGAGTTCACTGAGAAAGCTCGGTGCTCAGATAGATGAAAGCGGGGGAGAGATACGTTGTTCAATGCCTCGGCGTACCGCAGGCACGGTGATAAGTCTTTCCTTTCCGAGCGTAGGTGCGACGGAAAACATTATACTTGCCACGGCGTTTTCCGAAGGCAGGACCGTAATACTTAATGCGGCAAGAGAGCCTGAAATTGCAGACCTTGCAAGATTCCTTAATTCTTCGGGCTGCAAAATAGAGGTAGGCAGAGAGGGAACCGTTGTAATCGACGGTGCATCCCAAAGCAGAGGCTGTGAGCACAGTGTAATTTCAGACCGTATTGTTGCTCTCACATATCTTTGCGCAACCGCAGCAACGGGCGGTGACGTTACTCTTAATAACGTTTCCACCTGCGACTTTTTTTCGGTTCTTCCGCTTCTTGAGGCGGCGGGCTGCCGAATAAACAGCAGCCGTGACAGCGTCAGAATAAGGATGAGCGGCAGACTGAAGGCAATAAGGGATATAAGAACAATGCCCTATCCCGGCTTCCCTACGGATGCACAGGCTCCCTTTATGGCTATGGTAAGCGTTGCAAAGGGAACGAGTGTAATTGTTGAAAATATATTTGAAAGCCGTTTCAAGCACGTCAGCGAGCTTGGCAAAATGGGTGCAAGAATCAAGATAGAGGGCAAGGTCGCACTTATTGACGGCGTAGAAAGGCTGAAGGGAGCAAGGGTGAAATCGCCCGATCTCAGAGGCGGTGCTTCATTGGTGATTGCAGGTCTTGCTGCAGAGGGCAGGACGGTAATTACGGGTTTGGAGCATATAGACAGAGGCTATGAAAAAATAGAAGAATCGTTTAAAAATTTAGGTGCGCATATTTACAGAAGCATCTGAGAAACAGTATAGATATTTTTTGTAGGCAGCTGTATTATAATTCTCGCAGGAATATAATACTCTGCCCTTTGAATTTTTCAGGAGGGTGAACAATGTCCGGAAGAAAAAATGAAAACGCATCCGATACCTTCGGTAAATATACCGGCTCGGGCTCATCTGCCGGCACAAAAAAGGCCGACGGCCCTAAAAACATTACTGCGGATATGTGGGCTCCCATAAGTGCGGGTAAGGCACCTGAAAAAAAGGAGCAGACAGTAAAAAAAGCTCCTTCTGCAGCAAAGGCTCCGACGAAGAAGACTCAGAAAAAGCCGCAGAAGAAATCACCGCCTGCAGAACAGAAGACAAAAAAATCAGCCCCGCCCATATCAGAGGGCAGGACAGGCAGCTTTCATACAGACAAGCCTGCACCTTCAAAAAAGAAGAAAAAATCAAGGGTACCTAAGGGCAGACCTGTTTCCGAGCTTGCGGCCTCAGCCGATGAAAGACTCAGCAAGGCTATGGAGCTTCGTGAGCAAAGAGAGAGGCATAAGGCAGACCGCTATTACGATGACGAAATAAAGGGCGGTAAATCACCCGGAGAAATCAGCAAGGCGAGAGCGGCAAAAAAAAGAAAAAAGCGTATCAGAAGAAATATAGCAATAACAGTCTTGTTTATCGTGTTCGTTTTTGCTTTCCTCGGTGTATATATCTTTGCCAAGGGTACACCTATTGCAAACGTAACGGTTGAGGGTGAAAGCATCTATACAAGTAAGCAGATAATAGAGGCCTCAGGCGTTGAAAAGGGTGCAAATATGTTTGCCGTCAGCGAAGAAAAGGTCAATAATGCCGTATGTGCAGAGCTTCCCTACATTCATAGTGTTAACGTCAGAAGAAAGCTTCCTGACAGTGTTATAATAACCGTTACACCCACAACTGACCGTTATCTTATTGTCAACGGAAAGGAATATATATGCGTTGACGGCTACGGTACAGTAGTATCGCACGAGGTCAAAAAGCTTCAGGACGGCTTCTTCCGTATTAAAGGCTTTGAAAAGCAGGACTGTCCGATAGGCACGGTCTATGAGCCCTCGGAAGCAAATGCGGCAAGGTTTGAGCTTGTAAAGTCGATAGTTACCGCAACTGACAGTCACGAGATTATAAAAAGAGGCGTAATCAACATATCCGATATGCGCAACGTAAGGCTCTACTGTAACGGAGTAATGGTTTATCTCGGAAGCTGCTTTGATATCGAAAGACAGATAATCGATGTGGCAAACATCTTAAACTCACAGTTTGCAGACGGTGAGACGGGCTACATAAATGCAAAAACAAAGGTTCCCGCCTTCCAGAAGGGAACACTTAAGGCAGATTGACGGAAGTTTTTTCCTTTTTTTACAAAAATATAAGAAAAAATCTGAAATCTTATACACATTTTTTATTGTAATTTCGGAAAAGTCGTGGTATAATTTCAAAGATAATAAGATATTATGCCCAAATAGGCATAGGGTTTAGTCTGAATTATACGAAAATTGATATATTACAGGAGGAAGTAAAATGGGTTTTATTATCGATAACGAAAATATCGCCTACAACCAGATTAAGGTAATCGGTGTCGGTGGCGGCGGCGGAAACGCTGTTAACGGAATGGTTGAGTCCGGCATTATCGGTGTTGAGTTTCTTTCAATCAACACAGACAGACAGATTCTTGAAAATTCAAAGGCAACCCATAAAATCCAGATTGGTGAAAAGGTAACAGGATGCATGGGTGCAGGCGGCGATCCCGCAATCGGCAGAAAGGCCGCAGAGGAAAGCCGTGACGTAATTGCTGATGCTCTTCGTTCAACCGATATGGTATTCATTACTGCCGGTATGGGCGGCGGTACAGGTACAGGTGCAGCTCCCGTTGTTGCAGAGATTGCAAGAGAGCTCGGCGCACTTACTGTAGGTATCGTTACAAAGCCCTTCAAGTTTGAAGGCAGAAAGAGAATGAAGCAGGCTGAAGACGGCATCAGAGAGCTTGAAAAGCACGTAGACAGCCTTATCGTTATCCCTAACGAAAGACTTAAGCTTTTAGGCGATAAGAGCCTCAGCATGAAGGATGCCTTCGGCAAGGCTAACGACGTACTCTGGCAGGGTGTCAAGAGTATTTCAGACACAATCAAGGTTCCCGGTTATATCAACCTCGACTTTGCTGATATCAAGAGCGTAATGAAGGATGCAGGTCTTGCTCACATGGGTATCGGTCGCGGCAGAGGTGCTGACTGCGCTGCTGAGGCAACAAAGCAGGCTATCACAAGTCCTCTTCTCGAAACTGCTATCGACGGTGCAAGCGGTGTTATCATCAACGTTACCTGCTCATCCGATATGTCACTTGATATGATCGAGCAGGCAGGCTCACTTATCGCAGATGCAACACATCCCGATGCAAACATTATCTTCGGTTCTGTATTTGACGAGGATATGGGCGACGAAATGCTTATCACTGTTATCGCAACAGGCTTCGGCATCGGTGAAAATGCAAAGACAGTTGCTTCTGAAAACGCTCAGGCAGCAGCTCAGCCCGCTCAGCAGGCAGCTCCCGAATTCATCAGCCAGTCAACAAGAAAGGATTCAGCCTCCATTTTCACTTCAATGGATCCCGAAACCATCGACTTTGCTTCAACAAAGTTCGGTCAGAGCTTCGTTTCAATCTTTGAAAAGGCAGCAGCAGCTTCCGCAGCAGGTGCAGCTCCCACTGAATTTGTTCCCGTTCAGCCCGCAGCAGTTGTAGAGCCCGTAGTGACAGAGGCTCCCGTACAGCCCGCAGCTCCTGTTGAAGCAGCAGAAAAGAAGGCAGAGTCAATCTTTGACGATACAGATGATGACGATAGTGATATTCTTCCCGTATTCAAGGGCAGAAACATTTTCGGCAACAACTAAGTAAGTTTTTACAATCCTGCAGCACTTAAAGTGTTGCAGGATTATTTTTTTACCCTGAGCTTAAGAAAAAATATAAGTTATTTGTAAACAATTAAAATTTGACTTGACCTTTCCGTTTATTTCTGTTATTCTATACTGTGTATTAAAATGAGTAATATTATGAGTAATTATATATTTTTTCGGAGGTCTGACTATGTCAATGGATAAGAATAAATCTTCAATTCTGGTAATTGTTGCTCTCGTTGTTGTTTGTCTCGGTTCATTTATCGGGGTAAGAGCAATCTCAAAGAGTGACAGTAACGTACCGGTAACCAATACAACCTTAAAGCCTACAACTACTGCAAGTCAGCAGCAGAACGATACAACACCCTCCGGCAATGAGCTGCCTGCGATTGTTGTTACCACTTCTGAAAATACAACAGAGGAAAGCACTTCAAAGGATGATACAACGACCTCTTCAACTACTGAGCAGGCAACAACAGCTGCAACCAACTCATCCACTACAACAACTACCACCAAGCCCTCCACGACAAAGCCCACAATCGGCAATCAGTCTGGCAGTCAGGAAAACGGCGCAATTTTCGATGACGGACTCGGCGGATATCAGTACGATCCCGACGGTAACTACTATTACACAAGCAGCGATCCCTGGCAGCGTCAGGGCGGTTACAATGAGCTTTATGACCTCGGTGCTCCCTTTGTATCAATCTATATGGATACAATGAGACTCAAGTTTGAGTACGGCGGAAAGGATTGGCTTATCCAGTTCTGGAAGGGACAGTACGGTTATCTGTTCATCGGTAACGAAATCGGCGTATATACCAAGCCCAAGGACAGAACGGTTGAGCATTACGATGCGGCAAGCAACAATGACGCCCTCTTTATGTCAATGACAGGCTATCGTAACGGTGAAGAGATGTATACAAGAGAATACGGTAAGTATTGGTGGTGTACAGGCTTTGTTCCCGGCAGACTTGAAAGCTTTGCTGACCGTTCGGAAATTTCCGTAACCTGCCGTATCACCGCAAAGGATTATGCAATGCTTGTTTCAATCTGCGGTGCACTTAAGGAAAACGGAATGGTACTCGGTGAAAACTTCACAACATCAGGTCTTGACGTTTATGTTACCTGGTAAAATTCATAACTTTTTTTAATTTATCTATTGTAAAAATACACTATATGTGGTACAATATGTCAGATAAGAAGTATATTTTCAGCTTTATGCTGTTTATATAAATCTATAGAAAGGAATGATAGACAATGAAAAAGTTTTTTGGTGTGTTGATTGCTATTATGCTCTGCGCATGTATGCTCGTTCCTACCGCTGCAGCTGCTGACGAAGCTTCAATCTCCGATATCTTGAACGGTGTGGATCTTGGCGGTCTTACTGCTGCTGATCTTGAGGCTATCTTAGGTGACCTTAACCTTGAAGATGTTGATTTCGAAGCACTTCTCGACAGTCTTGAAGGCGATGACGGTATTGATGCAGGTACAATCGAAGACGTTATTGTAAACCTCAACTCAGTTCCCGCAGCAAATTCGGGCGACGGTACAGCTTCAAACAGCTTTGACCTTAATTCAATTATCGGTCTTATCCCTGTTGAAGAAGAAACAGCAAGTCTTCTTACCACTTTAGTCGGTGCACTTTCCGACGGCGGTCTTGAATCACTTATGAGCTCAGTTGCAGGCACCTTCAACGGTAACGGTATCAGCCTTGCTTCATACGAAACAGGCGAATTCAATATCGCTAACCTTGCAGCAATAGCAACACAGGCAACAGCAACAATTGCTGATATGCTTTTCGGCACTCTTGAAAGTCTCGGTCTTGATACAACAACAATCGAAGGCTTACTTGACAACGAAATCGTAAACTTCTTCGCAAACATGTACATCGGATTCATCGGTAAGGTTGAAGAAACAACTGCTCCCGCTGTTGTAACAACAAAGCCCCCGAAGACAGGTGATACATCTGCAGTAATAGTAGCACTTGGTACTCTTGCAGTAGCGTCCGGCGCAGCATTCGTTTGCCTTAAGAAGAAAAAGGACGAAGAATAATCTTCGCCAATCTCTTTTAACTTTTTATAAAAAGCTATAAACGGATAAAAGGTACTCACTTACAGGTGAGTATCTTTTTTCTTATTGACAAGAACTTATTAAAATGATATAATCGGTTCAGCAAATAAGGAAATACGGGTGAAAATCCCGAGCAACAGCCATTGCCGTAATCGCTAAGCGTAAGTCGGAATGCTTATTTGCCTTACATATCGTACCGCGCTTTCGGGTAGTTGGAGAGTGCAACGAAAAAAACTCTGCAAAAGGCGGGGTCTTCTTTGTTGTCTTCTCATCGTTGTACGGATGGGAAGTATTTTTTTGAAAGGATGTTGAGAAAAAAAGTAAAATTAAATCATAAGCAATCAAAAAAACAGAACAAAGGAGTTAAAAAATGAAAAAATTATCAGCAGTTTTACTTGCAGCAATTCTGCTTTTCAGCTTTGCTGCATGCTCAGGCTCAAAGACGCCTACTGACGCCACTTTAACAGATGCGGGTACAATTATTGAGGTCGGTGAAGGTCAGATAAGCTTTGAATTTACGGTTGTTGATGCAGACGGCAGCTCTGAAATTTATAAGGTCAGCACAGACAAGAAGACCGTAGGTGAGGCTCTTCTTGATGCAAAGCTTATCGAGGGTGAAAACGGTGCCTACGGGCTTTATGTAAAAACGGTTGCAGGTAAGACCTACGACTATGACAAGGACGGTAAATACTGGGCTTTTTATGTTAACGGAGAGATGTCTCCTACAGGTGTGGATATGACCGATATAACAGATGGCTCAAGATATATGTTCAAGGCTGAATAATGAAACTGACAGTCAAAGAAACAGCAATATTCAGTATGCTCGGCACACTGATGTATTGCTCGAAGCTTATCATGGAAGCTCTGCCGAATATACATCTTATTGGTGCTTTAACGGTGGCTATAACGGTTGTTTACCGTAAAAAGGCATTGTATCCCATTTACATTTTTGTGCTTCTTACGGGGCTTTTCGGCGGTTTTAATGCGTGGTGGGTACCTTATTTGTATATATGGACCATTCTGTGGGGTATCACGGTGCTGTTACCGAAAAATATGCCGGTCAGGACAGCGGCTGTTGTATATGTAGCGGTATGTTCTCTGCACGGCTTTTTATTCGGAATACTTTATGCTCCGGCTCAGGCGATTTTCTTCGGCCTTGACTTCAGGGGTATGCTTACGTGGATTGCGGCAGGCTCAGTTTTTGACGTTGTGCACGGTGTCAGCAACCTTTTTGGCGGCATTCTTATAATCCCTATAATCAAGCTTCTGAAAACGGCAGACAAGGCGGCAAGGTGACAATACACCTTGCCGTTAAAAATTAAAAAGCTATTGACAAATTATTGTCTTTATGATAATATATTCGGGCAACAGAATATATGGGGGCGTAGCTCAGCTGGGAGCCCAAAGCACTCAGAAACGCACCCCACAAAAAACTTAATAAATAAATTACTCAGTGTGCCCTTTTATGGGGGCGTAGCTCAGCTGGGAGAGCGCTTGAATGGCATTCAAGAGGTCAAGAGTTCGATCCTCTCCGTCTCCACCAACAGCATACTGAGTAATTATTTTTTTGTCCACTTTCTTTGGAGAGTGGCTATTTTTATACCCTCACATATGTTCCTTCGCAGTGGGGCAATAACAATTATTTTATTCTTTCAACATTTATGATATAATTTTTTAAGATTTAAAAATATTTTTTCAACCAAACTTTAACCAAAAGCAATTTTGTTCCACTATACAAGTGAAATCACCGGTGAATCAAAAATCAAAGGAGGTGTAAAAATGGATAAACACGAACTTGATACAAAAATAGCAGACATAGCAAAAACTATATTATCATATTGTATTGCTCGAACTTCAAACCATTTCGAGGCAGAAGATTTAGCACAGGATATTATATTAGAGATTTATAAATCTGCTGATAACATCCGTAATGCAGATGCTTTCTATGGCTTTATGTGGGCGGTTGCAGGTAATGTTTATAAACAATGGTGCAAGAATAAAACAAAGAATAAAGAGTGCGAATTAACCGATAATCTGATTGATGTAGCAAAAACTTTTGACGATGATAATTCTGAATTATATCTATTGCGTCGTGAGTTGACATTGCTCTCTGAAAAGTACCGAAAAGCTGTTATTTTGTATTACATTGAAAACAAATCTTGTTCGAAAATATCCAAGCACCTCTCAATCAGTGAAAGCATGGTTAAATATCTGCTTTTCAAATCAAGACAAATTTTGAAAGAAGGTATGAGTATGGAACGAAATTATGGTCAACAGAGTTATAACCCCAAAGGTCTTTCACTCTTGTTTTGGGGAAATGGTGCAAACAGATATTATCATTTGTGTGATAGTAAAATATCTCAAAATATTTTATTTGCCTGCTATAATGACAAACTGACAGCCGAGCAGATTAGTTTAGAGATAGGTGTATCTCTTCCTTATATGGAGGATAAATTGGATGAATTGTATGAGTATGAACTTCTTAAAAAAGACGGAAACAGATATTACACAAATATCGTGATTTTTACAAAAAGTTTTGCTAATGAAATTAATACGAAGACAGCTGAACTGAGATGTAAAATTGCTGACATCCTAACCGAATCAATTACACAACACGAAGCCGAAGTAAGACACATTGGTTTTGTGGGTTCAGATATGAGTAACAACTCTTTGGGATGGCAACTGAGTTGCTTCATTCTTCATAACTCAGTTATTGATACTCTTCAGAAAAAAATTAGCATTGTATATCCTAAAGATAAGTTTGGGACAGAATGCTTTATTTGGGGAAGCGAAAAAGGAGAACAAAACTCCTGGGAATCACAGTTTGGATTTGGCATTTCAAATGTTGTAAATAGTTTAGGAGATTATGTTCAGTTTATGGATTTTCCAATTAACGGCGAAATGGTTCATCATTATTTTTGCAGTCGCCAAGATGCAAGAAACATATTCTTGGATATTGCAAAAGGTAATACAGAACATTTTAGTGAAAATGACAAAGCAACTGTTGCTGATATGATAAGAATGGGATATGTTGTTTCAGGTGAAAAGGGAATTTTTGTAAACACACCTGTTTTTACAAGAGAACAATACGAAAAATTAAAAAACATTTTTGCTGAAACTATTGAAAAAATTGCAGATGAAGCAGAAACCTTGATGGAAACCGTAACGAAAATATTAAAAGAACACATACCATTGCATTTGAAGAAATTTGCAAAAGATATGGCATATTTGCGACTGTTTGAAGATGCAATATCTGCACCAATAGCAATTCTCTATGACAGAAAATATATTCTGCCATACAACAATGATGGTATGCTCCCTACAACTTATGTAATTTTAAACTAAAGAACAGGCAGAGAGTTTTCGCTCTCTGCCATTACTTTTTACGCCACCTTATCAATCCCCACCATAAACTGCTCAAAGTCAATATTAAACTCAACTTTCAACTTATACCCTCTGCTAACCTTAACTCGTTTTATCAGACAATTCACAATCATTTTCTTCTTTTCAAAGCTTGCTTCATCATAAAGCTCCGCCCAAGAAATTAGTTCATCAAAACTGTCGGATAAATTTTTGAGTACACTCTCGCCATCAGCAACATCCTTTTCAGCATCAGTGCATAAATCCAAAAGCCTGCTGCACTCCTTCTCGGATTCTGCAATCAGCTCCGAGAGTGTATCAGCCGAAAAGGAGCTTTCACCCTTAATTGCCTTAATAACCTCGGATTTCAGTATGGTAAGATTTTCAAACTCTTTATTGTAATCTGCTTTCAGCATATTCAGCCTTGCTTTTCTCACTTCAAGCTCGTCAGCATAACGGAGCTTGATTACATCAGATTTTGATACACCTTTCATTTTACGGAAAATATCACGGACAATTTCATCAATCAAATCATCAAGAATGTGAAGTGTATAACCTGACTGACCGTTACACTCCGTCTGCTTTCTGCTTTTGCCGTAGCAAGCATATCTGATTCGTTTTGTTGTATCAACAGAGCCGTCTTTTCTTTTACGGTATCTTCCGCTTGTCGTGAGATTCAGCCTTGAGCCGCAATGTCCACAGTAAACCTTACCTGAGAGAAGTGATTTACCTTTTGTGTTAAGAGGAACTGTGGAATTTTCTTTCTTCCTATCGGAACGCTCTTGCATTATCATTCTTGCTCTTTCAAACTGTTCAGACGGTATTATCTGCAGTTCGGGTATAACCTCTGAACGAGCATCACCACTACGAAGAACACCTGTATAGGTGAGATTACAGAGAATACCTCTGATAGTAGCTTCGTGCCACATTTTACCTGTTCTCGCTCGGTAGCCGTTGTTGTTAAGCCAAGTAGTAATTCTGTGAGCACCATAACCCTCGGTAGTGTACTTATCAAAGATAATCTTCACAACAACGGCTTCATCGGGATTAACTTTTAAATCATAAAGCTCGTGTTTCCTTTTATTGGATCTGCCACTTTTAACAAGGTCATATCCAAAGGCGGCAACGCCGCCCTTGAAATGACCTGCCTCGACCAGCTGACCGAGGCTTGTTTTTGTTCGTACTGATGTTTTCTCACTTTCACCGTCAGCCTGCCAGAAGCGTATATAGTTTAAGAGCTTATCAATGTGATTATCAAATCTCTGTTCACCTTCTTGTGTACTCCAAACCTCAATTCCGTTTTTAACAAACCATTCAACAACAAACGGTGTTTCATCTGCGATTCTGCCTATACGGTCAAACATAAACACAAGCAGAATATCAAACTTTTTCTTTCTCGCAAGGTCCTTTATTATTTGAATTTTATCTCGGTTTTCAGCTCGCACCTTATGACCGGAAACACCATCCTCCTGTTCCTCGTGAACAATATCCCAACCCATTTCACTTGCAAATTTATGACAAGCCTTTCTTTGCATCGGGATATCTGCTTCATTGTTGCTGTCATAATCAACCTGTTTACCTGTTGAAACTCGGTACAGACAACACACTCTTTTTGACATTAAACCGCCTCCTTGATATTTTCCTTTAGTTTAATATCAGGGGCGTCACTTTGTCGAATGTGCGAATCACCGAGTAGAATTTCTTTCATTCGTGAAAAGATTTCTTTGTTAGGTTTTTCGGAGAAGGTAGCAACCACCTCGTGCCCTTTAACCTTGAAGGAATATTCTCCTCTGATGTCATCATCAAGGTAACGGATATATGCTTTAAGAATACCAATATACTTCAATACCCATCACCTCGCATCCCTATTTCGCTGTCGCTGAAGGTATCTGTAATAATGCTCACAGGCTTTCATGACAAAGTTTTCAAGGTCACTTTCTTTAATTTTAGGAGCAACCTTCTGTAAGCGTTCAACAGAGAATTTTACCATTGGCTTTTGATTCGCCTTTTCCTCGGCCAATATTTCACCGATTAGCTCAGGTGTTAAACCTTCCTCTCTGCTGATTGCACGAAGCCTTTGTGCCTGAGATAAATTAGGTGTAGCATCACAGACACGTATTTCTTCAACCAAATCAGCCTGTTCCACCTCATTTAGATAGGAAAGCTCTACTGCAGGAGTAAAGGCTATTCGTTCTTCATCAACAAGGTCGAGAAGTTCGGGGATGAGATTGTTTAATCTGATATATCTCTTAACCTGTGATGCACTGTCATTTTTTGAGATTTCTTCAACAGCCAACTTCGGTCCAACTTGGTCTGAAGTTAAATCTGTCCTCTCGCCTTGACTTTTTATAGCATCAAATTTCATCTTGTAGGCACGGGCTTTCTCACTTGGTAATATATGCTCTCTCTGCAAGTTAGCATCTACCATTGCAATAACAGCCTCTTCATAAGTGAGCTCATAAATGAAGGCAGGTATCATTTCAAAGCCTAATTTCTTTGCTGCATAAAATCTTCTGTGACCTGAAATGATTTCGTATTCTGTGCCGGATATTTTTCGAACGGTAAGAGGAGTAAGAATACCACGCTCATCAATACTGTCAATAAGGTTCTGCATTTCCTCATTGTCAATTACCTTGTAGGGATGATTTTCAAAGGGTCTCAAATACTCAATGGGTATTTTATTAGCCCACACATATTCTGTGCGGGCTTTCTGTACCTTGTCGTATAAGGTTTCTTTTGTGGGATCGTTTTCTTCAATATCACGGGGATATACTTTTGATTTTGGTTTAATAGCCATAATTATCTAATCCTTTCATAATAAAAATTGCACCTCATCGGGTGCGTTCAAGTTTTCGTATTTTATTCATTTCTGCCTGATGCTCTTTTTGCAAGAGCTCATATAGGTGTGGGGATTTATCAAGAATATCCTCCGCCTGTTTAAGTTTCTTTCTCAATGGCGTTATTTCTTCTGTAATCTCCTTACGCAGTGCTTTGTACCTCTCTTTATCTTCG
>JAZNIH010000064.1:0-2024 GCA_045577395.1 Acutalibacteraceae bacterium | reverse complement strand
GTTTGATTTCTGCGATGTAGTTGAGCGGAACAATATGAAGGGTAAATTCAGCGTTGTCCCGATGGTCGCCAATCGGGGAGACATTATAAACGGTCTTGGTGATGCCGATCCGAAAGTTATCAAGGAATGGCTTGATACGGTTAAAAAACGTATTGTGCCGAATTTTGATATATGCCCCGAAATGCTTACTCATAACGAAGCAATTGATTTAAAAACAGGGGAAAGCACCGGAATAAGAGAATATGACTGGTCTAATATGCAGGACCGTACAACCCTGACACCATATATTGAAAAGGCGCTTTCCATCCTTAAAGAAGCCGGTTTTGATGTATGCGGCGTGTGGTCACCCTGGTTTTTTGCCGACAAGGTTGAGTCGGAATATGTAGTTTCAATTTCCGAAGCTATATATAATGTGTACGGAAAAAAAGATGCTTGGTATTTTCTTCATTATTTACCGGATGATAAGAATGTAAAACCTTGGATAGCCTATGAAAAAGACGGTAGAAGGCTCGTTTCAATACCAATTACAATTATTGATCTTCTTTGGGAGACTATACATACTATAAAGAATGACGAAGACTATATAAACAGCGTTGCAGATTTATATATAACCGAGGATGTTAAGCAAGGAAGAATCATTGAGGTTCTTAATAACGGAAGTATGCCGATAATACTTACACACTGGCAAAGCCTTGCATCAAACGGCCTGTATACGGGCTTAAAGGTTCTTGATAAGGTTGCCCAGCGTGTAAATGAGTACTTATCCGATAAAGTAGAATGGACAAAGACAGAAAATCTGATGAATTATGTTTTAAATAACAGGGATGAATTTGGCAAAGAGAAATATCAAGTTTGTTTTTAAGGATAGAGTAAAAAACTTGTTTTTGCAAAATGATGTACGGATTTAAAAAAATGAAATATCTCGCTAACATTCAAAAAAACTTAGTAAAATAATCTATAAAAACACAACGAGCCTCCGGGGAGAAATCCTCGGAGGCTTTCATCATATATTTCAGCTTTTATCGCCGTATATAATCCAGTCCTTATCATATCCAAATTCGAGAGCAATTAGCTTTGCAAGAGTTTCGGATATGGTGGTCAGCTTTTCTTGGCTTCCTGTGAGCTGATAGATGTAGTTTTCGCTGACACCCAAGGTTTTTGCAAATGCTCTTTTTGTAAGTCCCTGTTCATCAATGATTTTATTCAGTCTGTCTGCAAGTGTCATAAAACTCCTCCTTCTTTTTTAAGCATAGCAGCATAAAGCAAAAGCTCTTTTCTGCTCGTAACACCGAGTTTTGAATATAAGTTTTTGTTATGATACTTGAGTGTGTTCTGATTGATTTCCGTTATCTCCTGAATTTCCTTTGCAGTTTTTCCCTCAAGATAGAGCCTGAATATCTGTGCTTCCTTTTGAGTGAGCTTGGATACATTTGACTTGAATATCTCATAAAATTCAGGATCGGCACCGGATTTATGTCGTTCTACCACCTTGTCAAGCTGCGTCTGAATCTTTGTGTATTCATCCTTTGCCTCGTTGCGGAGGCGTGTAAGCTCGGTTATTTCGTCCTCGTGACCTTTATCCTTATCTGCAAGGAAACGGAAAAGGTCGTTGATTTCAGGAATTTTAACCTGATCTGCGGGAACGGAATTTGTCTTTATATGCTCAAAGCTTTTAAGAATCGGCTTCATATACTTGTGGCTGAAATAAAGGCAAATCAAAACCATCAGCATAAGAACAATAATGAGCACCGCAAGCATTCTGATATACGATTCGGAAAGCAAGGACTGATATTCCTTTTCGGGAACCATAACGGTTAAAATATGCTTGCTGTTGCCCAGTGTAATCTCTCCGTACTTACCGATAAAGGTTTCGTTTCCGTATGTAAAGGTGTCAAGATTTTTGCCCTTCTTTATTGTCATTACGCCTGTGTCGGACGGAGAATACCCCGAATGATTGACGGACATCTGCCCGGTATATGAATCCTTCTCGCTCTCTGTAAATAAACCGTGAATGATGTTGTCAA
>JAZNIH010000063.1:0-37142 GCA_045577395.1 Acutalibacteraceae bacterium | reverse complement strand
AGCACTCGAGAGAGTGAAGTGAATATGCGAGAGTGGCGGAATCGGCAGACGCGCACGTTTGAGGGGCGTGTGGGGCAGCTCGTACGGGTTCAAGTCCCGTCTCTCGCACCAAAACTCAGTAGCCAAAAAGGCTGCTGAGTTGTTTTTTATCAGAACCTTAAGAACAGAACAAGGGACTTGAAGCCTAAGAGGGTGAGAGCTGTTCTGCATAATTTTTTGAAAAGAGGTCAGTTGTTATGACAGTATCTATATACGGGCAGACCAAAGCCGCTATAGCTGAGCTTTGCGAAAAAGCAAGGCTTAAAAAAGGCAGTATTGTTGTCATAGGTTGTTCTACAAGTGAGGTTGTAGGGTCAACCATCGGCACAAACTCCAATTATGAGGTTGCCGGTGAAATTTTCAGCGCCCTTCACGATTATACAAAAAGCAAAGAGATCTTTTTGGCGGTGCAGTGCTGCGAGCATCTTAACCGTGCAATCATAACGGAGCGATGTGCAGCTCCTTTTGCCGAAGCTGTCAACGTTGTTCCCCAGCCTAAGGCGGGCGGTTCTCTTGCAACCCATGCCTATCACGGCTTTGAGGACCCTGTTGCTATAGAGAGAATACAGGCTGATGCGGGTCTCGATATCGGATTGACTCTTATAGGAATGCACCTTAAGTGTGTGGCGGTTCCTCTGAGGCTTGAAAATAACAAAATCGGTGAGGCTGTGGTTGTTGCCGCACGTACACGCCCTAAATTTATAGGCGGCAGCAGAGCGGCGTACGATGATGCTTTGCTTTAATGGGAATGAACGGTTTAATTAAGCAGTAATCTTTTATAAAAACGGACGTATGAAGATATATGTCCGTTTTTTCTTTTTCGGAATCGGTAAATTGTGTTTGAAATTGCTGTAAATAAGCTATGCACACATAGTTATTCTTTTTTAGAGAAAAAATTTTGTTTATTTTTACTGAATATCTTGAAAAATGCTTATGAAAATGTTAAACTTTACTAAAGTATTTTCATGGAGATGATATGATGTCGAAGAAGAAAACAAATTCAGGCGTTGAAGTGCCCAAGGGAGCACTTACCGGCGGAGAGTGCAAGTACATAACAAAGTTTGAATACGTATGTATTATGCTTTCACGAATCGGCGGTATGTTCGGAACAACCCTTACAGGTACTCTCGCTGCAGCTTTCGTTTACGAGCTTTATTTCGGACCTGCGGGTGTAAGCTCAGATGAAATCAAGCACATTCTTGCTCTGCAGACCACTATCACAACCATTGGCGGTATTGTGGCAGGTGCTATTGCAGGCGTTATTGTTCAGAAGTGGAAAACACGTTGGGGCAGATACCGTCAGTGGTATATTATCTGTCTCGTGCCTATGTTTATAATGACCGCATTGTTCTTCTACGTTCCTCAGGGCTGGACTGTTCAGCAGCTTACTCTTTTTCGTTACGGTATAGCCTGCAGCCAGACTGTTCTCAACACCTTCAACAACTTCGGTCAGAACATTGTTCAGGTTATTTCTCCTAACCACAAGGAAAAGAAAACTGTTGCTACTCTTTGGCAGCTTTCATATTATATCGGTTACGGCGGTGCATATATCGCAACCTTCGTTTACGGAATTTTCAGCGACGACAAAAACGCAATGTATATGACCCTTGCTCTTGTCGCTGCTGCTGTTACCGCTTTCGGTAATCTTATGTGTGCTCTTTTCTGTAAGGAAAGAATCGAGCTTCCCGTTAAGGAGAAGGTAAAGGTTTCAAAGGCATTGTTCACACTCTTCAAATATAAAAATTACCGTGCTTTCCAGTATATGCAGTGGGTAAATGCCTTTGCAATGCTCGGTAAAATGTCAACCTACCTTGCCGCTATTACAGTCGGCTCAGCAAACAACCTTCTTCTTACTCTTCCCACCGCTGTCGGTACGGTTGTCGGTAATCTTATCTGCACAAAGCTTTCCAAGAAGCATGAGCCTACAAAGCTTCTTAAATTCTGCGGTATATATACACCCGTTTCAGCCTTTATTCTTTTCGGTATCTGTTTTGCCGAAGCAAAGATGGGCATCCGCTTCTTTGAGGGCTGGAACAGTATATTCTTCTACGTATTCTACTTCATATTCGGTATCGGTATCGGTATTCAGGAGCTTTCAAAATCTCATTTCGATGTTGAATATTACGATTATCTCGAATGGCAGTGCGGTGAAAGAATGGAAGCTGTTCAGGGTATAGTTCCCGGTTGGGTCAACTCAGCATGTAACTTTATTAAGGATGTATCTATTCCTTATATGCTCGCATGGGCAGGCTACCTTACATCCGTTGAAGGCGACCTTGTTAAGACAATGCAGGCTCAGCCTGACTATCTTGACGTCTGCCTGAAGATTCTCGGCTTCCTTCTCTTCGGTTATGCTCTTGCTAACGTTCTCAAGGCTATTATTCTTAAATTCTTCTACGATGTTGAAGGCGAAAAGAAAGAGCAGATGTACCGTGAGCTTGAAGAAATCAGAAATGCACGCCATAAGGAAAACGAAACCTTAGAGCTTGCCAAAAAGGCTCTTGACGAGAAATAAGAGGTTGCTCAATGAAAAATAAGAAAAAGCTTATAACAAAGATAATCAGCGTTGTTCTTGCTCTTGCACTTATCGGCGGCGGCATATATCTTTATATTATGAGATATGCCTTCGACATAAAGGACACAGAGGAATTTTACAGACAGAACGTTGCTTCTGTAAATTATGAAAACACAGTTGAAACTGCATATCCTCAGACCGACCTTCATGATATTATTGATGCACATTTCCGTTCGGAGCTTCCTGAAGGCAAGACCGAAAAGAAGGCAATCGTTATCGGCTATGACGGTTGCCGTGCCGATGCTCTTATTGAGATGCAGAAGGAAAACAGCGGCATAGGTTATATTCTCGGTAACGGAGGTTCAAATAACCTTACCTACTGCGGCGGTGTTAATTATCCCGAGAAAAATACTCAGGATACCTCAACTGCTCCCGGTTGGTGCTCAATTCTTACAGGTGTTTGGGCCGATAAGCACGGTATCACCAAGAATGATGTAACCAAGAATATGGATTACAAGACCGTTATGACTACTCTGACAGAGGATAAGGTTATTGATAGTGCTTCCTTTATCACACGTTGGAAGGGTCATTTCAGCAGAGATAACGCAACCTATCTTGAGGAAAAGGAATACTGCGAAGCAAACGGTCTCGGTGTAGCCTTTAATTACTGTAAAAACAATGACGCCTCCCACGAATTTGTTATGGGAGAGGTTGCTCAAGAGAACTGCTCAGATTTCATTTTTGTTATTTATGAGCATACGGACAGTGAAGGTCACAATTACGGATTCTCAATCAATAATCCCGGTTACAAGGAAGCCTTTAAGGAATCAGATGCCTGCGCATATGAGGTTATAAAGGCTATTGAAGAAAGAGAAACCTACGACACAGAGGATTGGCTCATAATCATTACTGCTGACCATGGCGGTAGGAGTACAGGTCACGGTCACGAAAGCATTCAGGAAAGAATGACCTTTGTTGTAATGAACAAGGAGTGGAACTAAAAAAAGAAAAGCCTTCTTGCTCAGGCAGGAAGGCTTTTATATGTCAATTAATCGGGGGAGAACATATGGAAAGAAAATACTCTCACATTATTGTAATAGGTGTTGACGGAGCAGGCGGATGGTTCAGAAGCGCCGATACACCTTACTTTGACAAAATCTTCTGCAACGGTGCGGTAACCTACAGAGCTCTTTCTTCAAAGCCTACCATCAGCGCAGAATGCTGGGGCTCAATGCTTACAGGCGTCGGTCCTGAGGTGCATAAGCTCACAAACCGCAGGGTATCGGTTCTTCCGTATCCTGTATGGTCAAAGAATCCTACTGTTTTCAGACGTATAAGAAGGGCTTATCCGAAGGCTGAGATCGGTGCTTACTGTGACTGGAAGCCTATAATCAATGGAATAGCCGAAAAGGGTATTCACATATCCTCTGCAAGTGCAAGGGATAAGGAGCTTACCCCGATGATATGCGACTATATCCGCAATGAAAAGCCGGATTTTCTTTTTGTTCACTTTGACAGCACCGACGGTGCAGGGCATAAGCACGGCTATGGTACTGCTGAGCATCTTAGTGCAATAAACAAGGTTGATAAGCTTATCGGCGACGTTTATAGTGCCGTCACCGAAGCGGAAATGCTCGAAAACACACTTTTTATTGTTATTGCGGACCACGGCGGTACCAACCCCGGTAACGGTCAGGGCGGAAGCCACGGCGGTTGGACAGATGAAGAAAAATATGTAACCTTTGCCGCAACAGGTAAGGGTATAAATAATACAGAAATAAATGAAATGAATATCCGTGATCTTGCGGCGGTTATTCTTTATGCTGCAGATATTGAAATGCCGGTATTTAACGAAAAAGGCTGGACGGCTCAGATCCCTGCGGGGCTTTTTGCGGATTACAACGGTGAGTACCGTGATATATCCCATCTTACGGGTGCTCCGCCGAGAATATCGAGGGAGCATCACAAATCTGAGTTGATTTAAGACATCTTTTAAAACGAAAGAACGGATAAAATGACTGACAGGTTAAGTAACAAAAAATCGAATTTTCTTATATTCATTTGCTGGGCGGCATATACCTTTGCTTATGTTGCAAGGCTGAATTATAACGCTTCAATGGTTGAAATTCTCGCTCAGCTCGGTACGACCAAGGAGGCTGCAGGCACGGTAAGCTCATTTTTCTTTTTTGCCTACGGTGCAGGGCAGCTGGTAAACGGTCTTCTTTCTAAAAGATACAATACAAAATATTCGGTAACCGTTGCATTGGCAGGCTCCTGCGTAATAAATCTTGCTATGACCTTCTGCGACGGTATCGGTGCGATGAAATATCTGTGGCTGTTTAACGGTGTTTTTCAGTCTGTTCTGTGGTCGTCACTTATTAAGACCTTATCCGATAATCTTGCTGACAGTAAGCTTTCGGGGGCAGTTATGGTTATGAGCACAACTGTTGCCTCGGGTACCTTTATGGCATACGGACTTTCTGCGCTCTTCTCATATCTTAAGCTTGACTGGACGTTGATTTTCTATGTTGCCTCGGCGGTTGTAGGTGTTACGGCGGTCCTTTGGTTTGTCGGTATGAGCAAAATTCAGAAGGAAAAAAGAGAAACTGAAGCGGTAAGGATAAAGTCAGGGGGCAAGCTTACTCTTACACCTGTGTTTGCAGTCGGACTCACGGTTATTCTCGTTTCAGCCGTAACAAACGGCTTTATCAAGGACGGTATTACCACTTGGGTGCCTTCTATCCTTAAGGAGGAGTTCGGAGTGCCGTCATCGTTGTCGATCATTGTTACGCTGCTTCTTCCGGTGCTTTCGATTTTCGGCACATCACTTGTGAATAAGCTTCATAAAAAGCAAAAGGATGAAAATGCTCTGAACGGTATTTTCTATTTTTCGACGGTCATTTTGGCGGGACTCATTATTCTGACTCTCAGCTTCAGATCTGTTCCGCTGACCCTTATGCTTTTCGGCGGCATATCATGTCTTATGGCCGCAGTAAACAATGTTATTACAAGCATTGTTCCTCTTTATTCAAGAGATAAAATAGATTCGGGCCTTTCGGCAGGTGTGCTTAATACCTTCTGTTACGTTGGCAGCACGCTTGCAACCTCCCTTCTCGGCAGAATTGCGGATACAAGGGGATGGACTGACGTGTTTATATGTATACTGATTTTTACTGTTGTTTCCTTTGTGCTGTGCTGCGTATCAGTTCTGATGCGAAAAAAGGGCAGAACAGGTGAAACACATCTGTAAATAATTTACTGTTTGGTTTGACAATCATTAAATCCTATGATATTATATTAAGGAAATTTGGTTGCTTTACGGGAGGTAAATATATGAAAAAGACAACAAAAAAGCTTCTCTGCTTATTTCTTGCGGTTATGCTTATGCTCAGCGTACCCGTTACGGGCTTTGCGGCGCAGCAAAGCGGAGTCCTGAAGGCTTATAATTCACTTTCCAAGGAGGATTTCCACGCAGAGAAGTACGAGTCTCTTATCAACCGTGTAATCTTTCTTGACAGAATTGACAGCTTCCCCAAAAATGTTACTTATATTGAAGAATATGACCTTTCAGCCGCAGGTGACGGCTCGGTTATAGGCAAACTTACTTATGAGGTCGGCGGACATGACCTTTATATCGCAGCTGACGGTGGCGTTATTGCAAACAGCGACAGCTCCTATCTTTTTGCCGGAACAGGTGTTAAGGAAATTATCGGTTTTGAAAACTTTAAAACCGCCGGAGTTAAAAAAATGAAGGGTATGTTCCTCGGCTCGGAGCTTACAAGCTTTGATTTCGGTAACATTGACACAAGTGCTGTTATTGATATGTCACTTATGTTCAAGGATTCTTTCCTGCTTAAAAAGATTTACGGCGCTGCTGATACGCTTAAGGTATCAGATATGACCTATATGTTCAACGACTGCCGTTCTCTTGAGGAATTCAATGCATCAATCAGCTTCAGAAGTATTGTACCTTACGGTATTGATTATATGTTTAAGGATTGCAGTAGCCTGAGAACTGTTGATTTCAGCAACTGTACATATACTGACAGACTTCACAGCGTAAATGCGTTCCAGAACTGCAGAGCACTTGAAAGTGTGGACTTCTCCAACTGGAACTTCTCAAACGTTGATGATTTTTCGGTAGTCTTCACCGGCTGCTACGCTCTTAAGACACTTTACTTTTATGACGTTACAGATATCAGATCCGCCTGCTCTTCATCCTCTGTAAATAACGGGGTTACCGGTCTTACGGTACATACCGATAATGCATCGTTTATGCAGTCTGTGTTCTGGTCATATTTTTCAAAAATGAAGGAAGTTTACGTTGTTTATAACGGCGATGTAGCGGGAAACAACGTAACTATAAACTTCGGTAAGAACGAGCATTCTAATTACTACACAGTAAACGGTAAAGAAATGTTTGCCGGCTCAACATGGGAATATCCTATGGGCACAACTGTTAAAATCGGTATCAAGGATGCTAAGATAAGCGCATTCAACGTAAACGGTGACAGGGTTGCTCCCGATGCGACCGGTGTGATTACAATTTACCTTGACAGCAATGCAAAGGGTGATGCAAACAGCTATGTTATTGCAGAGGGTGAAACTGTAATCAACATTGCACCTCAGATTCTTCACACCGATGAGCCCTTCCCCGAATCAACAGTTGCCAAGGCACTTCTTTCAATCAAAAATTTCTTTATTGAGATGTTCAACTTCTTCAATAAAACCTTCAACAAAGCCTTCCAGGGTATAAAGTGGCCCGAGCTTTTTAAATAAGAATAAAACAACCGGATGTCGGCGTCTGACATCCGGTTAAGTTTTTTATCTGTTAAAATAAGCCCTTATTCTCTCAATGGAGAGGCGGCTTTTTTCTTTTTTCAGCTCTGCTTCCTTCGGCGGATTTTTTGAATAGGGGACTGCTGTCAAGCCCTTGATTCTTGCTTCCTCATCTGATGCAGGACTGCCGCAGAGAGGACAGAGCTTATATTCTTCGGCTAAATCGACGTTACATTCTTTGCATCTCATATTATTCAACTCCGTTTCCGTGTGAGCTTTCAATTCTTATGCTTAAGCCCTGCTCTGAAAGAATTCTGACACAGCTTTTTGGCCAGGTGGTATCGTGACTGCAAAGAGAGAAGCAGAGATTAAACATACCGTTGTAGCTGAGTGACGAGCATGTGCAGGGGAGACCGTAGCCGCTTGTGTCACCGTTTATTCCCTCTATTCGTGTAACCTTACCTTTAAGCCTATCGTTTGATTCGGAGGTACCTGTGTTTGTAAGAATCGTTGTGTTGGCCTTATGACTCTTATGCTGCATTGTGCGGATTACGGGAAGCTTGATGAAGTTAGGAATAATTTTAACAACGGGATTTGATGAAAGAGAGGCGTAACGGTTGAGCTTTTTCTGAAGCTCGGAGGGCTCAAGCTTTTCCTTGAGCTGGCCCTTGATTGCTTCACAGATTTCATCAAAGCTCCAGTCGGTACGGCCCTTTGTATCAAAGGAAATATCCGTTTGGATGGTGAAGTTGCGCACACTGTCCGTGGGGAAAAATCTGCGCAGATTAACGGGGATGCCGATAGCTATGGGAAGCGTAATCGGCTTTGTTGCGCTTCTGATTGTACCGAGTATGAGTGCGGCGGAAAGATATTCAGTAATGGTCATATCTTTTGCTTTTGCAGCCTTTTTAAGCTCGTCGCAGGGGATACTCATAAATATAAGCTGAATGAAATCCTTTTCAATCGGGGTTTCAAGCTGGTGAACTGCAACGGTACTGTCGGCAGCCTTTTCTCCGCCCTTGACTGCATATCTTGCAAAGGCGTTTTCAGTATCCTCGGCTTTTTCAAAGGTGTAGGGTGCATCGGGGTTTTCGCAGAGCTCAACGTACCGTTCGAGAAGAGCGTCGAAGTATGTTCCCATACCCTTACCGTCAGAAACGTGGTGGGCTGTTTCTATGCTTATACGGTTTTTATAATAAAGAACTCTGAAATCAGGATGTCCGTCGGGTCTGTAGGTTATCGGAAGAAGCACCCTTGAGTGCTCTTCTCTGATTTCAGGCAGAGTAGTAACACATTCCTGATAGTACCAGAAAAAGCCCTTGCGAAGACAGCTGTAAATGCTCGGGAAACGGGGGACAAGGTCAGCAACTGCCTTTTTAAGTAAAGCAGGATTAATATCACCTGTCGAAAGGTTAGCTGAAACACGGAAGGTACGTCCCCATTTTTTTGAGCTGAGGCAAGTGAACATAATTGAAGCAGTATCAATTTTCATCCACTGATAGTTTGACATTTTACACACTCCATTGACAAATAAATACTTTTGCAATTATATCACATCCGAAAAGACTGTGTCAATTATCAATAGGAATTATAAAAAATAAAGTTGTGTAGTGTTGCATAAATGTACTTTTTGTATTAGAATTATATTACGAAAGGGGAATTATGTATGAAAGAACAGAAGAACTATGCAAGGCTTATAAAATCACTTCAGATTATGTCCTTTGTTTTTATGGGAGTAATGATTGTTACAATGCTTATGCTGATAAATAAATTTGATATCAGTATAGATAATGCCGGAAAGCTTGCCGAGTATATAAGCGGCGGCACACTTACTGTAGCGCTTATTATAATTGCTTTTACCGTTATAAAATCCTTTGCGCTTGTTTTTCCGCCTGCGGTAATTTTTGCGGTGTCGGGTCTTATTATTGATAACGTATGGGTCGCAATAGGTATCAACGCCGTTGCGGTGGCTCTCAGCGTCATATTGCCTTATTATTTCGGCAGATTTGCCGGTAAGGACCTTCTTGACACCCTTAAGGTGAAATTCCCCAAGATTAAAAAGCTTGACGATTTTGCAGGCAAAAACGAATTTATGGTGGTTTACGTTGTCAAGGCATCGGGAGTGGTACCTTCTGATCTTATGAGCGTTATTTATGGTGCTATGAACGTTAATTTCTGGAAGTTCTTTGTAGCTTCAAATTTAGGTATGCTTCCCTTTAACGTTCTTTTCACTCTTTTAGCAAACAAGGGTGACCTTTCCAATCCCTATAGTCTGCTCTATATTGTACCCATCCCTGTTTTTGTTGTTATAATGAGCATTGTTGTTAAAAAGATGACAGGTAAAAATAAAACAGAAGCCTGAAACAGTTAATAACCTTAAGATTTTCTTACAATTTACCGTGTTATATTGACGGCATTCTGTTTTGAGTGCTACTATGGGGAAAAGACTTGATTATTCATATAAGGAGGTTGTATTCCTATGAAGAAAGTGAAAGTGATCTGTCTTGCGCTACTGTTGATTATATCGGCATCTTATTTGTTCGTCGAGGTTAATACTCTTGTCAATAAGGATGAATTCAGTGAGCTGTATGTGCAGGCACCTGAAATTGATGAGGACAATTATTGCAGGGTGTTTTACAGAAACGACTACCACGCTAAAGTGTTTTATGCAACAGAAACAACGACGTTTATGTGTTATTTTTACAGAGAAAGTGTGTTTGACGGCTGGCGTCTGAACTGCTCCAAGGTGTTGTGGTCAAAGCACGGAAGTGCATCTGAATTCACATACCCGTTTTATCCTGTCAAAGACATCGGTTCCTACTTTGTATGATACAAAAAAAGAGGCGGCATCTGCCGTCTCTTTTCGTATAGTATAGCTGTTGTTCGGTTTATTCCTCAGTAAAAGCATCCTTACCGAGTCCGCAGATGGGGCATACCCAATCCTCGGGAACGTTTTCCCATGCCGTGCCGGAGGCTACTCCGTTGTCAGGATCGCCGATTTCGGGATCATAAACGTATCCGCAGGGGCAAATGTATTTATCCATAATAATACCTCCTTGATTATCTGTTCGGTTATATCGTTGTCAATACAGACGGTTTTTAGTCATAATTTCAGAAATAGCATCCATTATTTTATCGTGACAGCCGCCGCAGCCTGTTGAGCAGCTTGTGATTTTCTGAACCTCATCGAAGTTTTTTTCGAGATCCTCAAACTTAGTAAACTTATTAAGTGCATCCTCAACATCAAAATAGCTTACCTGCTTACATTTGCAAATCGTATAATCGAACATAATTAACACTCCTTATAAAAGCAGGGGACACGGTTAATCCGTATCCCCTTGATTGTTTTTTGGTACGGGGATTTTATTCTCCGTTTTTTATCAGCCGAAATATCTGTTAAGAAGACCTTCAAATGCCTTACCGTGTCTTGCCTCGTCACGAGCCATTTCATGAACTGTGTCGTGGATAGCGTCAAGACCGTGCTCCTTAACCATCTTTGCAAGGTCGAACTTGCCCTGAGTTGCGCCGTTTTCAGCTGCTACTCTCATTTCAAGGTTCTTCTTTGTGCTTGCAGTTACTACCTCACCGAGAAGCTCTGCAAACTTTGCTGCGTGCTCTGCTTCTTCGTAAGCAGCCTTTTCCCAATAGAGACCGATTTCGGGGTAGCCTTCTCTGTGAGCAACACGAGCCATTGCAAGATACATACCAACCTCTGAGCATTCGCCGTTGAAGTTGTCACGAAGACCCATGATGATTTCTTCGGGTACGTTTGCTTCCTTACCTACGCCGAGGATGTGCTCTGCAGCCCATACCATGCCTGCGCCTTCTTCTCTTTCCTTCATAGCTGCCTTACAGATGGGGCACTTTTCGATTGCTTCATCACTTTCATAACCGCATACGGGACAATAATACTTTTTCATTTTGTTTTCCTCCGATAATTTTAATTTTTTTAATTAGATTTGGTTGCAGGTTTCGCATAAACCGTAAAACATAAGCTCGTGGCCGGTAATTTTTCCGCCGAATGCTTTCGGCAGGGCATTTACGTTGAAGCCCTCGCTGAGCTCTAAATCAAGCACCCGCTTACATCCGTTACAGGTGAAATGATAGTGCTCGTGGGTATGACCGTCGAATCTGTCGCTGTCGGGTGTGGTTATTTTAATAATCATTCCTTCACTTTCGAGAAGCTTCAGATTGCGATAGACCGTTGCCAGACTTACCGAGGGGATAACCTTTTTAACTGAGATGTAAACCTCTTCGGCGGTCGGATGATCGTACCTTTCGCTTAAGTCACGGAGTACTGCGTCACGCTGCTTTGAATTTCGCAGAGCTGACATTTTATCACTCCGTTCTGCGTTAACTTAATTGATAATGATAATCATTATCGTTAACTTGACTATAATATACCATAGCCTTATATGAATGTCAATAGTTTTTTCAAAAAAAATTCAAGAAAATTTTTATTAGTGCCTGCTGATAAAAATATGTATTTCAGGCATCGTATATTACTGTTCTGCTCTAAAAAAGAAAGAGGCACCTTTGTAAGATGCCTCAGAAAATTATATTGTGAACTTAACCGTAAAAGTACTTCCTTTTCCCGGCTCACTCTCTGCATATACTTCAGCGTTGTGAAGCTCAGCGATCTGCTTTACCATCGCAAGACCGAGTCCCGAGCAGCCTTCACTGCGTGAGCGGGATTTGTCAACCCGGTAAAATCTGTTCCATATTTTATCAATATGCTCTTTTGAAATGCCGATACCCTCATCCTTTACTGAAAGCACTGCCGTTTTATCATTTCTTTTCAGGGTGACGGTTACCTTGCTGTTTTCGTCAGAATAAATAAAGGCATTGGAAACAAGATTTGTCACAAGACGGGTAATCATAGCCACGTCTATCGGCAGAGTTACGTTTTCTTCTATTTCCTTTTCTAAATATATGCTTTTACTGTTAATCTGCTCCATATCCTCGCACACGGCAAGAACAAGCTCACTAATGTTTTCATTCGAAAGGGAGGGCTTCTCTCTGCCTTGCTCAATAGAAGAAAAATACAGAAGCTGAGATATAATATCTCTTATTGAGAGGGCCTGCTTTTTAAGCGTTTCAAAGCTTTCTCTGTCCTCATCTCCGATATCATCGCGTGAAAGCTGATATTCACATTCGGCAAGGATAACGGAAACGGGTGTACGAAGCTCATGTGAAACGTCGGAGCTGAATTGCTTTTCTGACTCGAAGGAGCTTTGCAGTCGTTCAAACATAGCGTTGATATTGTTTGTCAGAGTAACAATATTTTTATCGCTGTCTGTTATTGTGATACGCTTTGTAAGATCGTTGCCGGAGCGGGTTTCCGATACGGCATCACTGAGTCGGCCGATAGGGGAAAGAGCTCTTTTTGAAAGAATACTTCCGACTGTTGCGGCAAGAATAACTACCAGAGGAATCAGAATCGTAGCGAGCTTTGCAATGGTTCCCCATACACCGCCGGAATCTCTTGCAGAGGTTACACCTCTTATCCATATATCCTCATAGCCTTTTTCTGCACAGTAAAACTCAATTTCATACAATCGGTCGTCGTTATAAAGGTAGGAGCGGGCCATCATAAGCTCGGTGCTTTCTTTATTTATACCGCTGTGAGCAAGGGCAATCTCGTATGCGTCCCTGTATGTCAGGGTGCAGCCCTCACCGACGTCATCAATGTTACCGTCAAAGGGAGTATATGAGTCGAGACCGTCGCACTCACTGCTGAGTATTTCACCTGTAACACCGTGAATTTTATATTCATATTTCAGAAACTCTATCTTACTGTCATAAATATAGTAGTCACCCTCAAGGGCAAAACGGCCGTTTTTCAGCTCTGTCTGTGTTGAGAAGCCCTCGGGGTAGCTTCCGCCGAGAACGTTACCCTTGCTGTCGAAAACAAGGGCGTATACGCCGCCACTGACATAGGCAAAGTCGGATTCGATATCAAGAATACCGTTTTCCACTTCAATTTCGTCGATATTCCGTTCAACACTTCTGATAAGATTCTGCTGAGCCTGAGCCTTTTCGGTTGTTCTTGCGGTGACAACGGTACAGGCAATCAGGGCTGTTGAAACAACACACATAAGTATTGTGTACCACAGATTTATTCTGAAACGAAGAGATTTGCTTTTCATATTATTCTCCTTTCAGAACGTAGCCTGCACCTCTTACGGTACGGATAAGCTTAAGCTCGTGGCCATCGTCTATTTTCTTTCTGAGATATCTTATATATACGTCTATAACGTTTGTGCCGCCGAGGTAGTCATAATTCCATACGCTTGTCTCGATTTTTTCTCTGGACATTACCGTGCCGGCATTTTTAACGAGGGTTTCGAGTATGGCATATTCACGTGCGGAAAGCTCTATTTTTACTCCGGATCTTGTAACCTCGTGTGATTTTATATCTACCGTAAGGTCAGCCACGGTGTAGATGTTAGTGCTGCTTCCTGTCGCCTTTCTTGTTACCATTCTCACTCTTGCCGCAAGCTCTTCAAATGAAAAGGGCTTTACAACATAATCGTTTGCGCCAAGGTCCAGGCCTGTCACACGGTCTTCTATCTCAGATTTTGCGGTCAGAAAGATGACAGGGGTTGAATTTCCTTTATCTCTCATTTCCCTTAGAACCTGAAAGCCGTCCTTTTTAGGCATCATAATATCAAGTATGATAACATCATAATCCGCATTGGCAATATAAACCGAAACACTTTCACCGTCAAAGCAGCTGTCTACGCTGTAGCCGAGCTTTGTAAATTGCTTTACAAGTATCCTGTTGAGGTTTTTTTCATCCTCTGCAATAAGAATGCGCATAATGACACCTCCTGAGTTTTAATCAAAGTATACATCTGTAAGATTAAAAGGTTATTAGAGAAATAAAGCTTCAAGCTCTTTTAATGAGCTTATGATATAATCAGCCCTATACCCATCGGGCAGGGCGGAGCTTTCCGGGTTTAGCCATACACAGTCAAGCTGTGCATTTTCAGCACCCTTTATATCTGATGAAAGTGAGTCGCCGACTACAACTACTTTGCTTTTATCCTGCTCTTCGATATTTTCGAGCACGTAATCGAAAAATTCCTTCATGGGCTTCGGATAGCCGATGCTTTCGGAAACAAAAACCTTGTCAATGTAATCGGTAAGACCGCTTTTTGAAAGACGCTGAGCCTGAGCTTTTGCTATTCCGTTTGTTATTATATATAATTTGTATCCTGCATTCTTCAGCTTATGACAGAGCTCTTCGGCACCGTCAAGGGTGTAGCCGCAGTTGCTGAGGTTGCCGAGGTAATACTCATTAACCGCAAGTGCATCAGCCTCTGTTTTGTGACCGATGCTTTCAAAGAAGCTTCTGAAGCGGATTTTTTTCAGCTCAGGCTTTGTGATTTCCTTTTTTTCAATCTGCTTCCATAGAGCGACGTTGATTTTAACATAAGCTTGTATGTTTTCTTCCGTTACGGGTACGGCATAGTGCTCCATTGTTTTTATCAGCGACATTCTTTCGGATTTATCAAAATCAAGCAGGGTATTATCGGCATCAAAAAGTATGGTTGAGTATCTTTTGTTCATATTGATTCCTCCCGGTAATTTACAGCTTAATTTTATACTATAATACTCACGTCTGTCAACTTATAATACGAAACAGTTTTACGGATGCGGATTTTCGCTGAAATGCCTATGAAGCAGCAAACAAGAATTTGATAATTTTTGCAAAAACTATTTACTTTTTTTATACTTGTGGTAAAATTATAAATGTATATTTATGTTTAAATTCAGGAAAGGTCAGGGTCTTATCCCTGTGTATTATTATGGATAACAACACCTTCAGTCAGGGCGTCGCACCCGGCGGACTCAGAGAAAAAACAGAAATAAAGCTTCTTATATGCTATCTGCTCAAAAAGCTGAAAAGATCCCTTACAAGAACTCAGATAAACGAGATTCTTCAGGAATACAGAATAGCCAATTATTTTGAGGTCAATACTGCCATAAGTGAGCTTGTATCAGCGGACCAGCTTATTTCAAATATAGATAACGGTGATGAGCTGATAACTCTTACGGCAAGAGCTGAGCTCGATATCGGTCTTCTTGAAAGAGATTTACCGCGTTCGGTCAAGGAAAAGACTCTCAAAAGCGCTCATATGATTTTACAAAGGGAGCGTATTGAAAAAGAGAGTATAGTTGAGGTCAAGGCTCTTGATCACGGCTACCATGTTACCTTTACGGTCAATGATATGAATACGGAGCTGCTTAAGCTTACTGTATATGTTGCCGACGAGGATCAGATTGAAATTTCAAAGAGGAATTTTTATAATAAAGCCTGTGAAATTTACTCGGGCATCATATCGTCTCTTACGGTAGAATGATGAAAGTGAGGAATTACAAATGAAAAAGTTTTTACTCTTTCTGACAATTACGGTTGCTCTTTTTGCTGTTGTTTTCGGAATGTATATGGAATATATTCATATCAGTGAGTATCCTGTATTTATCGAGAGCTACGAGCACGGTATTATTACCGTTAATAATGAAACGGCAGTCGGTGAGAATGAAAAATATAAGGTGATGTGCAAAAAGGATTCAGAGATTCTTGTCAGCATTAACCCTGAAAGAAATGAGGATGCTTATTATAATCTTAACAAGCTTATTGTCAACGGTGTTGACGTTACCGATCAGGTAAGCATGCTTCAGTACAAAACAACAGTCACACAGAAGCTTTCTGTTGTAGCAACCTTCAAAAAGGGAAAACGACCTGACAGTGAAAAGGTTAATAAGCTTGACGTTACCAAGCCTGATATTGATAAATACGCAGATAACGTTTATCTCGGTGCATATTCAGCTTACAACGTTGAGGATCCGAGCATCATCTACGATTCTCAAAGCGGTTACTATTACTGCTTCGGCTCGGGCAATGTTGTTATCAGGTCAACCGATCTTGTCAACTGGACCAACAGAACAACCTACTTCACCCAGCCCGAGAACGCTTCTACAAACACAATTATGAGCTTCGGTCAGTTTGACTCTGTTGCTGAGTGGGCAGACGCTCACGGATACTCTTCAGACGAGGCCTTCTCTGATAAAAATCAGAACAGAACTCCCGTCACACCTGAAATTATAAAGGTTGGTGATACCTACTACCTTTACTATTCACTTGTAAAAGAGGACTCCGCCAACGAATCGGCAATTTTCTGTGTAAAAACCGACAACCTTAAGGATGCCATCGAAAATAAGGAGTGGACAGACGTTGGTCTTGTAATCAGCTCCTGCGGCACAAACGGCGGAACAAAGGTTGTAACCGATAAGGAAGGAAACAAAACCTCTTCTACTTCATCCGAGCAGCACGATGAGGCCAATGCGGTTCACCCTTCGGTAATTTATGAGGGTAAAAAGCTTTATATGGCTTACGGCGGATATTACGGCAAGGACAGCGTCGGCGGTGAAATATATCTTCTTGAGCTTGATGCCGCAACGGGTCTTCTCAAAAAATCGTCAGATATCAATAATGAAGGAAGCGATATTTCTACCGTTCACGGCAAGAAAACCTTTAAATCAGGTAAGCTTATCGCAAAGCCGGGAAGAGCTCCTGCTCTTGATTCAGACAGCGGCAGCCTCGTAAGCGGTGCGGATGTTGTCTATAATAAGCAGACGGGATATTATTATCTCTTTGTAACCTATGGCTATAAGCATACCGGAGGCAGTATTGCGGTCGGTCGCTCAAAGAGTGTTGAAGGTCCCTATACCGACTTTAACGGTGAAAGCCTTTCAGAATATTCCGACGAAAGCATGTACTCAAAGGGCTACCTTCTTATGGGCGGATATAATTTCCTCGGAAGCCGTGTAGGTAAGGTTTCTTACACAGATATCGGCAGAGGCGGTATTGCCTCACCGACCGTTATCAAGGATGATAAGGGCAACTGGTTTGTAGGCGTACAGTCTCAGATTTATTTCAAGAGCGGTACGGATATTCTTACGGGCTCTGCTCTTGCAAATGAAAACTCGCTTATGATTTCCTCAGATCCTGCACTTGATGTCAGAGGACTTATCTGGAGCGACGGATGGCCTGTTGCGATGCCTGAAATGTATGCAGGTAAGGGTGCGGATAACAAAATTACTCTTAATGACCTTTACGGTAACTGGGACGTAATTACCTTCTCGTATGCCTCTGATTCCAAAAACGCAGCCGCTGTTGAAAGAAGAACCTCTCAGACGGTTTCAATTCTTAAGAAGGCAGTAATTTCTCAGAAGGATATTGCTGACGGTAATGCGATAGATTTCTCGGGCAGCTTCAAAAAATCAGGTGATGCTTATACAGTAACGATTGATTCCGTGAGTTATACGGTTTATCCCGTTGCTATGTGGGACTGGGAGCTCAGAGAAGGAAGTCTCTTCTTTGTAGGTAAGGGCTCTGACGGAAGCACCATCTGGGCAAAGAAAAAGCTTTCGACAACACTTGGTCTTTATACCGATACCTTCTATCACGTTTACTCAAAGTGCGAGGGAGAAGCAGCCGAAACAATCTCTCAGAAGATTGATAAGATGAGCGTTAATCCCTCACAGTCACAGATTGATAAATATACCGATTGGATGCTTAACAAGCTTTCGGCATAAAATAAAAGGGCGTTCCTGACTGTCAGGAATGCCCTTTGTGTTATTTACAGAACACGTGATTTCCTATAACTGTTATTACGGGACGTGAGTGCATAAATTTGTTCGAGGTTTTTCTCGGATTATAATAATAAATTGCACCGCCGCTGGGGTCCCATCCGTTAATGCAGTCTCTTGCCGCTTTTATTGATGTCCGGTCGGGAGAAACGTACCAGTTGCTGTCGTTAACACATGAGAATGCACCTCTCTGATAAATAACTCCTGCTATTGTGTCGGGAAAAGAGGCGTGATCAACTCTGTTCAGAACGACGGCACCCACGGCAACCTGACCCTTATAGGATTCGCCCCGTGCCTCTGCGGCAATCAGCTTTGCAAGAAGATTTACGTCACTGCTTGAAAATTCGCCTGCGGACGATCCGGATGACCCGAGGCCGAGATATTTAAGCGTTTTCGGACCGGCAATACCGTCGGCGGTTATACCGCAGCTTTTCTGAAAGGACTTTACTGCTTTTTGTGTTTTAGTTCCGTAAATTCCGTCAACGGAGCCATTGTAGAAGCCAAGCTCTCTGAGCTTTGTCTGTATGCTTCGTACCTCGTTGCCTCTTGAGCCGAGCTTTGAAAGAGTGTCAACACTTTTTTCGGAAAAGGGGATAACCGTACATGCTGTTAGTAATGTTATCACCAATAAAACAGATAAAACGGATTTTAGCCTTTTTCTGCTTTTCAAATACATAAAATTCACCTCAGAGATATTTTTCCCTGAGGTGTAAAAATTATTATATTTTGTTATATAAGGCTGTATTCGAGTCTTGTAAGGTCACCCTCAACGTATTCACCCTTGAGGAAGTTTCTTGCCTTGAAAATAACCTTATCCTCGTAAACCTCACAGTAATAGCCTACACCGCAATCGGTGATGCCGAAGTTGTTTTCCTTACGGTAACCGGGAATGCTGATGGAATAAACGTTGTTTTCCTTGTTCAGCGTTTCTGCAATTTTTTCAAAAATACCGCCGTGAAGATGTCCGTTTATGAAGAAAACGTTTTTATATTTTTCCATTACGGCTCTTACCTGATCGTTCTGCTCACCCATATCACCGGTCTTCCAGACCTCGGGTAAGCCGTGGGTTTCTGCAAAGGGCTGATGGCACATAACAAAAGCGGGAAGACCGTCCTTTGTTGCTCTGTTGAGCTCTCTGTCGAGAAAAGCGATCTGCTGCTCAGAAATATGAGCCTTTTCGAGCATTCTTTTTTCAGTACAGAGAACGATAAAGGTATATCCGTTAATATCGTATGAATAATAAGGCTTGCCGTTGCAGTTGATGCCGAGATATTCCTCGGTCTTTTTTATTATAGTAGTAATGCTGTTCTTGAAAAAGAGTCTGGCATCGTGGTTACCCATTGTAACGAAAAGATTTCTGACCGCCGTTTGCTTATCAAGCACACGGAAGAAGCGGTTGTATTCGTTTTTCGTTCCGTAGTCGGCTACGTCACCCGCCATAAGAAAGGCGTCGAATTTTTCGGGAGAATTTGCAATATCCTCAAAAGCGTTAGCAAGATTTGCTTCGGCGCTCTCTCTGTTGGGAAGATGGGTATCTGCGATGATAGCCATTGAAAGTCTGACCTTATCGCTATCCTCAAATACAATAGGGGAGTCCTTGCTTACCTTATAAAAGATGTCATATTTAGGATTCATTGCCTTGAACTGCTTGATATATTTGTCAATAAAAATTTTAGCTGACATAGTTTTCCTCCGTTATATGTTTATTGTTTTGCATCCTCTGAAAAATTGAGGGTTTTATCCTTGTTTTCCGTGTAAAGTGCGCGGTAAATTGTTGTTGTCATGCTCATATCCTCGTCGAGTCCGCTGAAATCTTCGGTAGAAATGATGTAAATAACTCTCTTGTTATCCATAAAAAATGTCGTCATATATTCAGAATATTCAACGTCGAAGATCTGACTCTTGTAAAGCACGTTACCCTTGTTATCCGTCAGAACGAACTGGTCGGAATAGGAGCCGTCTCCGTTTTCCGTACGGCAGGAGAAGGAATACATGTCATATTCAGCTATGTAGCTGAAGCTGTAAGGCACAGAGATGAAATCCTCATTCTCCTCAAAATAGCTTTCCATAAGAAGAATGGTTGAGTGTCCCGATGCAAGGTCGTAGCTGACAAGAGTATTACTTTCTGCGGTGTAATACAGAAGTGTATTATCATTGGCATAATGGAAGAAAGCATCTTTTCTGGAAACGTTGGTAAAAACTGATTTTCCCGTTTCAATATTCCAGACGGTTACCTTCGTTGTATTGTCGGGATTCTGACGGGTAACGGTATAATATTTTTTATCAGGGCTTAAATTCCATGAGCCTCCTGTGAAGTGCGGAGCATATTTCTCTTTAATTTCACTATAGGGTATATCGAGGAGCTCACCCTTCTGAACATCAAGAAGAACGGGCTTATTTTTGGAATTGGCTGCAAGTATCAGATAAGAGTCGGGAATATCTATACCGCATATGGTTGTCGCTATGTTATATTGAGATATGTCAGAGACGGAGTATTTCCCGTCGGGCCAGAGATAAACGGATTTTGTCAGAAGGGTGCCGTCGGTGTTGCATAATAACAAGGCGATTTCGTCTGAGCAGTTATTGCTTCCGCTTACGTCATTGTTGTGAGACATTATATTATAGATGTATTCATCTTCTGCAACCTCGTTCTTTATTGAGTATGATGCGACCCACGAGCTGTTTTTGCTGTCATAAATCTGAATGTTATGGTTAGAAAAGTCGTAAAAATAATAAAAATCGCTGTTGATGTTTGTGCTGGTAATAATTTGCGGATAAGATTCAATCTTAAGATCGATATTATTTTTGAGCGGATAGCCGGTATCGGTTTTAATCAGGCTTAAGGTATCTGTTTCGGTGTTTTCAAGGAAAAACATATCCAAATCCGAAGAGAACATAAATGAATCGTAAAAGGGATACCGATATCCGTCAAGGCTTGATATGTTATACAATTTTATATCCTGAGTCTTCGGTACGGGAGCCGGACTGTCTTTTCCTGAAATCAGCCTGACGGAAAAAATACCTCCGACAATCAGAATTACCGCTATGATTGCTGCTATAATTATTTTTTTCACCGACGGAGAAGGCGGAGGCGGTGGAGGAGGCGGGGGAGTAGGGCCGTGTAATGCATCAAATACTCTTTTATGTAATGTGATAAGAGCGTGTTCAAATGGCATGCCGGAGCAGTTGAGCCAATGAAGCGATTTGAGATAATAAGACATGCTGTCGCTTATGGGCGCATTATCAATCATAAAGGGAATGATGGTGCAGTTTGTTTCAGAAGCCTGAGCTATTTCGCTCATTACGTGCTTTGAAGCGTTTGAGTTTTGCGAGCTGATAAGCAGAAAAATTTTTGCCGAACGGATAGCGTTAACGATTTCTGACGGCCATTCTCTGCCGGGCTCAATATTTCTGGGGGCATACCAACATCTTATATTGTTGCTTTCAAGATAATGACATATGCGCATAGCAGTATCCTTATCCTTGTTCGAGTAGCTGATAAATACGTCATGCATTAAAATCACCCTCTTCTCTGCATTTTATACTATTATATATGCTTTTTTTACAATAGTCAATTTTAATGTGCAAATAAATACGTTATCAAAAAGAAAAAGCCGGATATCCGCAGATGTCCGGCCTGTAGCGCTGCTTTATTCTGATCTGAGAGCCGTAACGGGGTCCTTCTTTGATGCTTTTCTTGAAGGAATGAGACCGCCGATAAGGGTAAGGACAACGCTGAGAGCTATGAGGATTGCCGCACTTCCGAGGGGAAGCTCAGCGCTGACGTTGGTGTTACTTGTGAGAGTGTGAATAATTGCATTTGTAGGCATAATAATGAGCTGAGTCAGTATTATACCGAGTACACCCGAGCAAAGACCTATAATGAGTGTTTCTGCATTGAACACCTGAGAAATATTAGCCTTAGATGCACCGATTGAGCGGAGGATGCCGATTTCCTTTGTTCTTTCGAGAACGGAAATGTAAGTGATAATACCGATCATAATTGACGAAACAACAAGTGAAACGGCTACGAAAGCAATAAGAACGTATGATACAACGTCAACAATGGATGTGATTGAGTCGGTTATCATTGCAATGGTGTCGCTGTAAACGATTTTTGAATCCTCGTCAGCCTTTGCATTGTAATCCTCGATACAGCGTGAGACACTTTCCTTTGACTCGAAATCGTCGGTGTAAATGCTGATTGCCGAGGGATATTCGTAGCTTATGCTGCCGAAGGTTTTCATATTGCTTTCATAGGTATAAGAGCCGAGATATTCGTCATAAATGAAGAGAAGAGTTTCGGTATCCGTGGTGGTTTCAAGCCATTTATCAAGACCGTTACCGGAAAGAAGGTCGGTCATTGTGCCGAGATTACCGAGCATACTGTTTTCGCCGAAGATGTCGCCAAGTCCGATGGCTTCGAGCAAGCCTGTGAGAATGCCTCCGTTTTCTTCCTTGTTTTCTGTGTCTTCGTCTGTACTTGTGTCAGTACCGTTCATGCCTGATACCATTTTTATTACGGCATACATAGCGGTCTTTTCAGCATCTGAAAGACCTGAGAGGTAATCCTTGGCCATAGCAACCTTTTCTTCATCATTAGCAGGAACAAAGCTTGTGCCGGTAAGCACGTTGATATCGGGGGTTGCCTGCTGAGCGAGGATTACAGGAGTGGTTGCCGCATAATCAACAAGATAGTCTGTAAGCTTTGAGGTATAAGCAACGGGGGTTATTACTGTTGCATTGTCAGCTTCAAGTCGTGGCTTGATAACACCTGTGATTTTAAGAGCCAGAGCCTTGTCGGCAATTGCGGAAAACTCAGGGTCGGTTTCGTTGATGTAGGTGAAGGTGCCGTTTTCGTTCTGTCTGTATCTGTCACCTGCAGGAATAACGTAGAAGCTGTGCTGACAGAGTGTGGCGTAATCCCAGTTGAGAGGCTCAACCTTTTCACCGTTCTGTATTTTTTTGGATATCTCCTTGTATTCGTCGAGGGTGACCATGCCGAGTTGATAAAGGAGATTTGTGTCGATTGAATTGGTATAGTCGAGAACAAGAACTATTTCGTCGTAATTCTGAGGCCATGAGCCGTAAAGAAGGTCATAGCTTTCCATTACCGAGGGACTGATCGTTTCACCGTTTTTGCCGGGAAGAAGCTCGGAAAAGTTGTTTGCACCCGTTGAGGTTGTGCCGACAACGCTTGAATAGAAGGCCTGGAACATATCGGACATCTGATTCATATCAAAGCCCATATCGGCCATGATTGAGTTAAGCTGAGTTGCGGCAGCGATATCAGCATCCGTGCTTACAAGAGTGCCGTTACTGTCATAGGAGAAAACGTCAAAGGTCATATCATAGCTGTATACCACACCGTTTTCGCCGATATACTGATTAATTTCACTTGAGGGGTTGTCAAGGTATTCCTTGAAGGATTTAAGGTCGTTTTCCTTGAGCACGGCATTCATCATAGAGCTTGCCTCAAGGGTCATATTGTTTGAATAAATTCCGTTATATTCGACGGGCTGAGTGCTTTGCTGAGCCATCATCATCATTGAAGCCTGACTCTGCTGCTCCATAAGGGCAGTATCCATTGTCTGAGCGCTGATTGTAAGGGGATAAGCGTTCATAGTCTGACGCTGAATATCGCTGATGTAATTGTTTACGCCCGATGACAGCGCAAGGATAGCGGCAATACCTATAATACCGATTGAGCCTGCAAAGGATGTGAGAAGAGTTCTTGCAAGCTTGGTCTTAAGGTTGTTGAAGCTGAGAGAAAGAGCAGTAAGGAAGGACATAGAAGCCTTGCCCTCCTTCTGAGGCTTCAGTCTGCTGAATTCCTCCTGCTTTATGACGTAGGGGTTTGAATCCTCCACAATAACGCCGTCACGGAGCTTTACGATACGGTTTGCATATTCCTCTGCAAGCTCAGGATTATGGGTTACCATAACAACGAGTCGGTCCTTTGCAACCTCCTTGAGAAGCTCCATAACCTGAAGGCTTGTGTCTGTATCGAGAGCACCGGTAGGCTCGTCGGCAAGAAGAATGTCGGGGTTGTTGACAAGAGCACGGGCGATGGCTACTCTCTGCATCTGACCTCCGGACATCTGATTGGGCTTTTTGTGGATGTGATCCTTAAGACCTACCTTTTCAAGAGCCTGAATGGCTCTTTCCTTTCTTTCTGCACGAGAAACGCCTGAAATTGTAAGGGCAAGCTCAACGTTTGAAAGAACTGTCTGGTGGGGGATAAGGTTGTAGCTCTGGAAAACAAAGCCGATAGAGTGGTTACGGTAGGTGTCCCACTCTCTGTCGCCGTATTCCTTTGTCGAAGCGCCGTTGATGATAAGGTCACCGTCATCGTATCTGTCAAGACCGCCGATAATGTTGAGCATTGTTGTTTTACCCGAGCCGCTCGGACCGAGGATAGCAACAAATTCATTATCACGAAGACAGAGATTTAGGTTGTTAAGAGCATGCTGCTCCGTTGAACCGGTGACATACTTTTTATTGATGTTATAAAGCTGAAGCATCTGTCAACATTCCTTTATAAATATATTGATTCAATCATAATCTAAACTATTTTAATACTATTAATTAAGTTAAACATTAAAAAAGTATTAAATTTAATAAATTTTTATGCTAATACCAAATAATTACACTAATATATTTGACTTGTCCTTCACAAAATATATTTGCAAACGCAAAAAGTTTCTTTAAAGGAGTGTAAGTTATGGCTAAGAATTCAAAGGGTATGGTACCCGAAGCAAGAAGCGCTCTTGACAGATTCAAGATGGAAGCAGCTTCTGAAGTAGGCGTAAACCTTAAGAACGGTTACAACGGCGACCTCACATCACGTGAAGCGGGTTCTGTAGGCGGCCAGATGGTCAAGAAGATGATCGAATCCTACGAAAAGAATATGAAATAACTTTTCTTTTCAAAAAAGAGCAGCCTCTCGGTGAAGCTGCTCTTTTTACATATTTATTCTTCAGTCTTTAGAGAATCGGCACCTTCGTCGTTTTCCTTCTTCGGTGCGAAAACCTCACGTGTTATGGTCTTCAGCGGTGGAGAAATAAGCTCTCTGATCGGGTAAGCGGCATCGGAATTACTGCTTATATCAACGGTCTCTATAACCGTTTCAGCAGCCTTTTCCTCGCATCCGATGAACACCTCAGTGGAATAGCTTCTGTCGATTTTTGCAAATCTGATGCTCTTTCTCTTTTTCGCTTTACCTGATGAGCTGCGGAGATTCTTTACAAGGTAATAAAGAGCGATTATAAGCCAGGTTATAACCGTCATAAGTCCGCCGACGTAAAGCATTGACACTTCATATCTGAACTCTATATCGTGGTTGCCCTTACTGACCTTAACACCGAGAAGTGCATCGCCGATAGCAACGTAGCTGTCCTCCGGAGCCGGCTCACCGTCAATATATACAGTCCAGTTGCGGTCATAGGGAATTGAGGTGTAAACAAGAGAATCCGTAAGAGCCGTAACACGTCCCTTGATTGATGTGTCGTTGAATTCTTCGATGAATACCTGCTGGTTTTTGAGAATCTCATAGCCTTCCTTCATTATCGCCTCGTCGAGTGTATAAGCCATGAATTTGAGCTTGCCGTATGCCGCTTCAACAGGAAGGTTGACTATAACCGTTTCACCTGCATAATGATAACCTATATCAAGTATACAGTCCTGATCGACAGCGTGGGAAACAGTACCTCTCGGGGTTGTTACGGTAAGGCTTCTCGACTGAGCGCCCTGAACGTCAAAGTAGAAATATATGTTGCCGTCCGTCTGAGGCATGAGAGTAAATATTGCGGCGGCATCAAGGTCGTCGTTTGTTTTGTCAAAATCGAAGGATTTTGATGACGTGCTCTCTGTGAAGGGCTCAAGATTTGAGTAGTCGATATATGAAGGCTCAATGTATACAAAGGGACTTCCCATGCCGCCCGTTGCAAGATTGAAGTAATCACCCTGAAGAGCAAAGGGGTCGCTTGCGGTGTTTTTCTCCCATTGAGAAACATATTCTGCATTTGCCCAGTTCTCAACAGACGTATCGACAAGATATGCAACGGGAAGATGATAATTGTTACGGTAAACGGTGAATTTATCGTAGGTGTAGGTCTGTGTATAGTTTGTTGAAAGCTCAAAGACGTCGGGTGTTTCATTGTTCACGATATATTTGAGCGAGAACATCATATTATAAACGGGGGTCTGCGGATTGTAGGTATAGCTGTTTATGGTGTTGCCCATCATACCGAGTCTGTCCTGAAGCTTTGAGAGGGGCTCGGAGGCCATTGAAGAAAAGACAGAAGCACCGTTATAATAAAGCCAGGAGTTGTCCATTCGTGTACGCAGGTCGGCAAGCTCCATACGGTAAAAATTATCTTTTTCTATAATGTCAACGGTCTTTTTTACCTCCTGAAACTCGTCGTAATCGGCAACGAAGGAATCCTTTCTGACGGTGATGCTTACCGTATTTGAGTCGCACATAACCGCTTCACTGCAAACGCAGATAAGAAGCAGAGCGGCAACAGATGCGGTCTGGAAACGCTTGTCCTTGAATATCGAAATAACGATTACGTAAAGAACGACGAGAATTATTGTCAGAAGCACTGTTCCTGAGGTAACGTTTTTGGAGGTCATTTCCTCAACGAGCATTACGAAGCAGAGCAGTGCGGCACCGAGAGCGGCAAAGTGGGTTGTTTTGAACTCTTTAAGACGGATAAAGGTCTTATATGCTATAACCAGAAGCACAAAGGAATAAATAAATGACTGTCTGTAGGGCAGGTCATTCGGCCAATGGAAGCCGTGCCATATAAAGTTAAGGAAATTAGCGTTGAAGCTGAAATAGAGAACGGCTAAGAGTGAAAGAGTTGCAATTTTTTCTCTTTTGGTTATTGTTTTTGTAAAGAAGTAAAGGGGAGCGAGAAGAAGGGTGAGAACACCGCAGTATACGTTGGGTAAAACGTGGTCACCGCTGCTTCTGATTGTGGTTGTTAGATTTGCAAGATGATTTGCAAAGAAATCATAGAAGGTGAAATAGGTCTTGAATTCCGTAGGAAAAATATCCTTGGTTGCGGAGCTCGACTGTAATATCTGATAAACGGGAAGAAGCACACAAGCCATAATTCCCGCCGCAGCAAGTGAGCCGAGAGCAAAAATAACACCGCTTCTTAAAAATCTTCTGTTGGCAAGAGTCTTCTTCTTTCTGAATCTTCTGTCAACGATGCTCGAAAGGCTGTAGCTTTTGAAGTAGTAGTAAATGAAATAAATAACCGAGAAGATACAGAGCATATATGACATATAGTAATTTGAAAACATTGTAAGAGCAAGAGCAATTACGTAGGTTTTCATTTTACCGTTGTCGATAATTCTTTCGATGCCGAGAAGAACAACGGGAAGAAGCACCATAGCGTCAAGCCACATAACGTTCCAGTAATATGCGAGCATATAGCCGCAGAAGGCATACATAACACCGAAGGCGCTGGTTGCATAGCTTTGCGATCTGAGTGAGCCCTTGATGTAATAGGTAAAGGTTGAAGCCGAAAGAGCGGCCTTAAGAAGTATCATTGTTGCAATAGCTTCCGTTACGCCCTTATGACCGAAGAATATAACTATAAAGCCGAGAGGGCTTGAAAGGTAGTTGAAATAATTTCCGAGGAAGCAGCTTCCGAGACCGGAAATCCAGGAGTAAATCATATTTTCGGAATTAACTATTCTTTCATAAAGCTCGGCAAAGAGGGGACCGTACTGATGGTAAAGGTCCATTCTCAGTATAGAGTTTTCACCGAAGGGTATCATTTTGTTGCAAAGATATATCACGAGCATGGTGATTGCCGCGCTGATGAATGCCGTGAGGATATATTTGTTTTCCTTCAGCAGAGCCTTTGATTTATTTATAACCGGGGAATTCTTTTTCATTTCAGGCCTTCTTTCCTTAATTTACATATAATTATATTAATGATACTATAATTTAACTTAATCTTCAAGAGCTTTTGAAACTAAATTTTAGGCTTATATTTTTTATATTTGCCTTGAAAGGAGCCGTTTATTGTGTTAGAATAAGTAAAATTCAAATGGAGACAGACAGATGAAGCAGATAATTATGTATACCGACGGCGCATGCTCGGGCAATCCCGGTGCAGGCGGCTGGGGAACAATTCTTGAATATAAAGGCATCCGTAAGGAGCTTTCCGGCGGTGAAGCACATACTACAAATAACCGTATGGAGCTTACGGCGGTTATTGAAGGACTCAAGGCACTTAAGGAGCCTTGCGAGGTCAGAATCATTACCGACTCTCAGTACGTTTCAAACGGAATCACACTCGGCTGGGCTCAGTCGTGGAAGGACAACAACTGGAGAAAGAAGGATAAAAAGCCTGCACTCAATCCCGAGCTGTGGGATGAGCTTCTCGGACTTGTTGCAAAGCATCAGGTTACCTTTGAGTGGATTAAGGGTCACGCCGGTCATCCCGAAAACGAGCGGTGTGATGAAATGGCAGTAAAGGAAAGCCACAGATTCCTTGATTAATTTTTTTATTTTAAAGTATAAAAGTGTTGACTTTTTAATGTTCATGTGATAAAATACCTTCCAATATCACAAATGCGTTGACGAAATTATGAATTTTCATTCAGTGCTTTCAGAGAGTCGGTGCTTGGTGCAAACCGATACACGGTGAATTTTCAGTCTCATTTCCGAGCAGGGTTGCTGAAGAGTCTTACGGCTTGTGTAGGTGACCACGGATGCCCCGTTATCATGGCTGAGGACTTGTCAGAGTCCCGAGAGTGACTGCATAAGCAGTAAGCAAGGTGGTACCACGGATTATATTCGTCCTTGAAGTTACTTCGGTAATTTCAGGGATTTTTTATTGTGATAGGTAAAACAAGAAAAGCTTTAAAGGAGTTTTAGAAATGGAAAAATTATCAATCGCCGACATTACGTTAAAGCAGGCAACTAAAAAGAATGATTATGCTCTTTCCTTCAGAGAGAAAATCGAAATTGCAAAGCTACTTGACAAGGTTAATGTTTCCGTTATCGAGCTTCCCGCTATTATCAAAGAAAAAACTGACGTGCTTCTCATAAAATCAATCGCATCCTGTGTTAAGAACAGCATTGTATCCGTTGCAGTAAATCTTGAAGAAAAGGATGTACAGAGAGTAGCAGCTGCTCTCAGAGATGCTAAAAAAGCACGTATACAGATTGCCGTACCCACCTCAACAGTACAGATGGAGTATATCTGCAAGAAAAAGCCTCCTATGGTGCTTGAGATGATTAAGGAGCTTGTTGCTGAGGCTAAAAAGCTTTGCTCTGATGTTGAATTTGTTGCTGATGACGCCACGAGAAGTGAAGTGGAGTTCCTTTATAATGCCATCTCAGCTGCGGTTGAAGCAGGCGCTACATCGGTTACTCTTTGTGATACTGCTGAAACAATGCTTGCTGACGAAATAGCAGCCTTTGTTGATGACGTATATGCAAACGTACCCGCTCTTGAAAACATTCCCGTAGGTATTCAGTGCAGCGATAAGATGAGTATGGCTGCCGCTTGCTCTGTTTCGGCAATCAAGGCAGGTGTGAGAGAAATCAAGGTGACCTCGGTGCCCGGTACGGAAGCGGCTTCACTTGCTCCCGTATGTCAGGCAGTCTGTGCTCATTCTGACGAGTTAGGTCTTGAAATCGGCGTTAAGATGACCGAGTTCAACAGAATTTCAAAGCAGATCGAATGGATTGCCAATGCAAAGAGAGCAAAGAACTCTGTTTTCGATTCAGCCTTCGGCTCACTCAATGATGATTTTGTACTCAACGAGCACGATGATATCACCGAAGTATCAAAGGCAGTTAAAAATCTCGGTTATGAGCTTTCCACCGATGACCTCACAAAGGTTTACGGGGAATTCCGGCGTATCAGCCGTAAAAAGCCCGTCGGTGCAAAGGAGCTTGATGCTATTATTGCTTCAGCTGCACTTCAGGTGCCCACGACATATTTCCTTGAATCCTACGTTATCAACAGCGGTAACATTATCCCTGCAACGGCTAACATCACAATGACAAAGAACGGTGAAAGAATCAGCGGTCTTGCCGGCGGTGACGGTCCCATTGATGCGGCTTTCCTTGCTATTGAACAGATTGTCGGTCACCACTACGAGCTTGACGATTTCCAGATTCAGTCTGTTACCGAGGGACAGGAGGCTATGGGCTCCGCTCTTGTAAAACTTCGCGATGACGGTAAGCTTTATTCCGGTAAGGGTATTTCAACCGACATTATCGGTGCAAGCATCAGAGCATACCTTAATGCGCTCAACAAAATCGTATATGAGGAGGCATAAAATATGATTAAGCTTTCTTTTTCAATAAACGGTTGGAGTGAGTACTCCTGGCAGGATTTTACAGAGCTTGCTTCTGAAATCGGCTTCAAGGGTATCGAACTTCACAATGCTATGGAAAGCAGTCTTACAGAAAAGGACGGCCCCTTCCATAAGTATAACTCAGCCGCAACAATCCGTAAGCTTGCCGATGAGGGCATTTCGATTCCCTGCGTTGATATCAGCAAGGATATTTCTGCTGAGGCTACTGCGGAAAATGCAGAGTACATAAGAAAATATATTGACTTTGCCGCAAGCATCAGAGTACCCTATGTGAGAGTATATGCATCGGGTAAAGCTGAAAACGCAAAGCAGAATGTTATAGCCTGCCTCAAAGAGGTTGTCGGCTATGCTGAGGAAAAAAGGGTTACCGTGCTTATCGAAACGGTCGGTATGTTTGCCGATACCCTTGAGCTTCGTGATGTCCTTATGGAGTTTGCTTGTGACAATCTTGCTGCACTCTGGGATGTTTATCACACCTTCTGTGAGCAGAAGGAGGATACCGAAACAACTATCACCAATCTCGGTGCATATATAAGACACGTTCATCTTAAGGACTCTGCCGAATTTGACGGTGAAAGAGAGTACTGCCTTATCGGTGAGGGTGAGGTGCCCGTTGACATCGTTATCAATGCACTTTCCTCAGTTAACTACGACGGCTTTATTTCACTTGAATGGAATCCGGTATGGATGCCTGACCTTACTGAAATTGATGTTATTTTCGCTCATTTTGTTCAGTATATGCACAAATTCCAGACTCCCTCAAGAAAGAAGAGCCACCTTTATAAAAACAACAGAGGAACAGGTGAGTACGTATGGAAGAAGGAGGCTCTTATTGAAAAGACTTTCTCTCAGGTGCTCGATAAAATGGTTGAGGAGTTCCCTGATCAGTATGCCTTCAAGTATACAACTCTTGATTATACAAGAACCTATTCGGAATTCCGTGACGATGTTGACGAATGCTGCAGAGCCTTCCTTGCTCTCGGCGTAAAGCCGGGCAGCCACGTTGCAGTCTGGGCTACAAATATTCCTCAGTGGTATATCGCTTTCTGGGCGGCAACAAAAATCGGTGCCGTGCTTGTAACGGTTAACACCGCATATAAAATTCACGAGCTTGAGTATCTTCTCAAGCAGTCTGATACACATACCATCATTCTCGTTGAAAGCTACCGTGATTCCCGCTATTCAGATATCATAGGTGAGCTTTGTCCCGAGCTTGAAAGCACAAAGGCAGGTAATCCGCTTCATTGCCGCAGACTTCCCTTCCTTCGTAACGTTATCACGGTCGGCTTTAAGAAAAAAGGCTGTCTTACATGGGAAGAGGCTATCGAAAGAGCTGAAAATGTGCCCGTAGAAGAGGTATACAGAATTGCCGCAAACGTTGACCCGAATGACGTATGTAATATGCAGTACACCTCAGGTACAACGGGCTTCCCCAAGGGCGTTATGCTTACTCACTACAACGTTGTAAATAACGGTAAGTGCATCGGTGACAGAATGGATCTTTCCACCGAGGACCGTATGATGATTCAGGTGCCTATGTTCCATTGCTTCGGTATGGTGCTTGCAATGACTGCATCAATGACCCACGGCGCAACGCTTTATCCGCTTCCGTACTTTACACCCAAGCCCTCACTTGCCTGTATAAATCAGGAAAAGATCACCGCCTTCCACGGCGTTCCTACAATGTTCATTGCAATGCTCGAACATCCGGACTTTGAAAAAACCGACTTCTCACATATGAGAACAGGTATTATGGCCGGTTCACCATGTCCCATTGCAACAATGAAGGACGTTGTTGAAAAGATGAATATGAAGGAAATCACTATCGTTTACGGTCAGACGGAGGCCTCACCCGGTTGTACAATGAGCTCAACAGATGACTCTATTGAGGTTCGTGTAAGTACAGTCGGACGTGCTCTTCCGGAAATCGAATGTAAGATTGTTGACCCCGAAACCGGTGAAGACCTTCCCGTAGGTCAGATAGGTGAATTCGTTGCAAGAGGCTATAATATAATGAAGGGCTACTACAAGATGCCCAAGGCAACAGCATCTGCTATCGATAAGGACGGTTGGCTTCATACCGGTGACCTTGCCTGCAAGACCGAGGACGGAAACTACAAGATTACCGGCAGACTCAAGGATATGATTATCCGCGGCGGTGAAAATATTTATCCCAAGGAAATTGAGGAGTTTATCTATACTCATCCCAAGGTAAGCGACGTTCAGGTTATCGGTGTGCCCGATGAACAGTACGGTGAAGAAATTGCCGCCTGCATCATCCTCAAAGAGGGTGAAGAAATGACAGAGGCTGAGATGAAGAAGTTTGTTCTTGACCATATGGCAAAGCATAAGGTGCCCAGATACGTTGACTTTGTTGATTCCTTCCCGATGAATGCCGCAGGTAAAATTCTTAAGTATAAGATGAGAGAGAATGCTATTGAGAAGTACGGTCTTCAGAAGGCAAACTCAGTAGAAACCGCATAATTTACAACTTAAGTGCTTCGTTAACCCGAAGCACTTTGTTTTGAAAAGAGTGATAAAATGAATTTTCAGATTATAGACTGTCACTGCCACGTTTATCCTGAAAAAATAGCGGAAAGAGCGGTGGAGAATATAGGTGCATTTTACGATATTGAAATGACCTTTGACGGCAAATATTCAACCCTGAAAAGAAGTATGGAAGAAAACGGTGTGAAGCACGGTATAATCTTTTCCGTTGCAACAACACCCCATCAGGTGCATTCCATCAACTGTTTTATTGCCGATACCGTAAAAAACAGCGATGGACTTCTCACGGGACTCGGTACGCTTCATCCTGATTCGGAAAATACGGAAAGAGATGTTGAAGAAATAATTGCTTTAGGTCTTAAGGGCGTCAAGCTTCATCCTGATTTTCAGAAGTTCCGAATAAATTCACCTGAATGTGAAAAAATATATGCTCTTTGTGAGGACAGACTCCCCGTGCTTCTTCACACCGGTGACAGCAGGTACGATTTTTCTAATCCCGACAGCGTGGTGCCTGTTCTTGAAAGATATAAAAATCTCAGGGTTATCGGTGCCCATTTCGGCGGCTGGTCCTGTTGGAGAGAAGCGGCAGAAACGCTTCATAAATACGAAAATTTCTACGTTGACTGTTCGTCAACCTTCCATTGGCTGAGCATAGCAGAGGTCGAAGAGCTTATAAAAATATATTCATCCGATAAGGTTCTTTTCGGTACTGATTTTCCGATGTGGAGCCACGAAAAGGAGCTCAGAGAGTTTATGAAGCTCAACATTTCGGACGCTGATAAGAAAAAGATTTTATACGATAATGCAGTAAAGGTTTTTTCTTTGGAAAATCTTTGATTTTTTTATAAAATCCCTTGACTTTACTTCTGTGAAGTGATAAAATAATCGCAATTTAATATTAAAGGCTATGACGAAGACGGAAGAAGTCAGATTTTTACAGAGAGCCGACGGTGCTGGAAGGTCGGTAAAACGAGATTTCATTTCCCATCGCTTCCGAGCTGAAGGTCCGAAAGCCGAAAGGTCAGTAGATTCCTTCCGTGATTGCTGCGTTAATGCATAGGACTTGTCGGAGTCTGAAGGTGGCGGAGCTTTCCGCAATTTGAGTGGTACCGCGGGTATTGTAAACTTAGTTTATTGCTCGTCTCAAAGTTATCTTTGGGACGGGTTTATTTTTTTGTAATTAATCCTGAAATATAAAGGAGGCAAAAGCAATGGAAATGAACAGAATCGACAGTGAGCTCAGAGAGGTGGCTTTCCGAATTAAGGAAATGCGTGAAATTGCGGGCTACAGTGCAGCTGAAATGGCTGAAAAGGTAGACCTTACTGTTGACGAATATGTTTCATACGAGTCGGGTGCCGATGATTTACCCTTCTCTTTTATCCATAAGTGTGCAAAGGTTTTCGGCATAGGTAAAACCGACCTTCTGGAAGGACGAAGCAGTAATCTTTCATCCTATACCGTCACAAGAAAAAATCAGGGTAAGGTTATTTCAAAGGATGAGGATGACGGTATAGAAATTGACCATCTTGCTCTTCTTTTCAGAAACAAGCTTGCAGAGCCCTACCTCGCAAAATATGAATACAAGCAAGAGCTTCAGAATAAGGAGATTGCCACCACTACCCATAGCGGACAGGAATTTGACTACGTTATTTCCGGTAAGCTCAAGGTCCGTATCGGTAAGCATACAGAGGTTCTTGAGGCAGGGGACAGCATCTATTACAGAAGTTCCACTCCTCACGGTATGATTGCCGTTGACGGCGAAGACTGTACCTTCCTTGCAGTTGTTATCGCAGGCGAGGATACGGTAGAGCAGCAGGATGTGAAGGAAAGCAAGATAACAAAGGCAACTCACAATCTTGTCGTTGAAAAGTTTATTGAGACCACCGAGGATGAAAACGGTGTGCTTCAGGATATCAGCTTTAAGGATGAGGATAAATTCAACTTTGCTTATGACGTTGTCGACGCTATTGCCGATAAATATCCCGATAAGCTTGCGCTGCTTCATGTTTCCGACGATTTTACCGAAAGACGCTTTACCTTCAATGAAATAAAGAAGGAATCTTCCCGTGCGGCAAACTATTTCAGAAGTCTCGGCATTGAAAAGGGCGACAGAGTTATGCTTGTGCTTAAGCGACACTATCAGTTCTGGATTTGTGCTCTTGCACTTCATAAGCTTGGTGCGGTTATGATTCCTGCAACAAATCAGCTTGTTGTTCACGATTTTGAATACCGCTTTGAGGCTGCAGGAGTCAAGGCTATTGTTTGCACCTCGGACGGTGAAACTGCAAATCAGGTTGATGAAGCCTGCAAGAAGTATGACGGGCTTAGTGTTAAGGTTGTAGTCAACGGAGAAAAAGACGGTTGGCATAGCTTTGACAGGGAATACAAGCTTTTCAGAAGTATTTTTGACAGAGAAGAGGATAGTGCCTGCGGTGACGACTCAATGCTTATGTTCTTCACCTCAGGAACAACCGGCTATCCCAAGATTGCATGCCACTCCTTCAAATATGCTCTCGGTCACTTTATTACAGCAAAGTACTGGCATAGTATTCAGCCTACCGATTTACATCTTACCATTTCCGATACAGGCTGGGGTAAGGCTCTCTGGGGTAAGTTCTACGGTCAGTGGATGAGTGAAGGTGCAGTATTCGCTTATGACTTCAACCGCTTCGACGCTTCAAAGATTCTTCCTATGTTTGCAAAATACAACATCACAACCTTCTGTGCACCTCCCACAATGTACAGAATGCTCATAAAGGAAGACCTTTCAAAGTACGATCTTTCTTCAATCAGATATGCAACAACTGCGGGTGAAGCACTTAACCCCGAGGTGTTCTATCAGTTCAACAAGGCAACAGGCCTTGTAATTATGGAGGGCTTCGGACAGACAGAAACTACCCTTACAATCGGTAATCTTGTCGGTACAACACCCAAGCCGGGCGCTATGGGTAAGCCTATCCCGGGCTATGACATCGCCATTGTCGACCCGGACGGAAATCCTTGTCCCGTCGGTGAAACAGGTGAAATTGTTGTCAGAACCGATAAAAAGAAGCCCTGCGGTCTCTTTAAGGGATATTTCCGTGATGAAGAGAAAACAGCCGAGGTATGGTATGACGGAATGTATCACACGGGCGATACCGCTTGGTGCGACGAGGATGGCTATTATTGGTATGTAAGCCGTATTGATGACGTTATCAAGTCCTCAGGCTACCGTATCGGTCCCTTCGAAATCGAAAATGTTATTATGGAGCTTCCCTACGTTCTTGAGTGCGGTGTTTCTGCCGCTCCCGATGAAATGAGAGGTCAGGTTGTCAAGGCAAGTATCGTGCTTACAAAGGGCACAGAGCCTACTGAAGAGCTCAAAAAGGAAATTCAGAATTACGTTAAGAAAAATACTGCTCCTTACAAATACCCGAGAATTGTTGTGTTCAGAGACGAGCTTCCAAAGACAATCAGCGGAAAGATACAGAGAAATAAGCTGTAAGGCTGATTATCGTCAAAATGTACAAAGTACCGTTGCTTCAAAGCTTCAAATTCTGCGAAATTAAGAGCATTTTTTGTTGAAAAAAGGTGCGCGGTGTTTTATAATTAAAGGTACGAAAAAAAAGGAGGTGGGATTATGGATGAAAAGCGTATAACTCTTTTTGCGGGTCATTACGGCAGCGGAAAAACCAACATTGCGGTAAACTATGCCTTTCATTTAAAAAAAGCAGGTTATCCCACCGTTATTGCCGACCTTGATATAGTCAATCCCTATTTTCGTACAAGGGACAGTGAAGAGGAGCTTAAAGAGCAGGGGATAGACCTTATCTGCTCTGAATTTGCGAACACAAACCTTGATATTCCCTCACTTCCGCAGACTATGTACCGTGTTGTCCATGACAGAAAATCTTATGCGGTTATGGATATAGGCGGTGATGATGCAGGTGCAGTTGCACTCGGACGCTTTGCAGAGGCTATTACTGAAGAGGATAACTACGAGATGATGTTTGTTCTTAATCTTTTCAGACCTCTTACAAGAACCGCAGAGGAAGCCTATGCTGTGCTAAAGGAAATTGAGTGTGCTTCAAAGCTGAAATTTACGGGTATTGTTAATAACTCAAATCTCGGTGAGCTTACCACGGCTGAGGATGTTGCTTCCACCTTCAGTGAAGCAAAGAGACTCTGTGAAATGTGCGGACTTCCTCTTAAGTTTGTCAGCGCCGAAAAAAGCGTGAGCGAAAAGCTTGTCGGTAAATCGGAAAGGCTTTTCCCGCTGGAACTTCAAAAGAAATATTATTA
>JAZNIH010000062.1:0-14479 GCA_045577395.1 Acutalibacteraceae bacterium | reverse complement strand
GCCTCCGGTGATTGAAGGTCAACAATTTTGGAGGTTTAACAATGAAAAATGACTGCATCATTCGTTTGGAAAAAACAAAAGAACACCGCGAAACCGAAGCTCTCGTCAGGGAAGCGTTCTGGAATGTGTACCGTCCCGGTTGTCTTGAGCATTATGTACTCAATCAGCTGAGAAATGACAAAGCGTTTGTGCCCGAGCTTAATTTCGTTATGGAAAAAGACGGCAGACTGATTGGTCAAAATATGTTTATGAGGGCGGCTATCAAAGCCGATGACGGCTCAGATTTGCCCATTATGACTATGGGCCCCATCTGCATTTCACCCGAATTACAGGGGCAAGGTTACGGCAAGAGACTGCTTGACTATTCCTTGGAAAAGGCGGCAGAGCTTGGTTGCGGAGCACTTTGCTTTGAGGGGAATATCAATTTCTACGGTAAAAGCGGATTCACATATGCGAGCGAATTCGGTATCCGTTACCACGGTTTACCCGAAGGTGCGGACGCATCGTTCTTTCTTTGCAAGGAGCTGAAAAAAGGTTATCTTGACGGCATCAGCGGTGAATACACTCCACCAAAGGGATATTTTGTTGATGAGGCAGAAGCCGAAGAATTCGACAAACAGTTCCCGCCGAAAGAAAAGCTGAAGCTCCCCACACAACTGTTTTAACCTGACTGAATAAAAAGAGCCGTCCGAGTAATCGGGCGGCTTGATGTTTATACATATATAAGCTCTTTGCAGACAATCTCACTTGCTCTTTCCTGAATGCTGTTCATTCGTTGTACCCATTCGAGTTGGTTTTGGGATTTGAGTTGTTCGGTGATGTTTTCGGTTTTTGTCATTTGCTCGACGAGGGTGTTGAACATTTGCTGAGCCTGTGTGTCAATCTCTGCGCAGTGTTGGTAGAGTTTGCCTTGGGTCAGGAGTGTTGCGAAGAGGACGAGGTTGTATTTTTGCAAGTAGTTCTTGTGCATCATACCCCATTTTGCCGAGGCAGATGGCTGATTCTTCGGGTGGGAGTGTAAGGTTAGGTATCATATAATCATTGACTTGTCTGTAGGTAATGTTTGCCATAATGTTCATCCTTTCTTGGTATCGATAAAAGTGTCGTATGTGAATCTTGCTCCGAGTCTGAAACCGACTGTGAAGCTGTCTGCGTTGCAGAGGCTTGAAAATTTGATGTAGGTTGCTACATAGTCGGTGAAAAGCTCCTGCTCCTTGTCAGTGAGGATTGATGTCAGGTGCTCCTCTTTGCCAGCAAGCTCGCTGAGGCTCTTTTTAACCTTTGCCGTCAGGTTGGTGGTGCACTCCTGCGGCTCAATGTTTCCGTAGTAGAAATCTTCAATAAAGTCAGACATAGTATCACCCCCTACCGTTCTGATTGGTTGATGATTTTCAGGAGCAGTTCGTCAACATCTTCTGTGGGAATACCGTCCGAGAGAAGCATATTACGAAACTCGTTCATTCCGTTGATTAAAAGGTTACACTCAAAGTCCGTGAGCTTCAGATTGGTTTTCTTATTAAACATAAAAATGACCTCCTTGTATTTGGTAATACCATTTTACAAGGAGGTTTGTGTTTTGTCGAATGTGTGGAATATACTAATATGTGGGCATACTTTAATATAGCATCTATTCTGAAATCATCCCCTTAACTATTGACTTTTCCCTTAAATATTGATATATTTTAAGGGAAAGAAAGGTGATTATGTTATGCGACAGTTTAATTATTCTTCTATAAAAGACTGCAAATGGGACAGTGAAATCCTCGGTTACATTGCCGCTATATATAAAGAAGCCGGAAAACAGGAGCTTTATCTTAAGCAAAAACCAGATGAACTCGAAAGATTAGTTGAAATTGCAAAAATACAGAGTACAGAGGCTTCCAATGCTATCGAGGGAATTGTCACTACAAATACACGCATAAAACAGCTCGTAGAAGAAAAAACGGCACCGAGAAACAGAGATGAGCAAGAAATTGCAGGCTACCGTGATGTACTTAGTCTGATACATGACAATTTTGATGCCATCCCTATTTCAAAAAACTACATCCTTCAGATGCACAAGATGATGTACAGCCATATGAACAATCCCTTTGCCGGACAGACCAAGAATGTGCAGAATTATATCAGCGCCACCTATCCTGACGGTCATACTGAAATACTGTTCACACCTTTATCTCCCTTCGAAACGCCTGAGGCTCTTGATAAAATCTGTGAAGAGTACAACAGAGTTATCGGCAATCTTGAGGTTGAACCTCTTATTGCAATACCCATTTTCATTCACGATTTTCTGTGCATACATCCCTTCAACGACGGAAACGGAAGAATGAGCCGACTGCTTACTACTTTACTTTTGTACCGAAGCGGTTTTTATGTTGGTAAATACATTTCTCTCGAAGCTAAAATTGCTAAGAATAAAGACTTATACTATAACGCTCTGAACGATTCACAGCATGGATGGAGTGATGGTACAGAAGATGCAGTGCCTTTTATAAAATATATTCTCAGCACTATCCTTGCTGCATACAGAGATTTTGAAGATAGATTTAGTATCATTGAAGAAAAGTTACCTGCTGTTGAAATTGTGAGAAAAGCAACAAAAAATAAAATCGGCAGATTCACAAAACAGGACATCCGTGAATTATGCCCGTCATTAAGTCTGAGCTCCGTTGAAGGCTCTCTCAGGAAACTTGTTGCCGAGGGCGAATTAAAGCGTGAAGGCACAGGAAAAGCTACTTGCTATTACAGATTGAAGTAAATACTACAAAAAATGACCTCCTTGTATTTGGTAATACCATTTTACAAGGAGGTCTTTTTGAAAAAAATAAATGTTTATCCTTGAGTGTCAAAGTGACTTTAGCGAATTTTGTAAAGTTTGAAGTTATTGTTTTCTGTCATCAGCAATAGTTGCCTTTACATCAACACATGAAATATAAAGTTATTTCTTCCATTCAACATAGTCAAATTCAATCGGGAACATATCTCCGCACCCGATTAAATGCTTGATTGCTTCTTGAAACAATGCATATCTCGCAGGAAACTCGTTTAATTCCGGCTGAGTATTATCTGTTATCCCTTCCGAGCCCCATGGTTTACAAAAATCCTTGTTTTTTCCTAACTCAAAATTTCCTTTACATAGGTGCCAAACTTTTTCTAACATTATAATATCAACAGGACAGTGGCAAAAACGGAAGCCTTCTCGCAAAGAAGGATCATTATAACAGAATGTGTATATATGCTTTACGGTTATATTAATAAGTTTTTGCGCATTTCCAAAGCTAAAAATATCCGTTTCTGTATTTTGCGGTTTGTTATTATTTATTTCTGAGCAAATCTTGTTTACCGTTTCAAGGAAGAATTTATCGTGATTCTCCTGAGATGAGAACTCGTTGTTTAACACTTTACTGAGATACGAATTTAAAATATTTTTGGGAGTTTCGTTTTTTTGCACCCATTTTTTCTCTCCCTTGAAAGCTTTCTGCAAAATTGCATCATGCATGGCACATATGTAAATAAAATCAAATATTTCTTTTTTTATTGCTTGTTGGTCATATGTATAGCTCATAATGACAACCCCTTTCTGACAATATTATAACATTAAAAAGCAAACAACAAAAAGCCGCTTGGATTTCTCAAGAGAAAATCTTGTGCAAAGCAAATTATTAGTAACGGCTGGCTATATTAAGTTGTCGGAAGAGTGAAATTACCATCCTATATCAGACAGCTTTTCAATTTCAACAGTCCACCTGAAATGTTCCATTTCAACATCATCAAAATCTACTTCTATTTCGTCACGGAACAATATCCACTTGCCTTTGGATGTTAAGATGTCCTTTTTCTCATTGCAAAAGCAATGTGTTATCATAGCATCGGCAAGTTCACAGGCAACATAGTGCTCATTGTTAATACTGTTGAACCGTGTTCCGACAAATATACTGATATTTTTAAACAGTTCCATTCCTTCTCTGGAAATAGTGTCCTCATATGCATATTTGCGAACAAAGTCAAAGGATTCCTTAAATAATCTAAAATAAAGATTTTCATCAAATTTTTTATCCTTCAAAACATCAACTGTAAGGAACCACCATTCCATTGCTAAAGGCTCAGCTATTGCATATTTTTTCTCCATAAACTTTCCTCTCTTTCCTTTGAAAATTGTTGCTTTACAACGCAATCAAATTTGACACAAAATGGCATACATACTGTAATGAGATTTTTTAGTTTCACCGCAAAACTTTACGTTCAAAATCACCTGTTTATATATAGTATAAATCAATTTATCATTATAGTCAATTAAAGCCTTCAGCTTGCAGTCCAAATAAACGGACTTAATCAAAAACTCCTCACCGATTTCTCGATGAGGAGTTCATTTTAAATATAGAGTTTTACTTCAATATCTCGCCAGCCTCTTACACGCTTTGTTGGGGATATGGAATAGACATATTCCTGTGCATCCTCAATTGTCAGAGTGAATTCAGCGAACTGAGTGAAGATTATTGCGTCAGCAACAAGGTTCCCGGGTACCCGTTCCAAATCTTTGATTTGGTTAACGGGTGGGGTTCTTACTTCCTGCCATCGGCAATAGCTGCCTGTGTAGCTACTGCCTACTCATAAAACAATCCCCACCGATTTCTCGATGGGGACTAACTTTATACAAAGATAAATTACTTATTTGCAATAGCTGCCTGTCCTGCGACGAAGAAATGTAGGGGGTTACAATTCAAAAGATATAGGTTTCAATGCTGATGCAAGTGCATTTTTTCTTGGTTTAACAGTAACTTTTTTGCCCGACAACTGAATTTCACCGAGGCTATTCAAATCTATTGTTTCGGGCAAGTCCTCACTGAGAATTTCATTGTTATCGGAATCGACAACGCAAAGCAAAGGCAGGCATTTGCCACTATCTAAAAGTCGGAGATAAATTGTCGCTTTAGCTTTTTCAGTTTTCTTTTCTTTGAAAAGCATTAACATCTTTTCACCTTTTTGTGCTTCAAAGAAAGATGTCTTAATAATTTCATCCGTATTTTCATTTTTGCTAAATATATTTAGCAAAACAAGTTTTAATTTTTCAAAAACATAATCGGTATCGACATTCAGTTTTTCGTAATCGTGTTGATTAACTCCAACATTACAATATCTGTACCAAGGATGATAACTGTCAATTTTATCAACTAATTCAATTTTATCTTCAGGTATGCAAACAGTAAAATTCACATAAAGATGGTCAAATTCACCTAACAAAAACTTTTGCTCTCTTAATTTCATAACTACACGGCGTACAGCAATATTAAGTGATTTGTTCGTAAGCCCCACATACTTATCAACATCAGAACTTTTATATAATCTGATATCGCTTATTATTTTCATTGAATATCACCTGCCAAGTTTTTTCGTTATGTAGATATTATAGCAAATAAAGCTAATAATTACAATACAAAAGCTCCCCATATTCTTTCGAATACGGGGAGCTGATTGCTATTTTAGCAGTTCTTTTTATGAACAACCTGAGCAACCGAAACCCTTGATTTACCGGGCTTAAACCGATTGCTTACTTATTTGCGATTGCTGCCTGAGCTGCTGCAAGTCTTGCGATGGGCACACGGAAGGGTGAGCAGGATACATAGTCGAGGCCGATCTTGTGGCAGAACTCAACTGATGTGGGATCACCGCCGTGCTCGCCGCAGATACCGCAGTGAAGCTTTGCGTTTTCGGGCTTACCAAGCTTGATGGACATTTCCATAAGCTTACCAACACCTGTCTGGTCGAGCTTTGCGAAGGGATCGTTTTCGAAGATCTTTGCATCGTAGTATGCATCAAGGAACTTACCGGCGTCGTCACGGCTGAAACCGAAGGTCATCTGAGTAAGGTCGTTGGTGCCGAAGCAGAAGAAGTCGGCTTCCTTAGCAATTTCGTCTGCTGTAAGAGCTGCTCTGGGAATTTCAATCATTGTACCTACTTCGTACTTGAGGTCTGCGCCTGCTGCTGCGATTTCAGCGTCAGCTGTTGCAACAACAAAGTTCTTAACGTACTTGAGCTCCTTAACGTCACCTGCAAGAGGAATCATGATTTCGGGAACCATGTTCCAGTCGGGATGAGCCTTGCTTACGTTGATAGCTGCACGGATAACAGCTGCTGTCTGCATCTTTGCAATTTCAGGATATGTAACTGCAAGACGGCATCCACGGTGACCCATCATGGGGTTGAACTCGTGGAGAGAAGCAATGATGTTCTTGATATCCTCAACGCTCTTGCCCTGAGCTGCTGCAAGAGCTGCGATGTCAGCTTCTTCTGTGGGTACGAACTCGTGGAGAGGAGGATCAAGGAATCTGATGGTAACGGGGTTACCTTCAAGTGCTTCGTAGAGAGCTTCGAAGTCGCCCTGCTGCATGGGAAGGATCTTAGCAAGAGCTGCTTCTCTTTCTTCAACTGTATCTGAGCAGATCATTTCACGGAATGCTGCGATTCTGTCAGCCTCGAAGAACATGTGCTCTGTACGGCAAAGACCGATACCTTCAGCACCAAGCTCAACAGCCTTCTTAGCGTCAGCGGGTGTATCTGCATTTGTTCTAACCTTAAGTGTTCTGAATTCGTCAGCCCAACCCATGATTGTTCCGAAGTTACCGGAAATCTCAGCGTCTACTGTGGGGATGATACCGTCGTAGATGTTACCTGTTGAACCGTCGATTGAAATCTCTGAGCCTTCAACGAAGGTCTTGCCTGCAAGAACGAACTTCTTGTTTTCTTCGTCCATTGCGATTTCCTGGCAGCCTGATACACAGCAGGTACCCATACCACGAGCAACAACAGCTGCGTGTGATGTCATACCGCCACGTACTGTAAGGATACCCTGAGCAGCCTTCATACCTGTGATATCTTCAGGTGATGTTTCAAGACGAACAAGGATAACCTTCTCGCCCTTCTCGTTCCATGCAACTGCGTCTTCAGCTGTGAATACAACCTTACCGCAAGCAGCACCGGGAGAAGCGCCGAGGCCCTTACCGATGGGAGTTGAAGCCTTGAGAGCCTTAACATCAAACTGAGGATGAAGAAGAGTGTCAAGGTTTCTGGGATCGATCATTGCAACAGCTTCTTCCTTGGTCTTGTGACCCTCAGCAACGAGGTCAACAGCGATCTGAAGAGCAGCCTGTGCAGTTCTCTTACCGTTTCTTGTCTGGAGCATATAGAGCTTTTCGTTTTCAACGGTGAACTCCATATCCTGCATGTCGTGGTAGTGGTTTTCAAGAAGAGCGCAAACTTCCTTGAACTGCTTGAATGCAGCGGGGAACTTCTCTTCCATTTCAGCGATGGGCATCGGAGTTCTTACGCCTGCAACAACGTCTTCACCCTGTGCATTTGTAAGGAATTCACCCATAAGCTTCTTTTCACCGGTAGCGGGGTCACGTGTGAAAGCAACACCTGTACCGCAATCTTCACCCATGTTACCGAAAGCCATAGCCTGAACGTTAACAGCTGTACCCCATGAGTAGGGAATATCGTTGTCACGACGGTAAACGTTTGCACGGGGGTTGTCCCATGAACGGAAAACAGCCTTAACAGCGCCCATAAGCTGCTCTTTGGGATCTGTGGGGAAGTCTTCGCCGATCTTTGCCTTATATTCTGCCTTGAACTGCTCTGCAAGCTCCTTGAGGTCAGCTGCTGTAAGCTCTGTATCCTGAGTTACGCCTCTGTCTTCCTTCATCTTGTCGATGAGCTCTTCAAAGTACTTCTTACCAACTTCCATAACAACGTCGGAGTACATCTGAATGAATCTTCTGTAGCAGTCATATGCCCATCTTTCGTTGCCTGACTTCTCAGCCATAACCTTAACAACGTCTTCGTTAAGACCAAGGTTGAGGATTGTATCCATCATACCGGGCATTGATGCGCGAGCACCTGAACGAACCGATACAAGGAGAGGCTTTTCAAGGTCACCGAACTTCTTGCCTGTGATCTCTTCCATCTTTTCGATGTTAGCCATGATCTCAGCAACGATTTCGTCGTTGATCTTGCGACCGTCTTCATAATACTGTGTACAAGCTTCAGTTGTGATTGTGAAGCCCTGGGGAACGGGAAGGCCGAGGTTGGTCATTTCAGCGAGGTTTGCACCCTTACCGCCGAGAAGCTCTCTCATGCTGCCGTTGCCTTCTTTGAAAAGGTATACCCATTTCTTTGACATTGGAATCTCCTCCTAAAATAAAAAATTTACTAAATTAATCAACGGAAAATACAGAGACTGCTCCCTTATATTTTCACTCCTAATGATTTTAACAAATCCGAAACGAAAAGTCTATTGTTTTTTTACCTATAGATTAACAAAATTTACTGTTGATTTTGTCGAATTTTACACATTGATATTATATATTTTTTCAAGCAGATAAAAAATGTGTTAATTTTTAATATTTTTAGTGGAATTTAGTATCAGACTGTGGTACAATGATAAACTGATATATTGTTATTATTACATTCTATCCGGGAGGATTAATTTATGAAGAGATATATAAGCGTTTTTCTTTCCCTTGTCATACTCTTTTCTTTTGCCGCCTGCGGCAAGAACGTCAGCACGGATACGGATGCCGTTCCCTCGACAACAGACCCGAACACGGAAATACGTATCACCGTTCCTATGAGCTACATAAGCTTTATTTCCGCAACTCAGGATAAGTATAAAGATAACCTTCAGCTTTTCTGCGATGACAACGGCTTCCTTTCCTATTCCGCCGACGAAGAAAACGGCAAGGTTACCTTCACGATGACAGCCTTCACCTACAACGGTATGCTTTCAAAAAAAGGCTTCGGCATCATAAACACAATCGGTCAGCTTATGGAAAGCGACACCTATCCCTACTTCAAGAACCTCGGGGAATACAATGACAATTTCTCATACGTTGAGCTTACAGTTGACAAAAAGGGATATGAAAAGGATGAGTTTTCCTCTCAGCTTCCCGCATACATTGCCGATATATGTATGCACAACTATCAGCTTTTCACAACCACCGCAGACTACAGCTGCACCGTAGCCGTAAAGGACGCCAAGACAGGCAAGGTCATTTACGAAAATACTTATACATCACAGTACAATTCCTGAAAGCAGGTGACTTGAATGAGCTTTATTGAATTTGATTCGGTATCAAGAAGATACCAGACAGGTGAAATATCAATTCCCGCCGTTGACGGTGTCAGCTTCAGGGTCGAAAAGGGCGAATTCTGCCTTATCGTCGGCACAAGCGGTGCCGGTAAATCAACCGTTCTGAACATCCTCGGCGGTATGGACAAATGCGATGAGGGTGCAGTCCGTGTCGGCGGTAAAACCATCAGCGATCTTACAGAGGATCAGCTTATAGACTACAGACGCTACGACGTCGGCTTCGTTTTCCAGTTCTACAACCTTGTTCCCAACCTTACCGCACTCGAAAACGTGGAGCTTGCTACACAGATGTGCAAAAAGCCCATAAAGCCCGAAACCATTCTCAGAAGGGTCGGTCTTGAGGAAAGAATGGACAACTTCCCCTCTCAGCTTTCAGGCGGTGAGCAGCAGAGAGTTTCAATAGCCCGTGCCCTTGCAAAGAATCCGAAAATTCTTCTTTGCGACGAGCCTACGGGTGCTCTCGACTACAAAACAAGTAAGCAGATTCTTTCACTTTTACATAAAACCTGCCGTGAAACAGGCACCACCGTTATTGTCATTACTCATAACGGTGCCCTTGCCTCAATGGCAGACAGAATCATCACCATGCGCTCGGGCAAAATCGTTCAGATTGCAGTAAACGACTATCCCGTACCCGTCGAAAAACTTGAATGGTAAAAAGAGGTCTCTTATGAAAATAAACAGGGTTTTATTAACAGATGCCGTCAGGACTGTTCAGAGAACCGCACCGAGATTTATTTCCATCATAGCGATTGTTGCTCTGGGTATCAGCTTCTTTGCCGGCATGAACGGCACAGCTCCGGATATGATGGATACTATGGAGAAATATATGATATCCTCCAACGCTATGGATATTCAGATTATCTCGACCGCAGGTCTGACAGACAGCGACGTTTCTGTCATCTCCTCCATAAACGGTGTCAAGGCCGTCAAGGGAGAAAAATACGTTGACGGAATAGTCAAGGCCGACGGACAGACCGTCAGCGACGTCGACGGCTCGGAAATGACTATCCGTGTGATGTCTCTTGATATGAATGACGTAGTCAATCATTCCAACGGCGTTGACAATCCGGCTTATATGAACCGCCCTCAGCTTATAGAGGGAAGCTGGCCCTCCGCATCAAATCAGTGCGTTGTCGACAGCAGCCGCCTTTCCACTCCCGAGGAATTCAAAATAGGTACCGTTCTTACCGTTGAGGGTGATGCAACGGATATCACCTCATCCCTTGCGAACACGGAATACACTATCGTGGGTATTATACGTACCCCGCTTTATATCTCTTACGAAAGAGGACACACCAACGTAGGTACAGGCAAGCTCGGCACCTTCTGCTACGTTCCCTCTGAAAATTTCCTTTCATCCTACTACACGTCCATAAGCATAAAGCTTCAGGACTCGGACAGATACGACCCTTATTCTGAAAAATATAACACCTACGTCAGCAATTACACAGAGTATATCTCTTCTATTGCAGACGAGCTTCTCGGGCCCAGAGTTACCGCCCTCAGGAGTGAATATTCAGTCAAGGTAGCCGATGCAGAGGCAGAATATGCTTCAACAAAGGCTCAGGTTGATCAGAGCATAGCCGAAGGTGAGGCTCAGGTCGCTCTGATACTTGATATGGCGGAAAACGGCGACGAAAAAATCCGTCAGTATAAAGAGGAATACAACCGCAAGGCCAAGGAGGCCGAGGATACGATAGGCTCAAGTAAGCTTGAGCATTCCACTCAGTACGCTGTGTGGGAAGAAAAAATGCAGAAATACAACGAAGCAAAGGCAACACTTGAAAAATATGCCAATGCCGAGGCAGAGCTTGCCAACGCCCAGACCGAATGGAACGTGGCAACTCTTCAGGTAAATTCTATGCTTTCAACGGTGGAGTACCTCGAAAACCTTGTTGCAACAACCCGCTCTGCTCTTGACCAGTTCAACAACACTCAGGACAGCGGCGTTCAGGGTATCCTCGACCGATTTACCCAATCGGGGCTTGTCGGTGCAGAGGTTGATCAGATTATATCAGCCATCAACGGTCTTACCGCAGTAGGCACCGCAGAGGAAATCACCGCATATATGGAGCCCCAGCTCCAGACCCTTGAGGTCAAGCTTGCCGCCTCCAAGGAGGATCTTATGAGATCCCGTGCCGTGCTCGCAGAAAAGGAAGCAGAGCTCCGCGAGGCAGAGGCTCTTGTAAAAAAGCTCAAAGAGGTTGAGGCTCAGCTTAAGGTTGCAGAAATCGAGCTTAGCAACGCTCAGAAGGAGCTCGAAAGCGCAGGCTACGACATTCAGTTCGGTGAACTTGAGGTTCTCGCTCAGCTTTCAAATCTTCAGAATCAGATTGCCGACTACGAAACCAACGTGCTTATCGCAAAGCAGAAGGCTCCCACTATCAAGGCTGAGTTTGAAAAAGCAAAGAACGAGGCCTACAGTAAGCTTGAAATTGCCCGTAATCAGCTCAACGATGCTCAGCAGTTCCTTCTCGGGCTCGACAATGCAAAGTGGTACGTAAACGACCGTAACGAGGCGCTTCTCGGCTTCAGCGATTATGAAACAACGGCAAAGCGTACCTCTGCAATTTCACTTATTTTCCCCTGGTTCTTTTTCCTCGTTTCATCTCTTGTCTGCCTTAATACAATGACAAGAATGATTGAAGAGGACCGCACAAAGCTCGGCACCTTCAAGGCTCTCGGCATGACAGACGTCGAGATTATGACAAAATATCTTGTTTACGCCTTTATGGCCTCCTCAATAGGTTCGGTGCTCGGCTCGGTGCTCGGCTTCGCATTGTTCCCGAGGGCTATAATGCTCGCTTACGGAATTCTGTTTGATATGCCCACTTCGGACGTTACCTACCGTCTCAGCTATGCTCTTCCCGGTATGGTGATAGCAATAGGCTCGACAATTCTTGCCACGTATACTACCTGCAGAAACAGTCTGAGAGTTGTCCCTGCATCGTTAATGCGTTCAAAGGCTCCGAAAAGCGGTAAGAGAGTATTCCTTGAAAATATCACCTTCATATGGTCAAGGCTCAGCTTCACCTGGAAGGTTACCTTCAGAAACGTTTTCAGAAACGCAAAGCGCTTCGTTATGGCCACTATGGCTGTCGCAGGCTGTACTGCTCTTCTGCTTGCAGGCTTCGGTCTTAACGATTCAATCGATAAAACCCTTGAAAATCAGTTCACAAGCGATGACCGTGTGTGGACCTATGATATGCAGATAGTTCTTAACGGCTCATACGACACCACGGTTGTGGAAAGTGAGGCCTATAAGACAGTCACGGACAAGGATATTGTCGGCTCTGCAATACTCAATTATATGAAGGTTTACGATGCTACTGCATCGGACACGGATGCCGTTCTCGAAAGCTATCTGCTTGTTCCCGAAAACGCCGCTCAGCTCGGCAGCTTCATAAATCTGCGCAACAGACAGACCGGTCAGCCTCAGCACCTCGGTGACAGCGGTGCACTCATCACCGAAAAGCTTTCCAAGGAACTGAAGCTTAAAGCCGGAGACCTGATTGAGCTTATCGTTGACGAAACAAAGAGTGTACGTATTCCCGTTGCAGGAATTGTGGAAAACTACGCCTTCCATTACATTTACGTTTCCCCTGCTCTTTACCGAAGCGTTTTCGGCACAAATCCGTCATACAACTATATAACGGCTAACTTCTCACTTGACAGCCCCACCAACGAACAGAAAAACGAGCTTGCCAAAGAGCTGATGAACGAATACGAAATCAGCGCTGTCGCTTACACAAGTCAGATTCAGAGCTCCTTTGAAAATATCATGGACTCAATCAGCGCAATTGTTCTTATTTTTATCATCTCAGCCGCTCTTCTCGCCTTCACCGTTCTTTACAATCTTTCGATTATAAACATTACGGAAAGAACAAAGGAAATCGCAACCATCAAGGTGCTCGGCTTTGACAATCTTGAGGTTTCGTCCTACATTTTCCGTGAAAATATCATACTGTCGGTTATCGGCATCATCGAAGGTCTTATTGTAGGTATAGGACTTCATATGGTTGTTATCTTTATGGCTGAGGTAGATATTTTCATGTTCGGCAGAGGTCTTTCGGCAAAAAGCTTTATTTACGCTGCCGCTCTTGCCTTTGTCTTCTCGTCAGTTGTAAACGTTGTTCTTCACCGTAAGCTGAAAAAGGTAGATATGGTTGAATCCCTCAAATCAATAGAATAAAGGAGTGTTAATATGCCACTTGTAAATATGAAAGCTCTTCTCTCTGATGCGCAGAATGGCGGATATGCAGTAGGCTCCTTCAGCGTTGCTAATCTCGAAATGATTCTCGGTGTTATAAAAGCAGCCGAGGAAACACGTTCACCGATTATTTTGCAGATTGCTGAGGTGCGCCTCAATCATTCCCCGCTTGCAATCATCGGTCCCGCAATGCTTGCAGCGGCAAAAAATGCTACCGTGCCCGTTGCGGTGCATCTCGACCACGGTACTACAATCGAATGTATCGGTCAGGCTCTCCGTTTAGGCTTTACCTCGGTTATGTTTGACGGCTCACATCTGAGTGTTGAGGAAAACATCGCAAAAACCAAAGAGGTTGTTTCTCTCGCAAAGGGCTACGGTGCCGCAGTTGAGGCTGAAATCGGCTGTGTAGGCGGAAGCGAGGACGGAAGCGTTGATATCGCTATGCGCTGTACAAGCCCCGAGCAGGCAAAGATTTTTGCAGAAAGAACAGGCGTTGATGCTCTTGCAATAGCAATCGGCAATGCTCACGGCTTCTATAAGGATGCTCCCGAGCTTAGATTCGATATTCTCGAAAAGGTGCAGTCAAGCGTTGACGTGCCTCTCGTGCTTCACGGCGGAACGGGCATTGAGCCTGAGGACTTTATCCGCTGTCATCAGAACGGCATTAAGAAAATCAACATAGCTACCGCTACCTTTGCCGCAGCAGAGGGCAAGGCAAGAGAAGGATATGAAAAGGGTACAATCAAAGGCTATTATGACCTTCATCAGGCAGAAATAGCAGGCGCTTACGAAAACGCAAAGAAGCATATGGAAATCTTTTATTCCGTAGGAAAAGCAGAGTAAATCACTATACATAAGTTGGCGGATATAATTCGAAATAGCCTGAAAACGTTTCTTTTAAAGGCTTTTCGGTGCTTCGCCCTTGAAAGGCGTCAGCCTTCCCTCGTGCTCAGCAACCAAAAATCCAAAATAAAATCTTCCGCTTTCAGGTCGAAGATTTTTTGAACAGAGGATTTTTGTCAAGCTGAGGCACAAAACACAGTGAATCCTTTTGGATTCACGAGTATTTTAACAAAAGATTGGCGGAAATCCTCGTTCAAAAAACTGTTTCGGATTACATTCGC
>JAZNIH010000061.1:0-16358 GCA_045577395.1 Acutalibacteraceae bacterium | reverse complement strand
AGTCCGCCTCCATCAACAAGCCTCGGCAGCGCACAACAGTCTTCCTTTACCAAACAATCAGATGTGCGCAATATACTACCTTTCCGTCAGGTTATCCCCGCCCTGCGTCCGTTGATTCCGCAGCGGGTAAGGCTTTTGTTTAATGCACTTCCTTACTTAATTGTGAGTAGAAGGAACAAAAGATTGCTTTAAGGAAGGTAAGAAACCTTATGCAAACTTAAACAAAAGTGACGTCGGACGCTGCCTGAAAATGCAGACGGAGGCGGGCTACATCTTTCAGAATATATCAAGCCTTTCGCCATCGTCAGTTATCTGCGGTGAAGATTTTATCGAAGCTTTGGCGGTAGAGGTAGGATACAACCTGATCGCTGCGGAGTCTGGCATTGTAAGGCGGGTAATATCTTACGGTTAATATGTTTGTTCGTGCTACTAAAAAGAGGGCATTTTGCTTCCTTTGGTGCTCGACTGAGCCAAAGGAAGTGCCCGCGCGGCATGAGCGCATCACGATTAAAAACTACATCAAACATAAAGGTGAAAAAGATATACCCCCCTCGTTCTGCAAACACCAAGCCTACCTTAAAAGGAGAGATGTCGGTGTAGCCGTCGAAGGGGTAGTCAAGCGGCATGAGCGAAAAAGGGGCGGGAACAACCTTACGGTTTGCTCCCCACGATTGTCGCAATTTCGCATTGCGCATTCCGAATTGCGCATTGAAAAAGATCTCCTGCAGGCGTTGCTTTGAATCAGCCCTGCGATTTTATTAATTCCGCAAAAAAACTATTGACATTCGCCGTTAAAAGTGCTAAAATCTTAACACCTATTATTTATAGGCAAAAACCGAATATTTCATTTATGATAGAGGCGCGATTCATCATCAGTATTTTTCGGCTTAAGGGACGGCGCAGGTCCTGCCGTTTAAGAAAGGGTTGGTCGCCGAAGGAGTCAGGCGAAAGGCTACCTGGGCGGTTGAAATAAGATTTGACCGACTGTCGCATGTGCGGAGTGCTATTATAACTGTAAAAAAGCAGTATTTTACTGTGATTTGCATATATATTGACACTCGGTATTTTTAATCGGGTGTTTTTTTATGGCATATAAATGATTTCTCGGTAATTTAATTACTTTTTAAAGGAGCAGAAAATTATGAACACAAAGCCCATTTTTGAAGGAGCAGCATCAGCTATTATTACTCCGATGACCGCCGAAGGCGTTGATTATCCCGCATTTGAAAAGCTTATCAACTGGCAGATTGAAGAGGGCATTGACGCTCTCGTTGTAGCAGGTACCTCAGGTGAAGCCTCAACCCTCACCGACGAGGAGCACAGAGAGGTTCTCCGCTTTGCAGTTGAGGTTGTAGCAGGCAGAGTGCCCGTAATCGCAGGTACAGGCTCAAACGATACCGCATACGCTATCGAGCTTACAAAGTATGCTTGTGAGGTTGGCTGTGACGCTATGCTTGTTGTTACTCCCTATTACAACAAGGCTACACAGAAGGGTCTTATCAATATGTTTACCGAAATCGCAGACGCAAGCACAAAGCCTGTTATTCTCTATAACGTACCCTCAAGAACGGGTGTAAACATCGAGCCCAAGACCTATGCTGTTCTTGCAGACCATCCCATGATTCAGGGCATCAAGGAGGCTAACGGCTCAATCGACAAGATTGTTGAAACAATGTCTCTTGTAGGTAACAAGCTCACCCTTTATTCAGGTAATGACGATCAGATCATACCCCTTCTTTCAGTAGGCGGTAAGGGTGTTATCTCTGTTCTTTCAAACGTGCTTCCCAAGGAAACCTCAGAAATGGTACACAAGTTCCTTGACGGCGACGTTAAGGGTGCGGCTGAAATGCAGTTCAGGTTCTTCCCCCTCGTAAAGGCTCTCTTCAGCGAGGTTAACCCCATCCCTGCAAAGGCAGCTATGGCAGCTATGGGATTCTGCGAGGACTTCGTAAGATCACCTCTTACAGTTATGGAGGACAATACAAAGGCAGTTCTTCTTTCAGAAATGAGAAAGCTCGGCCTTGACGTATAAGAGGATTTAAAAATGAAGATTATAGTTAACGGTGCAGGGGGAGCAATGGGTAAGGTGCTCTGTCAGATTATTGCTGACAGCGAAAAGCACGAGACCGCCGCCTTCTGCAGTATGGAATTCACAACGGACAAGGAGAATAAAATCTATTCTTCTATCAAAGAATACGAGGGAGAGGCCGATTGCATTATCGATTTTTCCCACCACAGCGCAACGGCAGACGTAACAGAGTATGCGGTAAAAAGAGGTATTCCTCTCGTTGTTGCCACTACGGGTCAGACCGATGAGGAAAAGGCAATGATAAAAACTGCAAGTGAAAAAATTCCTCTTTTCTGCAGTGCAAATATGTCCTTCGGTGTGGCTATTCTTTCCTGCCTTGCAAAGATTGTTGCAAAGGCTATGCCCGACTGTGACATCGAAATTATTGAAAAGCACCACAACAGAAAGCTTGATGCTCCCAGCGGTACGGCGCTTCTTCTCGCCGACTCGATAAAGAGCGTCAAGGATGAATGTGAATACAATATCGGCAGACACGAGTACGGCAAGAGAACCAAAAACGAAATCGGCATCCACGCTGTAAGAATGGGTAACGAGGTCGGTACTCACGAGGTGATTTTTGCCACAAACAGTCAGGTTATCACCCTTAAGCACGAGGCTGAAAACAGAGGCCTTTTTGCCGAGGGTGCGGTAACCGCCGCCGAATTCCTTGTAAACAAGGATGCAGGCTATTACAATATGGATGATATTCTTGCTTAAGAAAGCAGGACATTATCCCGACCAAAGGTGATATAGATGAAAATTGGTATATACGGCTACGGTAACCTGGGCAGAGGAGTCGAGGATTCCGTAAAAAGAAACAGCGATATGGAGCTTGCGGCAGTCTTTACAAGACGTGACCCTTCTTCACTTAAAATTGCTACCGAAAACGTTCCCGTAGTCCATACGGACGATATCGGCAAGTGGACGGATAAAATTGACGTTATGATTATCTGCGGCGGCAGTGCTACGGATTTACCCGAAATGACCCCCGCTTTAGCAGAGAAGTTCAATGTTATCGATTCCTATGACAACCATTCACAGATAAGCGTTCACTATAAGAACGTAAACGAAAAGGCAGAAAGGAGCGGCAAGGTTGCCCTTATTTCCTGCGGCTGGGACCCGGGTATGTTCTCACTTAACCGCCTCTATGCTTCGGCAATTCTCCCCGACGGTAACGATTATACCTTCTGGGGCAAGGGCGTAAGTCAGGGTCATTCCGATGCTATCAGACGTATTGAGGGCGTGCTTGATGCCCGTCAGTATACAGTACCCGTTGAGGATGCTATGAACCGTGTGAGAAGCGGAGAGGCTCCCGAGCTTACTGCCCGTGACAAGCACAAGAGAGAATGCTTTGTTGTGGCAGAGGAGGGCGCAGATTTAGAGCGTATCCGTAAGGAAATCGTTACAATGCCCGCATACTTCGAGCCCTACGATACGACCGTAACCTTCATTACAATTGAGGAAATGAAAAGAGACCACGCCGAGCTTCCTCACGGCGGAAGCGTTATCCGCACAGGTGTGACAGGTAAGGATGACTGCCACAAGCAGGTTATCGAATACAGCCTTACTCTTGACTCAAACCCCGAGTTTACGGGAAGTGTACTCACCTGCTATGCAAGAGCCGTTTACAGAATGGCTCAGAGAGGTGACAAGGGCTGCAAGACGGTATTCGACGTTGCACCTGCTGATACAATCAATGTGAGCAAGGAAGAGCTTCTGGCACATATGCTCTGATAACGAAGCCTTCGGCTTCGAGTAGTCAGTAGTCAGTAGCCGGTAGTCACGCGCCAACGCTGAAAAAGTAACAAGCAGCTACCCGCGAACTGATAAGTCCCCGAACCCTTCCACTCCTACCACCAAATGAAAGAATGATAAGATATGATATGTGAAAATATTGGAATTAACGGTAATCATCTTACCTTCGCAGGTATGGATACCGTAGAGCTTGCCGCAAAGCACGGTACACCGCTCTATCTTTTTGACGAGGAAAGAGTAAGATACAACTGCCGCGTTTATCTTGAGAGTATGAAAAAGCACTTCGGTGAAAGCAGCTTTCCCTGTTATGCCTCAAAGGCGGCATCCTTCAAGAAGATATATGAGATTATGAAGGCTGAGGGAATGGGCATTGACCTTGTTTCCCCCGGTGAGATTTATACTGCTGTGAAGGCGGGATTCAATATGGAAAGGTCTCTTTTTCACGGCAATAACAAGACTGATGCAGACGTTACCTATGCTATGGAATGCGGTGTGGGCTACTTCGTTGCAGACAGCAGCTATGAGCTCGATGCAATAGCAAGATGCAAAAAGGACAAAGCAAAGCAGAAGGTTATTCTCCGTCTTACTCCCGGTATTGACCCTCACACCTACGATGCGGTTGCAACGGGCAAGGTTGATTCAAAGTTCGGTACTGCAATAGAGACAGGACAGGCAGAGGAGCTCATAAAAAAGGCTCTCACAAACGAAAGCATTGAAATCGTCGGCTATCATTGCCACGTAGGCTCTCAGGTTTTTGACAGCGAGGGTGACGTTTATCTTCAGGCGGCAACAATTATGCTCACCTTCGGCGCAAAAATGCAGAAGGAATACGGAGTCACCTTTAAGATACTCAATCTCGGCGGCGGCTTCGGTGTCCGCTATACTGAGGACGACCCCTATCTTGACGTTGATGCAAATATCGCAAAGCTCGGTGAGCACATCAGAAAGGAATGTCATATTCTCGGAATTGATATGCCTCAGATTATTATGGAGCCGGGCAGAAGCATTGTTGCCGATGCAGGTATGACTCTTTACTCTGTCGGTACTGTAAAGGAAATCACAAGCTACAAAAACTACGTTTCCGTTGACGGCGGTATGACTGATAACCCGAGATATGCTCTTTACGGCTCGAAATACACGGTGCTTCTTGCTAACCGTATGAACGAGGAAAAGAATTTTGTTGCCGATGTTGCGGGCCGCTGTTGCGAAAGCGGAGATATTATCCAGCCCGACGTTAAAATGCCCAAGCCCGTAAGAAACGACGTCGTTGCCGTATGCACAACGGGTGCCTATAACTACTCAATGGCATCAAACTACAACAGAATCCCGAGACCTGCAGTTGTTATGCTTAATAAGGGTGAGGATACCGTTGCGGTAAAGAGAGAAACCTACGAGGATCTCGTAAGAAATGACGTGTGATTTAAGCAGTCAGTGGTCAGGGAATGCTCTGCGGGCGTTTGACTCTGTTCAATACATTAAAAAACTCACAAGGTGTCAGCCTTGTGAGTTTTTAATTAACGTATAAGTAAAAAGCAGATTATGAGTTAGTCACGGTTTCTTTTTCTACAGGTGTTCCGCAGTTGGGACAGAACATGAAGGAATCGGGAATTTCGATGCCGCACTTTGAACAAACAGTCGACTCCTCGGTTATTCTTTTGCCGCAGCTGACACAGAAATTAGCACTGGCGGGCATTTTTACACCGCAGAACGGACAAAATGCGGTATCTTCGTCAATATTGTTTATAACCGATTCTTCACATTCACGGATGGCGGCTTCAATGACACTGTATGCTTCGGTATCAAGCTTGTTCTGCTGTACAAGACCGTAAATCTGAGGAATAAGCATAGGCCAGAATACAAGCATAGTTATTGCAGTCGGTACGAGCTGCTTTCCGAAAAGACCGATTTTCATTGAAACGGATATAGCACCGTTCATCTGAGTAAGGGTAATGTTAAGGCCGGTATTCATACCGGAAATCGTTTTAAAAATGCCTTTTGTTGTAAGGCTTATAAATCCTCCGTTTGCAAGTAGCTCTGTTGATACCTCGTAGCCTTTATCCGTGAAATATGTCTTACAGTAATCAAGTATTCTTTCCATATCCTGAACATGTGTTGTAAAGATACGGCTGCTGTCTGTTAAAGCCATTATTTTACCTCCTTTACGCTTTAAGCGGATTTCCGCATTTTCTGCAGAAAGCCCAATCGGATGAAACCGAAGCGTTACATTTCGGGCAGCGTCCTTCAGCCGCTGACATTCTGAGACCGTTAAGATTTGCAGCTATTCCCTTAAATGAGTTGCCGTTGCACCATTCGCTTATGCTTGCGGCACGTACTGCAAGGAAAGGATGTGTAACATTCATAAGTGCAAGGAATTCAAGAAGCTTATTCCATTGTGATGTGCCCACGTAGGTTGCATATTCGCTTGCTTGCTGCATAAATTTTTCAGAGTCGATTTCATCTGAGACCTCTTTGCTGCCGCCTGCAAGACGGAGCATAACATCTACCACTTTGTCAGGGCCGCCACAGAAAACAGCGGCCGCTCTGTCAGCGGAAAACTCACTGCATCTCATCCAATATGAAAATGCGGTGCTTAGAGCAGTGTTGACCAGTGCACCAAGGCCGAGAAAGCTTGCCGCACCGTTGAGAACAATCTGTCCCATTGTGTGATAGAGAACGTGGTGACAGACTATATGGCCGCATTCATGGGCAAGAACTGCCTGAATTTCGTCGTCATCCATAAGCTCAAGAAGACCTGTTGTTACGGTGATGAAAACTGTTGTATCGCCGCTGGTATAAGCATTTGGTGCTCTGTCCAACTCAAGATATAATTCAGGGACGGGAATTGAGAACTTTTCACATATAGGAACCAGAAGATTATAAATGCGAGGACACTGCTCTTCAGATAAGCGAACCTTACTGGACATATTAAGAATCTTCATTGAGGGCTCGTTCCAGACCTTAAGAAAGGCCTTTACAAACTGATCAAAGCCGGGAATTGATTTGAGCGCGTTCAGTGCCTTGCTGTCACTTTCATGAATAAAATCACGCGGATTTACGGAATAGTTCATTGGTGGACCTCCTCCGAATTTTTATTTCTTATACAGTAATATAGCACAGGTATTGACGAAGTGCAATAGATTTTGTTTAATTAAATACTGTTTTAACAGAAAAAGCGGAAGAACACAGGGGACGGAAATGAATTGCCTGCGGCATGAATTGACTGTGTCATGAATTGGCTCCGCCGTTAATTATAGGGTTGTCCGCAATTGAGAATTGAGAATTTCTGCGTTCTGCGCTCTGCATTCCAAACTCCCTCAAACGTTTTATAACTACTTAAGCACGGGCACGCCGTCGGCATCAAATTTAACCTTACGTATTCTCGCATGGCGGCAGGGGTCATAAAGCGGATCATCGGTAAAGGTTCCGCATTTTCCCTCAAAATGTGAGGCAGGTCGGGCGTGGTAAACAAGGAGAATATCTCCCTTTTCGTCGGTAATAAAGCTGTTGTGACCCGGTCCCGATTCTCCGATAAGGTCTTCCGTTGAAAGCACAGGGCAGGGGAGCTTGTACCAGTTCTGAGGGTTCATTAAATCCGCATCGGCATCTGCACTCAGCCTTCCGATACAGTATTCCGAGCCCGTACCCGAGGCAGAAAAGAATACGTAGATTTTACCGTCGGTTTTAAGTACGGCGGCGCCCTCGTTTACTCTGAAGCGCACCTTTTCCCAATCATATTCGGGCTTGGTGAGAAGTATGGGGTGAGAGGTGAGCTTCCGGGGCTCGGCAGGGTTGATTTCAGCCATAAGCAGTGACGAATCGCCTACGCTTTGCGCCCAGATAAGGTAATGCTTATCACCGTGAGAGAAATATGTCATATCGAGAGAGAAGCCTCTGAAGGACAGCTCATCCGAGGCCATAGCCTCCATTCTTACGGGCTCAGCCCACTCACCGTTATAGGGGTCGGCATCCTTGCAGCACAGCACGTAGGGGCGGATATGCCATACGTCGTCGCTGTTACCTGCTGCAAAGAAAACGTACCACTTGCCGCCTATAAAATGAAGCTCGGGAGCCCATATATGTCTTGAGCACACGCCCGAGGAGGGTGCCTTCCATATAGTTTTTTCTTCAGCGTCAGCGAGACCTGCAACGGTTTCACTTTTACGAAGCACGATACGGTCATATCCGTGCTCAACGTCACCGAAGGCGGGGTAGGAAGCAGTAAAATAGCAGGTGCCGTCGGGCGCTCTCATAGCGTAAGGGTCAGCTCTTTCGGGGATAAAGGGGTTGGGATAAGCGGTCATAAAAATCCTCCTCGGAACATAATATATATCATTAGATTTATAGCATACGGGAAAGAAAAAGTCAATCAAAAAACAGTTTAAAAAATCCTCGGTGACTCTTGACAACGGCACCTAAAACCTATATAATATACAAGTCGCAAGACACGCCGGTGTGGCGGAATAGGCAGACGCAAGGGACTTAAAATCCCTCGGTGGCAACACCGTACCGGTTCAAGTCCGGTCACCGGCACCAACTCCCGAAAACCCCAGTATTTACAAGGGTTTTCGGGTTTTTGTTTTGCCTGAAAACCGTGATTTTATGAGTGCTATTTTGGGCCCGTTTTTGGCAGAAAATCGACATTTGCCCTCCGTTTGCCCTCCGAGGGCATAAAAATATGCTGTTTTTTACTGCCGTTTTTTCGTCAGAATTACCATCAAAAATCACTTTTTTCCGCCGGGCAGAACTCCCATAATAGCAGTAGCCGAATTAATTTTTGAATTAAAATCAAGGTGGGTATAAATATTTGAGGTGGTGGAAATATCACTGTGACCGAGCCATTCCTGAATCTCCTTGAGTGAAACGCCGTTTGCATAAAGCAGACTTGCACAACTGTGACGAAGGTCGTGAAAGCGTATCCGCCTCATTCCGATTTTCTCTAAAAACTCGGGAAAGTATTTTGTAATGTAGCCCGGTTTTACCAGTTCACCGATTTTATTTACATAAATATACCCGTTATACTTCTGACAATAGAAGTTTCCGCAAAGCTCTCTGTTCTTTTCTTCTTCCTCTTTCAGCTTGAGAAGATATTCCTCCATAGGCTTTATAAGAGGAAGCCTTCTGAATGAGGATTTCGTTTTGGTGCGTTCCTTTTCAACAAGCTGAATCTTTCCGTCAACATAAACCTCGGTGACAATTCTTTTTACCGTAAAGGTTTTGTTTTTGAAATCGACTGCATCCCATTTAAGACCGCATACCTCACTTCTGCGAAGCCCGTAGAAAGCACCCATTACAATTGCAAATTCAAGAACATCACCCTTGCATTTTTCAAGAAGCTCCTGGATTTCTTCTTCCGTATAGGCTTCACCCACAAAGCGCTCCTTTTTAGGTCTGTCAATTCTGTCAGCAGGATTAACATCAATAAGACCGATTTTAAAGGCATAATGCAAGGCCTTTCTGATGTTTGCATGGTAATGGATAATAGTGTTTGCCGAAACTCCGTTTACTGTCATTTCAAAGGTGTAAAAATCCTGAATCTGCTTCGGTGTTACATCCTCAAGCATAATGCCCGGATAATGCTCTTCAAAATACGGGATGATTTTTCTGTTGATAACACGGCAATATCCGCCGTAGGTTGACACCTCTACATTCACCTTTGACATCTGAAGCCAATCCTGTAAAAACTCTTTAAAGGGCGTTTTTTGCATTTCAGGCGGTGAGTAAGCCTTTTCCTTTTTCAATTCGCCGTTTTTCAGCTTTTCTTCGAGCTCTTCACAAGCCTCACGGAGCATTTTTTCAGCTCTCTTTTTGTTTCCCTTCACAGGCAAGCCCGTTGACCTGGAGGGATTTTTTCTTTTGCCGTCACTGTCGGTATAATTGAGAACTATGTGGTAAATACCGCCTCGTTCCCTGAGATGACCTGTAACTATTTGTATCACTTCCTTTTCTTGTTTTTTATGAATCTGCCGCTGACACCTATATGTTAGCGGCAGATTTGACATTTTGCAAATGTGTGAGATTATGTTTTGTTATCTACTAATTCGAGGTATTCAAAAACATTGATTTTCGGGATGAGATATTTATTGCCGATAATAAAGCTTTTGATTGCACCGCTTTTTAGAAGCTTGTAGGCAGTTTTAATGTTTATACCGCCGAGCATTTCACAAAGCTGATGGGCGTTTACCACATCGGGATATTCCCTGAATAATAACTTATACGCTTCCTGTGATTTCATAGCATCCCTCCTTCCTTATCTTGCATCTCTCTGCCGCATCAGGTACCTATGATAATGTTCAACAGCCTTAATCACAAATTCCTGCTTTTGTTTTTCTGTAAATCTCGACTTAAAGTATTTGTTTATGTTCTCCGTAGGTATCTTTAAGTAGTCTTTCTGATTGGCTTTAGCCTCCGCCATAATCTCAACTATTCTGTCCGATGTCAGTGTGCCTTCCGTATGAAGCTTTTTCATTCGTACTGTTTGCGAGTATGAGGGTGTAACCTCTTCGTTTTCATAAAACCCGTAAACCTCGTGCTGTTCTTCCAGCGACAGGAAAGAAAGCTCAACGGCAGGAGTAAAAGCGATTCGTCCTTCATCAACTAACTTCAATATTTCAGGAATGAGATAAGTCAATCGAATGTACCGCCTTACGGTTTCACGGCTCTCGTTGTTCTCTTTACCGACCTCTTCTGTTGTACGGAACTTCGACACAGACTGTGTAGAAGTTAAATCCGTCCTTGCTCCCTGATTTTTAAGAGCATCCATTTTCATTTTGTAAGCGTGGGCTTTTTCACTGGGTAAGACTTCATCTCTTTGTAAGTTAAGGTCAACGAGTATAACCGTTGCTTCATCTCTTGTAAGCTCTTTAACAATGCAAGGGATTGTTTCAATACCGAGCCTTCTGCAGGCTTCAGCTCGTCTGTGACCGCTGATGATTTCATAATCACCGTCGTCAAGACTGCGGACGATGATTGGTGTAAGTACTCCTAAATTTGAAATGCTTTCGATAAGCATATCAAAGGCCGTGTCCTCTCTGAAAATGAAAGGATTGTTTTCGAATGATTTTAAATTTTCGATTCTGATTTCTGTTAATGTTGTCATAATAGACCTCCATGAATTTTAATATAGATTTTGATTTTTGTTTTCAAGGAAGGATGTAATAATTCAATAACACTCTGCGGTGTCATTGACACATTCTTCCGATACAAGTGACCATTGCCAGCGTTTGCCTTCCTTGGTGCTCATGCATCCGAGCTCACTCTTCGCTTTGATTGCAGTGCTCTTGCCTATGCGTTCCTGTTCCATTCGGCTCATAATGTCCGCCTGTGCCCTCGGACCGTCAGAGAGCATTTCCAAAAGTATTTCCTTTGCCTTTGTAATCTGCTCGTTAGGTCTGCCTGCCGATGAGCAAGAAGAGCTTAAAATTTCATCTGCCGTCCTAGCAGTTTCTTCTACCCATTCAATGCCGTCCTGTGTGATGTTAAAGATAACGGCATTACCCGTCGGAGCAAGGTTGCTCTTTTGTACCGCCATAACTCTTTCGTCAGGTCTGTCCTTATCTGTTCTCGCAATGAGTAAACAGCTTCGTGCAGCTCCTACCACATCAATAGAGCCGAGGCTACGGTAAAGAGCTTTTGTTCCGCCCATCTTGTTCATGTGACCGACAATTACAACGGCACAGCCTGTTTCCTTTGCGGCTTGTATCAAAGGGTTGAATTGAGCACGAACATCATTAGCAATGTTCAGTGAAACATCACCGCCGATGTAAGCGGACAACGGGTCAAGGATGACAAGCTTAGCGTTAGTCGCCTTTATGGCATCAGCGATTCTTCTGTCGCTGAAAGTCAATGTCTTTTCTTTCTCGTCTATGAAATGAAGCTTTGTTGTATCACCTCCCGCCTTTATGAATCTCGGTACAACAGTGTCTTCCGCGTCATCCTCCGTTGTCTGGTAAATTACATTCATCGGTTCAATTTCTTCATCACAGAAGGGAAGACTCTGACCTGTTGTTAAAAGTGCCGCAAGTGTCAGCATAAAGGTACTCTTGCCGTCACTGGGGTCACCCTGCAGGAGTGTGATTTTTCCGTAAGGGATGTAGCCCGGCCACAGCCATCTGACCTCCTTTACTTCAACCTTATCGGCACTGATTATGTCTAATGTTTTATTTTCGTCAAGCATTTTTATTCCTCCTTAATTTTTATCTTGACTGTTCGTGATCGTTTAGTGTTTGTGTTTCACGACTCGGACCTAAGCTTCTTTCCTGCCATACTGCATGGTCATGAAGCTCGTCCATTAAATCCTTAACAAGAGTGTCACGGGAGATAACTCTGTCACAGATTTTTATGTGCTTTCTCAATGTTGTCAGATGTGCTGTAATATCTTTGTTATGTTCTCTGAGCTCATTAGCGTTTTGTGTGTCACCGCTTCTGTCGGCTCGCTTGATTGCATTTCGTACTTCCTTACGAAGGTTGATAAGCTCATTGTATTCTTTCATTGTTTTATCCTTGAGAGCCACAAGGTCTTCATAAGATTCAACATCGTTGTCGCACAAAAGGTTTTGCTCTTCACAGAATTTATCGAACTTCAATATTTCTTTTTGTAAGTAGAAGGACACCTCTCTGTTTTTCTCGGGATACTTTTTTACATAAGCAAGGCCTGGAACGAAGTGAGAGTAAAGGTCGTAGAAGGTAACATAGCTGTTGCTGACATCACCGTCGAAGAAAATATCCTTTACTCTTGTCTGTTCGGGCACATTAATTCTTTTCAGGTAGTGCTTATTGTTGTAAATGAATTCCAGAATTTCATCTGTGCTGTAGCCTTCACCAAGGTCACACAGTCTTATGGGCGACTTAATGAAAGGATGGTCTACCGCAAGCTCGTCACCGATGAAAAACATAGTGTACCTTCGCTTCTCCATGAGCTGATTGAATTTTTCGGGAGAGTAAGACATCGCCATGCACTCCTGAATGTCTCGCTTAACATTTGTGTACTTGGTCATCTCACCGTTCTTCTCTGCAAGGTACTGCATTCGTGAGGGAGCCTTGCGTGGTTTTTCAATGACGGACAGTCCGTACTCTCTGCAAAGCTCGTCGGATGCTCTTCGCATTTCGTAGTAGCTTGCCCTGCAGGCGTTGAACTTCTTTCCGTCAACAAATGAAACCGAGTTAAGTACAAAGTGTGAGTGAAGGTGGTGCTTGTCAAGGTGGGTTGATACCACAACCTCAAAGCGGTCACCCCATAATTTTTCTGCGAGCTTGATTCCGATTTCGTGAGCAAGCTCAGGTGTAACCTCACCGGGCTTGAAGGACTGATAACCGTGAAAGGCAAGGATGCCGTCTTCTTTTTTGAAAAGTCTTTTGGTATTCACCATCTGTTCTCTTGCAAAGCCTGCTGTGCAGTTAACTCCCGTAACATAAAACTGCTTTTCGGTTTTGTCGCTTTCCATTGCGTAGTCAATTACATCCTTGAGTGCTTGCAGCTCTTCAAAAGTGTAGTTTGGATTAAAAGTTTTCTCAGGGTTCACTGTGTAATCAATTACATTACGAAGCCTGCCTTTTATCGGCCATATTCTCGTTACTGCCACGGCACTTCATCCTTCTCCGAAGTAAACTCACTGACAATTTTGTTTTCCGTTTCAAGCACGGAAGAGAGAACAGAAGAAATTTCTTTCTGATTGTTCCAGCCTCTTGCTCGGGCAACAACCAAAAGCTGATTAAGGTTGTTACCCACGGCACGAAGCTCACGGATAAGCTTCGGGTAATCGGCAGGCGGAGCTTCCTTGAGCCTGCACATAGTAATCAGAAGACGGATGACCTTTGATTTGGAAACTCCCGTTGCTCTGCTCAGGTCACAGAGCTTTTCATATTCATCTTTGTTAAGATACGCTTTGACAATCACATCGTGATTTTTCTTTTTCATTGGATTTTCACCTCCTCAAAATTTATAAAAATTAGTTTCCACTTATACGGACAGGGAAAGGGCAAGTGGAAACCCTGATTCCCGAAAGTTAACAGAATATTTAAAGTCATAATTACGTTTGTCTGCTGTTAACTTGATTCTTTTTCTTCTTTTCATCTCCATTCATTCTGTTTTGTAAAACGGCTTTTTGCCCGTTTGGGGATTTCCGGGCCCGAAATCCAATGCTCGATAAGACAAGGACACAGAAACATTGATTCCGTTCAGAGGCGGTAATTTTAAATACCACTCTACTTTCCTACGGACATTTTTCGAGCAAAAGAGAACCATCGAACCCGAAAGTTTTCAAACTGTTTACAAGTGACTCGAAAAACAATTCTCACTTATTCCCACTGGGAGAGGCCAAATGGACACCCAAAAACTGAAATGTTTTCAAAACATTTACAACCCACCGCAAGAAAATTTGCAAAACAAAAAAGCCGTTACACAGGCAACAGAAACAAGCGTGGGGAGAAAATCTCACCTCGCTCATATTCTGTTTGGTCACTATGTAACAGCTTTTAAATAAAGCTAAATATAAATCGATGTGTGTGGCTGTTTGAGCAAAGCATAATTAAAGTAGTTGTGTTTTCGCCAAGCTCAACAAAAACATCGTGACGGTGGTATGATATATTATTTTGAAAATTTTGACAAGGGGAAATTTGTCGAATGGTTTAAAAAATTTTTTTACGGTCAATAATATTTAGTTTGAGCTTTTGATAAAATATTTTTCTCTCCATATATACCACGACATAAGCAGGGGTAAAATGTTCCGAGAATTTAAAAAAAGTTGAAAAAATTTTTTGAGTGAGAAAAATGTGACGCAGTGTTCATATAACCAAAATTTGATTCTTTTGCTTTTCAACCTGCCGCATAACACTTGCGTGTTTGAAATTTTTTCTGAGTATTATTGAATTATTACATCCTTCCTTGAAATAAAAAAACAAGACACCTACCGCAGGGTAAGTGTCTTGTGAAGGATGAGATGTTCATTAAATTTTTTTATTTCTTTCCTCTCTTCTTATAATCCACATCAAGATTTTCTCTCCAACTATTATCAAGCGGTGCACACTTTCTGACATTAGTCACAGCGCAGGCAACGGACTCGTAAAGTATTCCCGTACCCTTGGCATCAGCGTTGTAATTAACGGCTCTTTCCTCGTTAATGCCGTAGCGTCTTGCTGTTTCAACTGCATCAATATTCGCACCGATGAAAAGAAACTCCCAACCGTATTTTTCTTTCTGACGTTCAATCATTCTTTTGACCTGCTCACTTGAGTAACGCTGACTTGCGTTCTCCATACCGTCGGTGGTGATGATGAACATTGTGTGCTCGGGTACATCCTCAGGGCGGGCGTACTTATGGATGTTGCCGATGTGATGAATCGCTCCGCCAAGAGCATCAATGAGAGCCGTGCAGCCTCTGACTGTGTACTCCTTGTCAGTCATAGGCTTTATGTCAGAGAGCTTAACTCTGTCGTGAAGCACTTCGCTTACATTATCGAAGAGTACAGTAGAGATGTAGCATTCGCCGTCTTCCTTCTTCTGCTTTTCAATCATAGCGTTGAATCCGCCGATTGTATCGCTCTCAAGACCTGCCATTGAGCCGCTTCTGTCCAGGATGAATACTAATTCCGTGATGTTGTTTTTCATTTTACTTTACCTCCGCTTTGTTATTGAATTCGTTATAAATTTTCAGCAGTCTTTCATCAAGATAGGACACTGCCGTTTCCTTTAATTTGTTTTCTACGCCATAGAATGCTTCTGCAACTGAGCCTGTTATTGCGGCTATGGTATCACTGTCTCCACCGATAGAGATTGCATTTCTTATTGCATCCTCAAAGCTCACCGATTCAAAGAATGCTTCAAATGCCTGAGGAACGGAATCCTGACAGGTTTCATAAAATCCGTAGGTTGGTCTGATTTGATTAAGAGTGAAATCAATTTTATAAAACCTGCTGACGTATTTCCTGAGCTCATTCATCGTGCTACCCGTACGGGCAAGATAAATTGCGCCTGCCACACTTACCGCACCCTTTATTCCTTCGGGGTGATTGTGTGTTACAACCGCAGTTGCTTTGGCTAATCTTTCAGCTTCATCAAGCGATTTAGCGTACCAACCAACAGGTGAAACTCTCATAGCTGAGCCGTTGCCGTAGCTATTGTAGGGAGTTGTTCTTCTGTTCCTTATCCAGCCGTAAAATCTTCCGCCGTAACCGCAATTAGGATAGTGATTTCCGATTTCATGCATTGATTTTATAAGAGTCAGCTTAAAATTCTCGTAGTCGGTTACGGTTTCGTATTTGTTCAGAGCATTTGCAACAGCAAGAGTCATAACTGTGTCATCGGTAAAAAAGCACTTGGGAGTAAAGAGCGTGAAGTCCTTGCTTTTATGGTTGTGAAATTCAAATCTTGAACCGACAATATCGCCGATAATTGCACCTATCATAGTATTTACCTCCAAAAAAATTATGGTTGCAAGGTCTTGTGTAACCTTACAACCATAGTATAGCGGATTTAGTTTTTGGTTTGGTCAATCGGCAATTGACGTTTAAATTGTAGAGAACAGTGTCTCTTGGTCATACT